>JBBQSN010000026.1:0-25773 GCA_038213835.1 Actinomycetales bacterium
CCCGCGGCGGGGCCCCGGCCCCCCCAGGTCATGGCTTTGGGCGGTTTCCCCCGCGTCGTCGGGCGGCCCGGGGGGGGTCGCCCCGCTCGCGTCCGCGGGCGTTGCGCGGGGGGGGGGGGCGCCCCCCCCCCACGACCGTGACCGGCCGCGCGTGCTGCCCCAGCGCGACGGCTCCTTCCTGGTGCCCGGTCAGATGCGCCCGGACCAGGTCCGCGAGCTGCTCGACCTCCAGGTGCCCGACGACTCCTCGTACGAGACCCTCGCAGGCTTCGTGATCGCCCGGCTCGGACGGCTCGGGCGCACCGGGGACGAGGTCGCCGTCGACCAGGGCGTGCTGCGGGTGGAGCGGCTCTCCGGCCGCAGGGTGGAGCGGGTGCGATACGTGCCGAGTGACCCGTCGTGAGCACCGGCGCCGCCCTGGGGCTGGGTGCCGTCCTGCTGCTGCTGAACGCCTTCTTCGTCGGCGCCGAGTTCGCCGTCATGTCGGCGCGGCGCTCGCAGATCGAGCCCCGGGCCGCCGAGGGCAGCCGTGCAGCGCGCACCGCACTCGGTGCGATGGAGAACGTCTCGCTGATGCTGGCCTGCTGCCAGCTCGGCATCACGATCTGCTCCCTGGGCCTGGGCGCGGTCGCGGAGCCCGCCCTGGCGCACCTGCTGGAGGTGCCGTTCGAGGCGCTCGGGGTGCCCGAGGGCCTCGTGCACCCGATCGCCTTCACCATCGCGCTGTCGGTGGTGGTCTACCTGCACGTGGTGATCGGCGAGATGGTGCCGAAGAACATCGCCATCGCCGCCCCGGAGCGCTCGGCGCTGCTGCTCGCCACCCCGCTGGTGTGGGTCGCCAAGGCGCTCGGGCCGGTCATCCGGCTGCTCAACGCCGTGGCCAACGGCGCGCTGCGGCTGCTGCGGGTCGAGCCCAAGGACGAGGTGAGCTCCACCTACACCGTGGAGCAGGTGCAGTCGATCGTCGACGAGTCGCGGCGCGAGGGTCTGCTCGAGGACGGCGGGCTGCTGGCCGGAGCCCTCGAGTTCAGCGACCTGCTCGCCCGCGACGTGATGGTCCCCCTCGCCGACGTCATCACCGTCCCGGGCACCGGCACCTCCGACGACGTCGAGCGGCTGGTGGGCCAGACCGGGTACAGCCGGTACCCCGTCACCGGCGGGGCCGGCGCGCTGATCGGGTACCTGCACCTCAAGGACGTGCTGGTCTCCGGCGACCTCGAGCTGTCTGCGATGGCCCGCGCGATGCAGGTGGTGGGCGGCGACGCCGAGGTCGAGGACGTCCTCGCGGCGATGCAGCGCAGCGGACTGCACGTCGGCCGGGTGGTCGACGAGGCCGGCAGCACCCTCGGCGTGCTGTTCCTGGAGGACATCATCGAGGAGCTGGTGGGGGAGATCCGCGACGGCACCAGCCGGGTCCTGGGCCCCCGGCGCTGACCGGCCGGTCCGACCCTCGGCACGCCCGCCCGGCCGATTTGCCTTCCGACCCCGCCCTCCCGTTACTATCTCGTGACCTCGCCGCAGCTGCAGGCGCTCCACCGACGTCCCTCCCTCGGCATGGGTTCCCCCTCCCCGCCCCGGAGTCGGCAGCCGGCAGCCGGCGGTGCGCGAGGTCTGGTCCAGCAGTGTCCCGATGCCGTCACCGGCCCGCGCCCGAGCGCGAGCACGAGCGCGCTGTCCCGGAGGTCGGTTTCGTGGGTTCGCACCGAGCACAGGGTCCGTCCCTGAAGCGATCGCGCACCTCCGCGCCCCCGAGCAGCACCAGCAACCGCGCCGTGTGCGGCCCGATCGAGCCGGTCGTCGGCCTGGGCGAGCGCCGGGCCCGTCGCGAGGCCGAGCGGCGCGCGAGCAGCTCGGTCATCCGCGTCGGGGGCAGGCTGCCGCGCGTGGGCATCGCGGCCGCGCTGGGCCTCGCCACGATCCTCACCCCGGTCGTCGGCTCGATGAGCTCCACCGAGGGTGCTTCGTCGGCGTCGGCGGTCGCCGTCCCGCGCACCGTGAGCCGCGCCGCGACGACGATCGCGCTCGGCCCGGCGATGGCCGAGAGCTTCCGGGTCGTGCCGGGTGCCTCCTCGGACCCGGTCGCCGCCCCGGCCGCCCTCGCCGCCGTCGCCGACGCACTGACCCCCGAGCAGCTCGCCGCGATCCGCGACCAGGCCTCGCGGGCCAGCCGAGACCAGGAGCGGGCCGTCCTGCCCGGGTGCGACGGCAAGCCGGTCGAGCTCGCCGCAGGCAACGGCCGGATCGACCGCGACGACCTGTGCGAGCTGTGGTCGGGCGAGCACCTGCGGGCCGACGCCGCGGTCGCCCTGGCCCGGCTCAACGCCGAGTTCGCCTCCTCGTTCGGGCGTGACCTGTGCATCACCGACGGTTACCGCTCCTACAGCGAGCAGGTCTCGGTGCACTGGCGCAAACCCGGCCTCGCCGCCCGTCCCGGTACCAGCCAGCACGGCTGGGGCCTGGCGGTGGACCTGTGCGACGGCGAGGCCTCCACCGGCGCCTCGCAGCACTCCTGGCTGCGCGAGAACGCCCCCGACTTCGGCTGGGACAACCCGGACTGGGCCCGCAGCGGCGGCTCCGGCCCGTTCGAGCCGTGGCACTGGGAGTACGTCGCCGGCCAGGACGAGCGTTCCTGATCCGACCGGTCCACCGTCAGGAACCCGGTCAGGGAGCGCCTGTCCCGGCTGGTAACGTTCCGGCGTGCTGAGCCCCCGTAGCTCAGGGGATAGAGCACCGCCCTCCGGAGGCGGTGGCGCAGGTTCGAATCCTGCCGGGGGCACGTGACCACCGAAGGACCCACGCACGAGCGTGGGTCCTTCGTCCGTTCCCAGCCTGAACCGCAGGTCCTTCCCCGGGTGCTGGTCGTCGACGACACCCCCCAGATCCGGATGCTGATCCGGGTGAACCTCGAGCTGGAGGGCTTCGACGTCGACGAGGCCGCAGACGGCACCGAGGCGCTGGCGCTGCTGCGGGCCGACGTCGCGGCCGGACGCCGGGTCCCTGCAGTGGTTACCCTCGACGCCGTGATGGAACCGCTCGACGGCTGGGCCACGGTCGCCGCCATCCGGCGCGAGCCGGGCCTGGGGGAGATCAAGGTCGTCATGGTCACCGCGTCGGTGCAGGCGCACCACCGCCAGCGAGCCGAGCGTGGCGGCGTGCACGCCCTCGTCACCAAGCCGTTCGAGCCGCAGGCGCTGGTCGACGTCGTCCGCGAGCTATCCGGTTCGGGTGCCTGAGCCCTCGCCACTACCCTTGTCCGGGTGACTCCCGACGAGCTCTGCGCCACGATCGTCGCCTGCCTGTCCGCGGCCGTCGCCGCCGGCGAGGTGACCCTGGACGTGCCCGAGACCGTCACCGTGGAGCGCCCGCGGAACCGCGACCACGGCGACTGGACCACCAACGTGGCGATGCAGCTGGCGAAGAGGGCCGGCATGCCGCCACGAGCCCTGGCCGAGCTGCTGACGACCCGGCTGGGCGACGCCAGGGGCATCGCGCGCGTCGACGTCGCGGGTCCGGGCTTCCTCAACATCACCGTGGACGCCGCGGCTGCCGGCGGGCTCGCCCGCACCATCGTCGAGGCCGGCTCGGCGTACGGGACGGGCAGCACCGGAGCCGGCCAGAAGGTGAACCTCGAGTTCGTCTCCGCCAACCCCACCGGCCCGATCCACATCGGCGGCGTGCGGTGGGCCGCGGTCGGCGACTCGCTCGCGCGTGTCCTGCAGGCCACCGGGGCCGAGGTCGCACGCGAGTACTACTTCAACGACCACGGCGCCCAGATCGACCGGTTCGCCCGCTCGCTGCTCGCCCGGGCCCAGGGCGAGCCGGTGCCCGAGGACGGCTACGGCGGCAGCTACATCGACGACATCGCCGCACAGGTGCTCGCCGTCGGGCCGGGCGCGCTCGAGGCCGAGGACCCGCAGGAGGTGTTCCGGCGCGAGGGGGTCGAGCTGATGTTCGGCGAGATCAAGACCAAGCTGCACGACTTCGGGGTCGACTTCGACGTCTTCTTCCACGAGAACGACGTCCACACCTCCGGCGCCGTGCAGCGGGCGATCGACCAGCTCACCGAGCAGGGCCGGATGTTCGAGCAGGACGGTGCGCTCTGGCTGCGCACCACCGACTTCGGCGACGACAAGGACCGGGTGGTCGTGAAGTCCGACGGGCACCCCACCTACTTCGCCGGTGACCTCGCCTACTACCTGCACAAGCGCGAGCGCGGGTTCGACCGCACCATCATCATGCTCGGCGCCGACCACCACGGGTACGTCGGCCGGATGATGGCGATGTGCGCGGCGTTCGGCGACACGCCGGGCGTGAACCTCGAGATCCTCATCGGCCAGATGGTGAACCTGGTGTCCGGCGGCGAGCCGGTGCGGATGAGCAAGCGCGCGGGCACGATCGTCTCGATGGACGACCTCGTCGACGCCGTGGGCGTGGACGCCGGCCGGTACGCCCTGGTGAGGTCCTCCAGCGACTCCAACATCGACGTCGACCTCGACCTGCTGCGCAAGCACACCAACGACAACCCTGTGTACTACGTGCAGTACGCGCACGCCCGCACGGCCGGCGTCGCCCGCAACGCCCGCACGCTCGGGGTGAGCACCGACGACGCCTTCGACCCCGCGTTGCTGAGCCACCCCACCGAGGCGGTGCTGCTGGCGGCCCTCGCCGAGTACCCACGGGTCGTCGTGCAGGCGGCCGAGCTGCGCGAGCCGCACCGGGTGGCGCGCTACCTCGAGCAGCTCGCCTCGCTGTTCCACAAGTGGTACGACGCCTGCCGCGTCACCCCGCAGGGCGACGAAGAGGTCACCGACACGCACCGCACCCGGCTCTGGCTGGCGGAGGCCGTGCGCCAGGTGCTGGCCAACGGCCTGGACCTGTGCGGCATCAGCGCACCGGACCGGATGTGAGATGAGGGCGCACGAGGCCGGCGCGCTTCACGCCGAGGGGTACGGCGCACCGTCGTGGCTGGCGCGGCCCGGCGACCCGAACGCGCTGGTGACCCGGCTGTGGTCCTCCGGCGTCGAGCGGGCTCCCGGCGGCGCCCTCACGGTCGCGGGTCTCGACGTGCGCGAGATCGCGCGCGAGCACGGCACCCCGTCCTACGTGCTCGACGAGGCCGACTTCCGTTCGCGCGCAAGAGACTTCGCGCAGTCTTTCGATGCCGCGTTCACGGACCTGTGCGGCGGGGCCGACGTCTACTACGCCGGCAAGGCGTTCCTGTGCACCGAGGTCGCGCGCTGGGTGGCCGACGAGGGACTGCGGCTCGACACCTGCACCGGCACCGAGCTGGCCGTCGCGCTACGGGCCGGGCTCGACCCCTCGCTGATCGGCCTGCACGGCAACAACAAGTCGACCGCCGAGCTGGTGCGCGCCGTCGAGGCCGGCATCGGCCGGATCGTCGTCGACTCGCTCGCCGAGATCGACCGGGTGGCCGAGGTCGCGGCCACCCGCGATGTGCAGGCGCCCGCCCGGCCCCGCGTCACGGTGGGCGTCGAGGCGCACACCCACTCCTACATCGCCACGGCGCACGAGGACCAGAAGTTCGGGCTGTCGCTGTCGGGCGGCGTGGCCGCCGAGGCCGTGGCGCGCGTCCTGGCGCACCCGTCGCTGCGGCTGCTCGGCCTTCACTCGCACATCGGGTCGCAGATCTTCGACACCTCCGGCTTCGAGGTCGCCGCCCGGCGGGTGCTCGGGCTGCACGCGCAGGTGCAGCGCGAGCACGGCGTCGTCCTGCCCGAGCTCGACCTCGGCGGCGGCTTCGGCGTGGCGTACACGACCCAGCACGACCCGATGCCGCCGTCCGAGCTCGCGGGAGGCATCGCCGACATCGTCGGCAAGGAGTGCGCCGACCTCGGCGTCGAGGTCCCGCGCATCTCGGTCGAGCCCGGACGCGCGATCGCCGGCCCGAGCACCTTCACGCTCTACGAGGTGGGCACGGTCAAGGACGTCGGGCTCGACGGTGGGGGAGTGCGACGCTACGTCGCCGTCGACGGCGGCATGAGCGACAACATCCGCACCGCTCTCTACGACGCCGACTACTCCTGCACGCTGGCCGGCCGCGCGTCCGAGGCATCGCCGGTGCTCTCGCGCCTGGTCGGCAAGCACTGCGAGAGCGGCGACGTCGTGGTCAAGGACGAGTTCCTGCCCGGCGACGTCGGGGCCGGCGACCTCGTGGCCGTGCCGGGCACCGGTGCCTACTGCCGGAGCATGGCGAGCAACTACAACCACGTGCCGCGCCCGCCCGTCGTGGCCGTGCGCGACGGCGTGGCGCGGGTCGTGGTGCGGCGCGAGACCGAGGACGACCTGCTCGCGCTCGACGTCGGCTGAAGGCGTTCGCAGGGGTGCCGCGTCCGGGCGCTCGGGGGTGAGAGGGTTGGCCCCATGAGCACGCCATCCGGCTGGTACGCCGATCCTGCCCCCGAGTCCGCGCCCGGAACCGTCCGCTGGTGGGACGGCCAGCGCTGGACCGAGCAGGTCCAGGCGGCGCCCGTGCGGGCCCAGCCCGTGCAGCTGGTCAAGGCCGGGGCCGGACCCGTCGCGCACGGGCAGCAGCAGCAGGCGTACCCGGTCGGCTACCAGGGCCCGGTGGCCGCGCCCGTGCCTCCCGTGCCGCTGACCCACACGCCGGACGGCATGGCGCTGGCGAGCCCCGGCAAGCGGCTGGGTGCCTTCCTGCTCGACGGCCTGTTCGTCAACGTCGTGAGCATCGCCGCCGTCGCGGTGTTCTTCCTCCTCGTCTTCGGCGGGGGAGCGCTGACGGGCGCGTTCGACACCACTGCGGACGAGCCGCCGCCGGCGTTCATCCTCCTCGTCGTGCTGGGGTACGTCGCCCTCTTCGTCGCGACAGGGCTGTTCGGGATCTGGTACTACGTGATCCGGGTGCGCACGGTGGGTGCCACGTTCGGCAAGCAGCTGCTCGGGCTGCGGGTGCGCACCTTCCACACCGACGGCCAGCTGACCTGGGCGCAGGTGTGGGCCCGGTACGGGATCTTCGCCCTGCTCAACTTCGTGGTCGGGGTGACCTTCTTCGTCGACGTGCTGTGGCTGCTGTGGGACAAGCACCGCCAGACCCTGCACGACAAGCTGGCCGGCACCGTCGTCGTCGACACCTCGGCGCCCCGGGTGCCGCCGGACCACCCGGGCGTCCAGTACTCCCGGGCGTTCCCGGCACCGCGCGGCTGGATGGCCGACGGCCCGAACCCGCAGACCCCGGCCGACTACCTGCGCTGAGGCAGCAGCGAGCGACCGACCCCCAGGTCGTCCAGCTCGCCGAGCGGGTCGAGCACGCCGCAGCAGCCGAAGCTGGTCCACGCTGCACGCACCTGCCGCCGGTCGGTCGGCGTCCACGCCAGCACCTCGGCGGCCAGCCGCCCTGCGTCGGTGCGCTCCAGGGCCTCGGCGACCGTCCGTCCGTCGCCGCCCCGCGCCGCAGCCCGGGTCGCGTGCAGCACGTTGAGCACGCCATGGGTGACGCCACCCGTCACCGGGTCGAGCCCGCGCACTGCGTGGTGCAGCCCCGCGGTGAGCTTGAACGGCAGCTCGCGCCGTGCGCAGCCGGTGAGGAAGCCGGCCAGCAGGTCCGTGGGCGCCACCGCGGCGGGGGCGGTGCCGCCGGTGCGGAGCTTCGCCCCGCCCGCACCCGGGCGTGGTCGTGCGGCCGCCACCGCGTCCAGCCGGGCGCCCAGGTCGCTCTCGCGGTCGAGCTCCCACCACACCGCGACGCGACCGCCGGCCAGCGCTCCCCAGGTGCCCGCCAGGTCGTCGTCGGGCACCAGGGGCAGCTCGACCGCCACGACCCGGACCCGTCCGTCGTCCTCCAGCGACCGCCGGGCCGATCGGGCGGCCCCGGCACCCGGACGGCTCACGACGGCGACCTCGAGCGGCACCGGGAGGCCCGGCACGCCGTCGAGGGCGGCGAGCAGGCCCTCGACGCCGTCGACCGGCACCAGCAGCGGGCCGATCGCGGCCGACCACGTGGAGTGCCGGTACGCGCCGTGCGCGGCGAGGGCGTCCGGCCACGAGGCGAGGCCGGGCGGGAAGACCGCGGCGTCGTCCACGAGGCCCTCCAGGAGGGTGGCTCGAGGTGCTGCCGGGACCCCCGCGCGTGACATGCTGGGGACCTTACCCGCGTGCACAGAGAGGTCACGATGGCGTACTACCGGAGCGTCGGTCAGGTCCCGCCCAAGCGGCACACGCAGTTCCGGCAGCCGGACGGTCGGCTGTACAGCGAGGAGCTGATGGGTGAGGAGGGGTTCTCGTCGGACTCCTCGTTGCTGTACCACCGCGAGATCCCCTCTGCCATCACTGATTCGCGACCGTGGGACGTCGGGGACCTCAAGACCCAGGCCAACTACCCGCTGAAGCCGTTCCACTTCCGGTTGCACGACCTGTTCCCGCAGAGCTCCGAGGGCGGGGAGGCCGCGTGGCAGGGCGTCGACCTCGTGCGAGGGCGCCGGCTGGTGCTCGGCAACGGCGACGTGCGCATCTCGTACGCAGCGGCCGACGCACCGAGCCCGTTGTACCGCAACGCGATCGGCGACGAGTGCGTCTACGTCGAGGCAGGTGCGGGCGTCGTCGAGACGATGTTCGGGCCGTTGCCGTACCGGTCCGGCGACTACGTGCTGATCCCTCGTGCCACGGTGCACCGCTGGCTGCCGGACCCGACCGACGGCCCGACCCGCGGGTACTGCATCGAGAGCAACTCGCACGTCGCGCCGCCCAAGCGGTATTTGTCCAAGTACGGCCAGCTGCTCGAGCACGCGCCGTACTGCGAGCGCGACCTGCACGCGCCGTCCGGGCCGATGCTGGCCGAGGGCACCGACGTCGAGGTGCTCACCAAGCACCGCGGGCCCGGCCCGTCGGGCATCGTGGGCTCGGTGGTCACGCACGCCACCCACCCGTTCGACGTGGTCGGCTGGGACGGCTGCATGTACCCGTACACGTTCAACGTGTCCGACTTCGAGCCGATCACCGGACGGATCCACCAGCCGCCGCCGGTGCACCAGGTCTTCGAGGGCTGGAACTTCGTGATCTGCAACTTCGTGCCGCGCAAGGTCGACTACCACCCGCTCGCGGTGCCGGTGCCGTACTACCACTCGAACGTCGACAGCGACGAGGTCATGTTCTACTGCGGCGGCGACTACGAGGCGCGCAAGGGCAGCGGCATCGGGCAGGGGTCGATCTCCCTGCACCCCGGCGGCCACTCGCACGGTCCGCAGCCCGGCTCGGTCGAGCGGGCGCTGGGCAAGGACTACTTCGACGAGCTCGCCGTCATGGTCGACACCTTCCGTCCGCTCGAGCTGGGCGAGGCGGCGGCCGCCACCGACGACGGCCGCTACGCCTGGTCGTGGGCCGGCGGGGCGCCGACCCAGGACGCGGCCCGCCAGGGCGGCGCGTGATCACCGGACGACGAGGATGTCGCCGAACGCTGGGGAGTGGCGGCTGGTGAAGGGGTAGCTCCCCGGGTTGCTGGGTGCGGTGAAGGTGATGAAGGTCTGACCCGGGACGCGCACGTCGAACGAGCCGTCGGTCGCGGTGATGGTCCGGATCGTGTTGCTCTCGTTGTAGACGGTGACCCTCTGGCCCGCCGAGACGGGTTCGGAGACGTGGAAGCGGCTGTCGTCGATGAAGACGCCGACGGAGAGCTCTCCGTGGTCGTGGCCGCTCATGTCCTGCGTGTCGGCCTCGCGATCGAGCGCGGGCGTCTCGTCGGTGGCCTCGTCGAGGTCTGCTGGGCCAGCGACTTCAGAGACGTCGGTGGTGGAGCGGCCAGGGCGGGAGGCGGAGGAGGCGGCGAGAGCGAGAGGGAGACACCGAGGGCCACAGTCTGGACTGCGGGTCGGGGTCGGTCTTGCGCTCGGGGTCGACGCCTGGGTACACCTGCGGCTGGCCGAGGGTTACGGTGTCGCGTTTCCCGCGGGTGTCGGTGGCGACGTCGTCTTCCGTGCTGAGGCGGTTGCGGCAGTCCTGGTCGCAGTCCTGGTCGTCCTCACCGGCAGTCGGGTCGCCTGGGCGGCGGCCTTCCTCGTCCTCGCGTCCGCGTTCGTGGCGGTCGTCGTGTACCGGTACGTCCCCGTGCCTCAGCTCGGACCGATACCCGTCGATGCACGAACCGATCTGGTTCCTGGACAAGACGGTCTCCGCGGTTGCCGAGGGCCTCGGTGCCGGATGTCGTGGACCGTGCCCGCGCTGCAACCGCTCTTGAGGCGTTAGCTTCTGGGACGTCCAGCATGTCAGCCTCGCCCGCAACCGGTCCCTTATTGCGACCCAGTCGCAGGAACCGTACGTTGGGCTCATGCGTGGGAGCCGCTCGGCCAGCGACTCGTCGTCGAGCAGGTCTACGACCACCACGGCAACGTCGGCATGTCGACGACGCCGCTGCTGGTCTTCGACGCGTGGGAGCACGCCTACTACCTCCAGTACCGCAACGTGCGCCCTGACTACGTGGAGAAGCTCTGGTCCCTGGTCAACTGGGACGACGTCACGACCAGGTTCGACGCGGCACGAGCGTCGAGCACGCCGCTGCGTCCATCCGCGACATGAGTGACGAGCAGGCGATGGTGGAGCCCCACGCCCGCCGGTACCACGAGCTGGTCCAGGCCGCGATCGGTGTGCTCGCTGCACACGACCGGGGCGATCGTGAGGGCGCCAACCGGCTGCTGACCTCGATGGGGACGACCGACGACGCGCTGGCCGGCTTCTTCAGCGTCGCCAGCCTGGCCACCCAGGTGGCCAGCTCGGAGGTCGGGCGGACACCGCAGGACTTCCTCCAAGAGCTCAGCCTGCAGGTGGCCTCGCGTCCGTGACCGAGCCGTTCGGTCGCAGTCGGCGGTCTTCTCGCAGCCGCACCCTATTGCGACGATGTCGCAGGAACGGGAGGATGGGGACCGGGCACGGCGTCGACAGATGGGGGTCCTCTGTGTTCACCGCAGTCACGGCAATGCCGGATTCACCGTGTCGGTCGCTGCACCAGCGTCCACGAGGACGGCTGTGACCTCTCCCGGACGCAGCGGCGAGACCGAGCCCAGCGATCACATCGCTCCTTCGGCTCGTCACGGCCGAGGCGGGCACGGTCACCTGTGGCAACTGCCGGACGGCACCGGCCTGCACGCTCCCTACGGGGTCCTGGTCCGCTCGGACGACGAGACAGCCCTGTGCTGCCACCTGTGCGGTCGGTGGTTCAGTCACCTCGGCGGACACGTTCGCGCGCACGGCGTGACCGCATCGGGCTACCGGGAGATGCTCGGGCTGCTCAAGGGCGTCCCTCTCGTCGTTGCGCAGGTGTCGGCGTCGATCGCGGCCCGCCAGCAGGCCGCCTACCGAGCCGACGCCCTCGTGCGGGAGCGCCTGGCCGACGGGCAGGAGATGGCCAGGAGCGGCCAGCTCGCGTGGCGCGCACGGCGCACCCAGGTCTCCCCTCAGCTCGCGGCGGAGCGGTTGACGCGGCTCGCTGCGGGTCGTGCCACCTCAGCTGCCCGCCGGGCCGAGGAGCTGTCGCGTCGCCTCGCCCGGCTCGGCGCCCACGACCTGCACGGCTACCTGCGCGCGGCCTACCTGGCCGGTGCCAGTCTCGAGGACCTCGGCCGCAGGACACGGCTCGGGCGGGAGCGACTTCGGTCGGAGATGACCGCTGCCGGCATCACGGTGCGCCCGCCCGGGGCTGCACCCACGAGCCGGCGTGACGTCGCTTCGACGTAGGCTCGAGCTGGCCGACCAGACCTGGGCGGGGCGTGGTGGCCGCTCTCGGTCTCGCCATGTCGGGCGCAACCACGAGGTCCGGCAGGTCAAGGAGGGGTCCACAGCCCTGGTGGTCTCAGTCAGTAGGGCCGCGCGACCGATGCTCAGTCCTGCAGGTCGTGCCTGTCGGGGGCCCAGGCGCCGTGGTAGACGTGACCGCGGACGTGGTCGTCGCTGCGCTGGCAGGGGAGCTGCCCCAGCTGCGGGCACCGCTGGGTGGGGATCTGGGCGAGCGCCTGGGCGCTGCGGGTCTCGAACTCGGTGCTGTGCACAGACATCTCGCCTCCTCCGGGATCACCACCACTCTGGCAGCGACCTCTGACGGTCCTCGCAGTCCTGACCGGCGCTGCGTCCTTCTCTCATCGGTAGGACGCCGCACCCACCTGAGCGGTTGCACCCGGTCGGCGATACGGGCGTCGGTAGTGCCAGGTAGGTTGGACGACCGGTTCTGGTGGCGCGGGGAGGCAGCTGGATGGTCGTGGAGAACGACGGCGCGCCCGAGCGCGAGATGAGCACGGAGCAGGGCGTCGTCACGGCCCTGTACACGCGCCTCGACGCACTTCGTGCGCGCGCCGCGGCCGACCTCGAGAGCGTGCGACGCAGCCGTCCCGAGGGCACCCACCAGTCCCGTTCCGAGCGCGACGCCTACGCCACCCTGTACGAGAACCGGCTCGCCCAGCTGTGGGCGGTCGAGGACCGGCTGGCGTTCGGTCGGCTCGACCTCGCGGGCGAACCGCCCCGGTACGTGGGCCGGATCGGGCTGACCGACTCCGACCAGCAGCGGATGCTGGTCGACTGGCGGGCCGAGGCGGCGCTGCCCTTCTACCAGGCCACGGCCGGCGACCCGAAGGGCGTCGTGCGCCGGCGCCACCTGGTCACGCGGTCCCGCCAGGTCACCGGCCTGGAGGACGAGGTGCTCGACCTCGGTGGTCTGTCCGAGGGCCTCGCCGAGGGGCTGGCGGGCGAGGGCGCGCTGATGGCGGCCGTCAACGCCCAGCGCACCGGTCGGATGGGCGACATCGTCGCGACCATCCAGGCCGAGCAGGACCGGATCATCCGTTCCGACCTCCGGGGCGTGCTCGTCGTGCAGGGCGGGCCGGGTACCGGCAAGACCGCGGTGGCGCTGCACCGGGCCGCCTACCTGCTCTACAGCCACCGCGACCGGCTCGCCAACGGCGGCGTCCTCGTCGTCGGACCCAGCCCGGTCTTCCTGCGGTACATCGAGCAGGTGCTGCCCGCGCTGGGCGAGACCGGCGTGGTGATGGTGACGCCGGGCGAGCTGGTCCCCGGCGTGCGCGCCACCCGCCACGACCGCCCGGAGGTGGCCCGGCTCAAGGGCGACCTGCGGATGGCGCAGGCCGTGGCGCGCGCGGTCCGGGCCCGGCAGCGGGTGCCCGAGCGCGACGAGGTGCTGGACGTCGAGGGCATCCGGGTCGTCCTGACCCGGTCCGCCGTCGCGGGGGCCCGCGACCGCGCGCGTCGCAGCGGCCGACCCCACAACCTGGCCCGTTCCACCTTCGTCAAGGACGTCCTCGGCCAGCTCGTCGACCGGCTCGCGGCCGAGCTGTCGCGTCGGTCCGGGCACACGGTCGACCCCGACGACCGCGAGGACCTCATGGCCGACCTGCGCAGCTCGCGCGACGTCCGCCGCGCGGTGAACCTGGCGTGGATGCCGCTCACAGCGCAGCAGGTGGTCTCACGGTTGCTGTCGGACCGCGACCGGCTCGAGCACGCGGCCCCCTGGCTGCGGTCGCGCGAGGTCGACCTGCTGCTGCGCGAGCGCGACGCCGAGGTCACCGTCGAGGACGTCCCCCTGCTCGACGAGGCCGCCGAGCTTCTGGGTGAGGACGACTCGGTCGCCACCGCGGAGGCACGTCGCAGCGCTCAGGCCCAGCGTGAGGAGACCGAGTACGCGAAGGGCGTGCTCCAGCTCACCGGCGCGGGAGCCTTCGTCACGGCCGAGGACCTCGCCGCGCGGTTCGGGGAGAGCGGGCCGCTGCTCACGATGGCGGAGCGGGCGTCCTCGGACCGGGCCTGGGCCTACCAGCACGTGGTGGTCGACGAGGCGCAGGAGCTCTCGCCCATGGCGTGGCGCGTGCTGGCGCGGCGCAACCCGATGCGCTCGATGACCGTCGTCGGCGACCTCGCCCAGACCCGTTCTGCTGCAGGCGCCGACACCTGGGCCGAGGTGCTCGACCCGCTGGCCGCCGGTCGCTGGCGGGTGGAGGAGCTCACCGTCTCGTACCGCACACCGGAGCAGATCATGGCGGTGGCCGCCTCGGTGCTCGCGGCCGGCGGGTCGAGCGCCGTCGCACCCCGCTCCGTGCGCGACGGCCGCTGGCCGCCCACGGCCTCGCAGGCGTCCCCGGACTCGCTCGGCGCCGAGGTCGTGCGGGCGGTGCGGGCCCAGCTGGCCGACCTCGCCGGCGGCCGGGTGGCCGTCATCGGCACCGGGGCATCCGTCGCGCAGGTGCTCCCCGTGGTGGTCGCCGAGCTGGGCGCCGACCGCGTGGGCACCGGCGGTCGGGCGCTCGACCGCGAGGTCGCCGTCCTGGCCGTCGAGGACGCCAAGGGCCTCGAGTTCGACGGTGTGGTGCTGGTCGAGCCGATCGAGCTGGCCACCGACGGCCCGCGCGGCATCAACGACCTCTACGTCGCGATGACCCGCCCCACCCAGCAGCTGCACGTGGTGCACACCGGCACGCTGCCGGGTGGCATGGAGAAGCTGGCCGAGCAGGTGGACTAGGAGGCGGTTCGGATCCCGATCAGCTCGTCCGGTCCCACGGAGTCGTCCGGGACGGGGATCATCAGGCCTGCACGACCGGCTCGCCGACCAGCTCGACGCCGGCGGCACGCAGCTCGTCCAGGGCGGTGGCGGTGGTCGCGGCAGCGACGCCGGCGGTGAGGTCGAGCAGCACACGGGTGCGCAGGCCCTCACGGACCGAATCCAGGGCCGTCGCGCGCACGCAGTGGTCGGTCGCGATGCCGACGACGTCGACCGCCACGACGCCGCGCTCGCGCAGCCACGCCGCGAGGCCGGTGCCGGCGGCGTCCGCGCCCTCGAACCCCGAGTAGGCGGCGGCGTGGGCGCCCTTGCGGAACCAGGCCTGCACCAGCGAGACGTCGACCGCCGGGTGCGGCTCGGCGCCGCGGGTGCCGACCTCGCAGTGCCGTGGCCAGGAGTCGACGTAGTCGGGCTCGGCGCTGAAGTGCGCGCCCGGGTCGACGTGGTGGTCGAGCGTGCCGACCACCGCGGCGTAGTCGGCGGCGTGCTCGCGTGCGTGCCGGGTGACGGCGGCGGCGACGTCGGACCCGCCACCCACGCCGAGGGACCCGCCCTCGCAGAAGTCGTTCTGGACGTCGACGACGATCAGGGCCGTGGTGCTCATGCTGTCTCCTCCGGTGCGTCGTGCAGGTAGCGGGTCGGGATCGCGGCCTCGCCACGCTGGAGCTGGAGCGCCTTGCGGGGGAGCTCGTCCCGGCTGGCCCGGTGCCGGGCGGCGGCGGCGGTGACGCCCTCGGCGCCGGTGTGTCCGGTGAGCACCTGGCCCTCGCGCACGAGCGGCACCAGCAGCTCGCGGTCGTCGCCGTCGTCGACGGGCGGCCGGCCGATGCCGATCAGCTCCTCGGTGGCGGTGCCGCCGTCGCGGCGGCGCAGCGCGTACTTGCGTCCGCCGACGCTGACCTTGTCCTTGGACGCCTTGGCGACCGAGCGCATCGAGGAGTCCGGGTCCTCGCGGGCGACCAGCTTGTAGACGAGGCCGGCGGTGGGGGCACCGCTGCCGGTGACCAGCGAGGTGCCCACCCCGTAGGAGTCGACCGGGCCGACCGCGAGAGCGGCGATGGCGTGCTCGTCGAGGTCCGAGGTCACCGTGACCCGGGTGCCGGTGGCGCCGAGCCCGTCGAGCTGGGCCCGCACCTCGCCGGCCAGGGACAGCAGGTCGCCGGAGTCGAGTCGCACGCCGCCGAGGCCGGTGCCGGCCACCTCGACGGCGGTGGCCACGCCGGTGGCGACGTCGTAGGTGTCGACCAGGAGCGTGGTGCCGGCGCCGAGGGAGGCGACCTGGGCGGCGAACGCGGCCCGCTCGTCGTCGTGCAGCAGCGTGAACGAGTGCGCCGCGGTGCCGATCGTGCTCAGGCCGTACCGACGTCCGGCCTCGAGGTTGGAGGTGCCGGCGAAACCGCCGACGACCGCCGCACGGGCGGCGGCGACGGCGGCCTCCTCGTGGGTGCGGCGCGACCCCATCTCCAGGCACGGGCGGCCCCCGGCGGCCGCGGTCATCCGCGACGCCGCGGCCGCGACCGCGCAGTCGTGGTTGAGCACCGACAGGGCGAGGGTCTCTAGCAGCACCGCCTCGGCGAACGTGCCCTCCACCACCAGGATCGGGGAGCCGGGGAAGAAGCACTCGCCCTCGGCGTAGCCCCACGCGGAGCCGGTGAACTCGTAGTCGGCCAGCCAGGCCAGGGTGGCGGCGTCGACGACCTCCTGCCGCTCCAGCCAGGCGAGGTCCGCGTCGTCGAACCGGAAGTCGGCGAGCTGCTCGAGCAGCCGCCCGGTGCCCGCCACCACCCCGTAGCGGCGCCCCTCGGGCAGCCGGCGGGAGAACACCTCGAAGACGCTGCGCCGGTCGGCCGCGCCGCTGCGCAGAGCGGCCTGGAGCATGGTCAGCTCGTACCTGTCGGTGAGCAGCGAGGTCGTCATGCCCAGATTCTATCGTCACTCTGACATGGATTGCACGTCGACCCGCGACCCGTACAGTTGGCGGGTGCTGGTCGTGAGCGTGTCGCCCGTCGAGGTGGAGCAGCCGTCCACCGGCGAGCAGGTCAGCCCCGACACCCCCTGGGTCACCATCGTCTGGAACGATCCGGTCAACCTGATGTCCTACGTCACCTTCGTCTTCCAGGAGTACTTCGGCTACCCGCGGGCCGCGGCCGACAAGCTCATGCACGACGTCCACGAGAAGGGCCGGGCGGTCGTCTCGTCCGGGACGATGGAGGAGATGGAGCGCGATACGGAGGCGCTGCACGGGTACGGCCTGTGGGCCACGTTCACGAACGACTCCACCACGTGAGCAGGAGCACCTGATGGCCAAGCGCTTCAAGCGCCGCCGCGACGGACGCGTGGTCGCGCGGCTCGAGGACACCGAGATCGCGCTGATGGCAAGGCTCTTCGCCGACGTCCAGCAGCTGCTCGAGCCCGACGTCGCCGCCGTCGTGCCCTCGTGGGCCACCGAGCTCGGCCTCGACGACCTGGCCGGCGACCCCGACCGCGCGGCCCGGCCGCCGGACGACACCGCGCTCGCGCGCCTGCTGCCCGACGCCCGGCGCGACGACCCGCAGGCCGCTGCCGAGTTCCGCCGGTTCACCGAGCGGTCGCTGCGCGAGCGCAAGCGGGAGGCGCACCGCACCTCGCTCGACGTCCTGAGCACCTGGGCCGACGACCTCGACGCCACGCAGACGATGACCACGGCCCAGGCGCACGCCTTCACGACCGCGCTCACCGACGTCCGGCTGGTGCTGGCCGACCGGCTGGGCATCGAGACCGACGCCGACGCCGAGGCGCTGCACCTGCGCGAGCCCGAGGAGGGCGACCCGGACGACCCGGCCGCTTGGCTCGCGATGGTCTACGACTTCACGACCTGGGTGCAGGAGTCGCTGACCGACGTCCTGCTCTCGGCGCTGCCCGAGCAGGGCGACGGACGACGCACGCCGCCGCCGGTGTGACGAACCACGCCGACCGCCGACGTGGGAACGGTCGGTGTCCGCCCGTAGGCTCGGACGGGTGATCGACGCCCCCATCGGCATCTTCGACTCAGGCCTCGGTGGCCTGACGGTGGCCCGCGCGGTCATCGACCAGCTGCCGCACGAGCAGGTGCTCTACCTCGGGGACACCGCGCGCCAGCCCTACGGCCCGCGTCCCATCGCCGAGGTCCGCGAGCTCGCCCTGGAGAGCCTCGACGCCCTGGTCGAGCGCGGCGTGAAGCTGCTGGTCATCGCCTGCAACTCGGCCAGCGCGGCCGTCCTGCACGACGCCCGCGAACGCTACGCGGTGCCCGTGGTCGAGGTGATCCGGCCAGCCGTCCGCCGGGCCGCGGCGGTCACCCGCAACCGCGTCGTGGGCGTCATCTCCACGCAGGCCACCGCCACCTCACGCGCGTACCCTGACGCCTTCGCCGCGGCGCCCGACGTCCGGGTCGTGAGCCGGGCCTGCCCGCGGTTCGTCGAGCTGGTCGAGGCCGGCGTCACCTCCGGACCCGAGCTGCTGGAGGTGGCGCACGAGTACCTCGACCCGGTGGCCGACGAGGGCGTCGACACCCTCGTGCTCGGCTGCACGCACTACCCGCTGCTCACCGGCGCGATCGCCTACGTGATGGGTCCCCGCGTCACGCTGGTCAGCAGCGCCGAGGAGACCGCGCAGGAGGTCTTCCGGTCCCTGACGGGTGCTAAGGCGGTCCGCCCCGACGACGCCCCAGCGCCGCAGCACCACTTCATCACCACCGGTGACCCCGAGGCGTTCTCGCACCTGGCCCGGCGTTTCCTCGGGCCCGAGGTCGTCGCGGCCGAGCCCTGGCATGCGCAGGTGGGCGCCCGATGAGGCTGCGGGTCGTCGGCTGCTCGGGCTCGCTCCCGGGGCCGGCGTCAGCAGCCTCCTGCTACCTGCTGGAGGCCGAGCACGAGGGTCGCACCTGGCGGCTGCTGCTGGACCTCGGCAGCGGCGCCCTCGGTCCGCTGCACCGGTACGTCGAGCCCACCACGGTCGACGCCGTCGTCCTGTCGCACCTGCACGCCGACCACTGCCTCGACCTGACCGGGCTGTACGTGGCGCTGCGTTACCACCCGGACGGCCCGCGGTCGGAGCGGATGCCGGTGCACGGCCCCAGCGGCACGGCTGCCCGGCTGGCGCGGGCCTACGACCTCGATCCCGAGCCGGGGATGAGCGCCGAGCTCGACGTCCACGAGTACACGACCCGGCAGCCGGTGACGGTCGGGCCGTTCACCGTCGTCCCGCACCCCGCCGTGCACCCGGTGGAGGCCTACGTGCTGCGGGTCGAGGGCCCGAGCGAGGCCGACCCGTCCCGACGGGTCACGCTCACGTACACCGGTGACACCGACTCCTGCGACGGGCTGCTGGCCGCCGCCGCGGGGGCCGACCTGCTCCTGTCCGAGGCCGCCTTCCAGGAGGGCCGCGACACCGCTCGCGGCATCCACCTCACCGGACGCCGGGCCGCCGAGGTCGCCACCGCCGCCGGTGTCGGCCGGCTGGTACTCACCCACCTGCCGCCGTGGAACGACCCCGAGGTCGTGCTCGCCCAGGCGCGCGAGGCCTGGGACGGCCCGCTCGCGCTCGCCGAGCCGGGCCTGCTCATCGCGCTGTAACGACGTCCTGACGGTCACGTCCGGGGCTGTCCGGGGCTGTCCGGAGCGGTCGATAGCCTGGTGCCCATGACCTCTCGCCCCGACGGCCGTACCCCCGACCAGCTCCGCGACGTCCGCATCACCCGCGGGTGGCTCGACCACGCGGAGGGCAGCGTCCTGGTGGAGTTCGGCTCCACCCGCGTGCTCTGCGCCGCCTCGCTCACCGAGGGCGTGCCGCGCTGGCTCAAGGGCAAGGGCCGCGGCTGGGTCACGGCCGAGTACGCGATGCTCCCGCGCGCCACGAACACGCGCTCCGACCGCGAGGCCGTCAAGGGCAGGGTCGGCGGGCGCACGCACGAGATCTCCCGGCTGATCGGCCGCTCCCTGCGCGCCGTGATCGACATGAAGAAGCTGGGGGAGAACACCCTGGTGCTGGACTGCGACGTGCTGCAGGCCGATGGCGGCACCCGCACGGCGGCCATCACGGGCGCCTACGTCGCGATGGCCGACGCCGTCGCCTGGGCGCGCGGGAAGGGCATCGTCAAGGGCGACCCGCTGATCGACTCGGTGGCGGCCGTGAGCGTCGGGATCGCCGACGGCACACCGGTCCTCGACCTGTGCTACCAGGAGGACGTCCGCGCCGAGACCGACATGAACGTGGTCACCACCGGGCGCGGGCTGTTCGTCGAGGTGCAGGGCACCGCCGAGGGCGCGCCCTTCGACCGGCGCGAGCTCGACGCCCTGCTCGACCTCGCCACCGCAGGGTGCGCCGACCTCACCCGGCTGCAGGTCGAGGCGATGGCCGCCGCACCCGGCGGTTACCCGCGGTGACCGCTCGGCTGGTGCTGGCCACGCGCAACGAGCACAAGGTCGTCGAGCTCCGCGAGATCCTCGCCGCGGCGCTGGGGGAGAGCGGCATCGACCTCGACGCCGCGGTCGTGGGCCTGGACGACTCGAGCCCCGACGTCGTCGAGTCCGGCGTCACGTTCGCCGCCAACGCGCTGCTCAAGGCCCGCGCGGCAGCCCGCCACAGCGGCCTGCCTGCCGTCGCCGACGACTCGGGCCTCGCGGTCGACGTCCTCGGCGGGTCGCCCGGGGTGTTCTCCGCCCGATGGTCCGGACGCTCCGGTGCCCGGGCCGAGGTCGACCGCGCCAACGTCGACCTGCTGCTGGCGCAGGTCTCGGACGTGCCGGACGAGCACCGCGGCGCCGGGTTCATCTGCGCGATCGCACTGGTGCTCCCCAACGGCACCGAGGTGGTCGAGCACGGAGAGGTGCGCGGCACCCTCGAACGGGCTCCGCGCGGGGCGGGCGGGTTCGGCTACGACCCCGTGCTGCTGGTCGAGGGCGGCGGGCGCACCCTCGCCGAGCACGCACCGGCGCAGAAGAACGCGATCAGCCACCGCGGCCGCGCGGTGCGGGCGATCCTGCCGCACCTGGTCGACGTCCTCAGGGGCTGATGCGGGGGCTGGTGGCCAGCACCGCAGGACCGAACTCGGTGTGCACGCCGTCGCTGAAGGCCACGTGGTCGGGCGCCCGGCCGGCAAGACCGGGCAGGCCGGCCGCCGCCACGAGGCCGTCGTCCAGGTGCGTGACCTCGGCCCGCCGGAGGGCCCAGGCGGGATGCGAGTTCGGTACGAACCAGGTACGGCCCGCGTGCCGCACGTGCAGCCCCCACCGTGCGGTGAGGAACAGGTCGAGCGCTGTCGGCTGCACCGGCTCGTGCGCCCGCACCACGATCGTGCTCCGCACCGTCGACCGGGCGCCACGCTGCCGGGTCGAGTACCGGTGCTCCACCCCGTCCGGACGCGCGACCGCCTGGTGCCGCATCCGGGCCCACCGGTACGGCAGCCCGAACGTCGCCCGGGCGCCGGCCACCACCACGAGCCGGGACGCGTCCAGGCTGAGGAAGACGATGCCCCGTCGGCCGGTGGTGTCGACCGAGTAGAGCCGGACGTTGGTCTCCAGGAAGGTTCCGGCCCACGGGACGGCCGGCCCGTGGGCGAAGCCGGCGTCGACCATCCGGAACGGGATGAGCCCCACGTAGGTGCGGCCCTCGTGCAGGTCCGGCCGCACGCCCGGCGGCATGAACCGCTCCACGGCCCCCGGCTCGACCGCCCAGTGCACGAAGGCGAGGTCGCGCCAGTCCTGCCGCATCAGCCGGGGACGGGCCAGACCCGGCGCGGTACTGGTGAGGACCTCGACCTCGCGGAGCAGTGGCACGGCACCAGGTTCCTCCTGCGTTACCCGGACCGCCACGGCGGCCCACCCGGACGGCCCCTGCTGACCATCCGCGAGGCCCTCGGCACCGAAGATGTCGTATGAGCAAAGACCGCCGTCCCCGCCGCAACCTCCTGCTGGCCGCCGTGGCCGGCCTCGTCGCCGGCGGGGTCACCCTGGCGGTCGCCGAGGTGTTCGCCGCGCTGATCTCGCCGTCCTCGGCCCCCGTGCTGGCGGTCGGGGCGGCGTTCATCGACCTCACGCCGCGCCCGCTCAAGGACTTCGCGATCGAGAACTTCGGGACCAACGACAAACTCGTGCTGCTGATCGGCATGGGCGTCGTCATCGCCCTGCTGGCCGCCGTCGCCGGCGCCCTGGCGCTGAAACGGCCGTGGGTGGGCCGGGCGCTCGTCGTCCTGCTCGGGGTCGTGGCCGTGGCCGCCGCCGTCACCCGCCCGTCGGCCGGCCCGCTCGACGCCCTCCCCAGCCTGCTGGGCACGGGGGTGGGCGTGTTCGTCCTGGACCAGCTGCTGAGCCGGCTGCGCGCCGGTGTGGCGGCGCCCGACGGCCAGGCTGCCAGCCGTCGCGGGTTCCTCGCCGCCACCGGCATCGCCGCCGCGCTCGCGGTGCTGGCCGGCGCCGGTGCCCGGCTGCTCGGGGCCGGCGCGCGCAACACCGAGGCGGCTCGGGCCGACCTCGACCTCCCCGACCCGACCGCGGCCGCCCCGAAGCCGCCCGCAGGGGCCCAGGTCGACGTCGACGGCATGACGCCGTTCGTCACCCCCAACCAGGACTTCTACCGGATCGACACCGCGCTCAGCGTCCCGCGGATCGACCCGGACGACTGGACCTTGCGCATCCACGGCCTGGTCGACAAGGAGATCGAGATCTCCTACGCCGAGCTGCTCGAGCGCGACCTGGTCGAGACCTGGCTGACCCTCACCTGCGTCAGCAACGAGGTGGGCGGCGACCTCGTGGGCAACGCCAAGTGGCTCGGCCTGCCCATCCGCGAGCTGCTGGCCGAGGCCGGCCCGCAGGACGGTGCCGACATGGTGCTGTCCACCAGCCAGGACGGCTGGACGGCCGGCACCCCGCTGGAGGTGCTGCTGGAGGAGGACCGCGACTGCCTGCTGGCCGTCGGCATGAACGGCGAGCCGCTGCCGCTCGAGCACGGCTTCCCCGTGCGGATGGTGGTCCCCGGCCTGTACGGCTACGTCTCGGCCACCAAGTGGGTCGTCGACCTCGAGGTGACGAAGTTCTCGGAGAAGACCAGCTACTGGACCGATCGCGAGTGGGACCCGATGGGGCCGATCAAGGTCGCCTCGCGCATCGACGTGCCGCGCTCCTTCGCGAAGGTGCCCGCGGGAGAGGTCGTCGTGGCCGGGACGGCCTGGGCCCAGACCCGGGGGGTCGCCAAGGTCGAGGTGCAGGTGGGCTCCGGCGACTGGCAGGAGGCCACCCTCGCCGCCGAGGCGAACCTCGACACCTGGCGGCAGTGGTCCTTCGTCTGGGACGCCTCGGCCGGGGGGCAGACCCTTCGGGTGCGCGCCACCGACACCGAGGGCGCGGCGCAGGAGGAGGAGCGGGTCCGCCCGTTCCCCAACGGGGCCGAGGGCTGGCACTCGGTCAACGTCACCGTGACCTGATCGTGTCGTGACCGAAGGTCACCAACTGCACCACCCGTGAAGCCGGCACGCGACGCGTCGTCACGCCATGTGACGGGACCCCCGTCACCTGCAAAGAATCACCAGAAAGATTGCACCGCAGCCCAATCCGATCTTCCCGGGAGACCGAATTCCTTCCGACAGATCAACCCGATGAAGGGAACTACCGTGAAGAACCGCATCGCACTCGTGGCCGTCCTCGGCTCGCTCTCGCTGGGTCTCGCCGCCTGTGGTGGCGGCGACGACGAGGCCACCACCGCCCCCTCCGAGGACATGACCTCGTCCGACTCCATGACCTCGGACGACTCGATGACCGAGACCGAGACCGAGATGGCCATGGCCGGCCCCGTCGGCCCCGGTTGCGCCGGCTACGTGGAGGCTGTCCCCGACGGCGCCGGCTCGGTCGACGGCATGGCGCAGGACCCGGTGGCGACCGCCGCCAGCAACAACCCGCTGCTCACGACCCTGACCGCGACCGTCACGGGTGCCTACAACCCGGACGTGGACCTGGTCGACACCCTCAACGGTGACGAGTTCACCGTCTTCGCTCCGGTCGACGACGCCTTCGCCAAGATCGACGCCGCGACCCTCGAGGGCCTCAAGACCGACGCCGAGACCCTCAGCACGATCCTGACCTACCACGTGGTCCCCGGCCAGCTCTCGCCCGACGAGGTCGTCGGCACCCAGACCACCGTCCAGGGTGGCACCCTCGAGGTCACCGGCGAGCCGGACGCCCTGATGGTGAACGACGCCAACGTCATCTGTGGCGGCGTGCAGACCGCGAACGCGACCGTCTACCTCATCGACTCGGTGCTGATGCCGACGATGTGATGCAGTCTGCCGGCTGTCCGAGAGGACGGGCCGGCCAGGACGGCACGAGGTGTCACCGGATCCACCCCGGTGGCACCTCGTGCCGTTCCTGCGTCTGCTGGATTCTCGCGGAGTGCACGAGAACGGGTGCGGGAGACGGGACTTGAACCCGCACGTCCGAAGACACAGGATCCTAAGTCCTGCGTGTCTGCCAGTTCCACCACTCCCGCGACGGCGACCAGCCTAGGTCAGTAGGTCAGGCGATGCCGAGGTCCTTGCGGAGCTTGGCGACGTGGCCGGTGGCCTTGACGCCGTAGGCCGCGTGCTCGACCTCGCCCTCGGGCCCGACGACGACGGTGGACCGGATCGTCCCCTGGACGACCTTGCCGTAGTTCTGCTTCTCCCCGAAGGCCCCCCACGCGGTCAGCACGGCCTTGTCGGGGTCGCCCGCGAGCGGGAAGGTGAGCGACTCCTTCTCGACGAACTCCTCGAGCGTGTCGGTGCTGTCGGGGGAGACGCCCAGGACGGTGTACCCGGCGCCCTGCAACGAGGCGAGGTTGTCGCGGAAGTCGCAGGCCTGGGTCGTGCAGCCCGGCGTCATCGCCGCCGGGTAGAAGTAGACGATCACGTGCTCGCCGCGGTGCTCGGAGAGGGTGAAGGCGCCGCCGCCGGTGGTCGGCAACGTGAAGTCGGGGGCCTGGTCGCCCACCGCGAGGCGGGTCGGTGCATCGGTCATGGTCCGCAGGTTAGCCCGCGGACCCGAACGATCTTCCCGTACTACTTGCGATGCGGTCGCATCAAGAACAGGATGACGCCGTGCACGTACCTGACGGATTCCTCGACCTGTCCACCTCCATCGCGACGGGCGCGGTCGCGGCCGGTTCCATCGGCCTGGCGATGCAGCGCAGCCGCCAGGAGCTGGCCGAGGCCGGCGCCCCCCTGGCGGGGCTCACGTCGGTCTTCATCTTCGCCGTGCAGATGATCAACTTCCCGGTCGGGGCGGGGACGAGCGGGCACCTCATGGGCGGCATGCTCGCCGCCGCACTGGTCGGGCCGTGGACCGCCGCGCTGTGCGTGACGGTGGTGCTGCTCGTCCAGGCGCTCTTCTTCGCCGACGGCGGTCTCACCGCCCTCGGCACGAACGTCACCCTGATGGCGCTCACCACGGTCGTCGTGGGCTACGTCGTGGCCCGGGCGCTGCTGGCCGTGCTCCCGCGCAGGTCCGGCAGCGTGCTGCCGGCCACGTTCGTCGGGGCGCTGGTGTCGGTGCCGGCCGCGGCGCTGGTCTTCGTCCTGCTCTACGCGGTCGGCGGGGCCGTCCCCATCCCGTTCGGCACCCTTGCGGCCACGATGCTCGGCTGGCACACGCTGATCGGCGTGGGCGAAGCGGTCATCACCACCGCCGTGGTGGGCGCCGTGCTGGCCACCCGTCCCGACCTGGTCTACCTCGCGCGGCACCTGCGGCCCGACCTCGTCCTGGTCGACGCCGACGGGAACGCGGTCCCGGCCCCGGAGGCGCCCGTCAGCGGCCAGGTGCCCGTGAACCGGCCCGCGGGTCGCGTCCTGGGCGGTCTGGCGGCCGCCTCGTTGGTGATCGCCGGTGTGGTCAGCCTGTACGCCTCGTCGAGCCCGGACGGCCTCGAGTTCGTCGGCGGCCGCCTGGGCTTCCTCGACAGCGCCGGTGACTCCGCGACGGCCGGCTCGCCGCTGGCCGACTACGGGCTCACCGGCGTCGACGCCTCCTGGGCCACCGGGGTCGCGGGCGTGGCGGGCGTCGTGATCACGGGGCTGTTGGCGTTCGGTCTGCTCTCCCTGCTGGCCCGGAGCCGAGGTGGTTCCGCGTCCGACGCCGCACCGATCCGGACGTCGGTCTGAGGTGTCGGGCTCGCACGCAGGTCACGAGGTGTCGTCGTCCGCCGACGGCCTCTACCTGCCCCGCGACACCGTCGTGCACCGGTTGCCGGCCCACACCAAGGTCGTCGCGGCC
>JBBQSN010000027.1:0-25648 GCA_038213835.1 Actinomycetales bacterium
ATCGTCGAGAACCTTTCAGGTCGTGGTCACGGGCAATCGTTTACCGAACGGGACAGTAGAACCCGCGATGTCGACCCGTCAAGGTTTTCCCAGCACGAGGTTTTCTGGTGGGTAAAGGTTTGCCATACTGCTCGACGTGGCAGCCGTGACGATCCGCGACGTAGCTCAGGAGGCGGGAGTCTCCACCGCCACGGTGTCCCGGGTGCTGTCCGGGCGGCGGCCTGTCTCGCCCGATGTCGCCCAGGTGGTCCTGCGCGCCAGCGACCGCCTCGGCTACCGCGTCAACGTCGTCGCGCGGTCGCTGCGCACACAGGCGACCGGAACGGTCGGGATGATCGTCCCGCACATCTCCAACCCGTTCTTCCCCGCCATCGTCGAGGGTGTCGAGCGTGAGCTGACGGGTGACGACCGGCAGCTGCTGCTGTGCGACTCGCAGGGCTCTGCCGACATCGAGGCGGCCAGGTTGTCCGCCCTGCTCTCACGTCAGGTCGACGGGCTGCTCATCATCAGCTGCGACGCCGTGACGAGCCTGTCCAACGTCCAGCGGGCGGCCGCCGCCGTGCCCGTGGTGCAGATCGACCGCTCGGTGACCGGGTGCACGACCGACTTCGTCGGCACCGACAACGAGGTGGGGATCAGGCTGCTGGTCGACCACCTGATCGAGGCCGGGGCGCGCAGCTTCGCACTCGTGAGCGCCCGCCCGACCACCTCGCCGGCCACCGCCCGGCTCGAGGCCTACCAGCGTGTCGTGGCAGCGACCGGAACGGCGGGTGCGGAACGGGTGCTGCTCGGGGACTTCTCCTTCGAGTGGGGTACGCAGGCAGGCCGGCGGCTCGTGACCGGCCCGCTCCCGGACGCTGTCCTCTGCGGCGACGACGTGATCGCGCTGGGGCTGCTCGGGAGCCTGCGGGACGCCGGCGTGCGGGTGCCCCTCGACGTCCTGGTCACCGGCTACGACGACATCGGCTTCGCCGGACTGAGCAACCCCGGCCTGACCACCGTGCGCCAGCCCGTCTCGCAGATCGGTGCCGAGAGCGCCCGCCTGCTCCGGGCCCGCCTCACCCAGACCGACGGCCCCACCCAGCGCAGGATCCTCGCGTCCACGCTCCAGGTGCGTGGCTCGACGGGGAGGGCCTGACGTGCGCCGCCACGGGATCTGGCACCCGCGCCTGCTGCAGGTGCTGACGCGCCTGGGCCACGGCGACATGCTGGTGGTCGCCGATGCCGGGCTCCCCGTACCGCGTGAGGTGGAGATCATCGACCTGGTGTGGGCGGCGGAGCAGCCGGCGTTCCTTCCCGTGCTGCGGGCCATCGTGGAGGAGGCGGTGTTCGAGTCGGCGCTGGTCGCCGAGGAGCTGGACGACCCGGCGGTCCGGGCCGCCGTCGAGGGGCTCTTCGCCGCTGACGCCCTGCGCCCGGTCAGCCACCAGGAGCTCAAGCACCTCACCGCCGGTGCGCGGGCCGTCGTCCGCACGGGGGCCACCACGCCGTTCGCCAACGTGGTGCTGGTCGCCGGCGTCGCCTTCTGATGCCACGTCCCGCTGAGCGCCGGGGACCGGGCCGCGCGGCGTCAGGACGAGCTGGTGCGGAGCAGCCGGCTCAGTAGGCGCCGGAGCCGGACATAACGGCCCGGGCCGTCTTCCACAGGATCTGCAGGTCCATCGCGGCCGACCAGTTGTCGACGTAGCGCAGGTCGAGCCTGATCGACTCCTCCCAGGACAGGTCGGAGCGGCCGCTCACCTGCCACAGGCCGGTGAGGCCGGGCTTGACCCGCAGCCGACGGTGCACGGCGTCGTGGTAGAGCGCGTACTCGCGCGGCAGCGGCGGTCGGGGACCGACCAACGACATGTCACCGCGGACCACGTTCCACAGCTGGGGCAGCTCGTCGAGCGAGAACCGGCGCAGCACCCGTCCGACGGGGGTGACCCGGGGGTCGCTGCGCATCTTGAACAGCAGGCCGTTGCCCTCGTTCGTCCCGGCGAGCTCACCGACCCGGGCGTCGGCGTCGACGACCATGCTGCGCAGCTTCCACATCGTGAACTCGGTGCCGTCCAGACCGACCCGCGACTGCGGGTAGAAGGCCGGACCCGCGCTGGTGAGCCGCACGAGCAGGGCGGACAGCCCGATGACCGGGCCGGCCGCCAGGAACAGCGCGGTGCCGAGCACCCGGTCCAGGGTGGCCTTGGCCGCGAGCCGGCCGGACCGCGCCGCGGGCCGCTCCACGTGCAGCAGCGAGAGGCCGGCGGCAGGGTGCAGCGAGACGTTGGGTCCGGTGACCTCGACCAGGCCGGGCGCCACCATCAGCTCGGCACCGGTGTGCTCGAGGGCCCATGACAGGCGGCGCAACGGCTGCCCGGTGAGCTGGGCGCCCACGACGATGACGGTGTCGATCTCGTGGTCGACCACCACCTGCGGCACCTCGGAGACGACGCCCAGCATCGGCATCCCGGCGATCTCGCCGACCTCCAGGGCGTGCAGCGGGAGACAGGCGCCGACGACGGACAGGCCGTGGTGCGGCTCGCGGCGCAGGTCGCCCACGACGGTGGCGACCGCGCTGGCCTCGCCCACCACGAGCACGCGGGCCGAGTCGATGCCGCGGGCCCGGCGGCCGTGCAGCCAGCGTCGCCAGCCGTACCGGCCGAGCAGGGTCAGGGCGGCGGTGAGCGGGATGCCGACGAGCACCACGCGGCGCGGAAGGAACAGCTCGAAGCTGTAGGCGAGCAGGCCCATCGCGGCGATGACGACCAGCGCCGCGCGCAGCACGGCGGCGAACTCGTCCGGGCCGTCGCCGAGCCTGCGGCGGTCGTACCCGCCGAGCAGGGCCAGGACGGCCGACCACAGCAGGCAGGTGGTCAGGCCGAGGACGACGTTGAGCGGCGTGGTCCTGAGCGTGAGCAGGCAGCCGGCCATCACGGCCAGGGCGATCGCGAGGTCGGTGGCCACGACCCGGCGCAGCACGCGGGTGGCGCGGGCGTTGCGCCGCTCGTAGGTGCGGTCGGCCACCTCGGCGGGGTCCCGGACCTGGGGGTCGAGCACGAAGGGCACGCCCGAGGCCCACGACAACCGGGCCCCGGACGGGGTGCCGCGACGCTCGAGCTCGCGGTGGGCCGCCCCCAGGTCGATCACGTCGGGGCGCTCGATCCCCGCGAGGTCGATCAGCTCGCGCTCGGGCGCGGCGGCCTGCACGCCCACACCCTCCTTCAGACCCGGCACCGACCGGTCGTCCGTCTCCGCGCTCACTCGACTCCCCCACCGTCGTCGCCGCACCGGGCGACGTGCCCGGCGTCCAGATGACGAACACGACAGTAACGACGCGTGACACCCGCCGAGGTGCGGTTCGCAACATTGGGCCGGTCGGGGTCGGCCGGACGGCCAGGGTCGTCCACCCGGAGCGATGACCCCGCGCCGACCGGTGTCACCCGGTCGGACCTGCCTGCACGCAGCGGCCCCGTGTGCTGGGGTCGGCACCGGTCCGGGCGCCCCCGGGCGAGCACGCTCAGGTCGGGCTGTGCACCCGCTGCTGGGCCGCCTGGAGGCCCTGGAGGACCACCAGCTCGACGGCGTCGGCGGCGTCGACGAGCAGCATCGGCAGCTCCTTGCGGTCGGCCGTGCCGAAGTCACGCAGCACGAAGTCGGCAGGGTCCATCCGACCGGGAGGACGGCCGATCCCGACCCGGACCCGGACGTAGTCCTTGGACCCGAGCGCCTTGCTGGTGTCGCGCAGGCCGTTGTGCCCGCCCTCGCCGCCGCCGCGCTTCAGGCGCACGGTGCCGAACGGCAGGTCCAGCTCGTCGTGCACCACGACCACCTGCTCGGGCGCGATCGAGAAGAACTGCGCCAGGCCGGCGACAGGTCCGCCGGAGGTGTTCATGTACGTGGACGGCTTGGCCAGCACGACCCGCGGACCGGGCGCCCCGCCGGGCAGCACGCCGACCCGGACCTCGGACACGGCCGCCCGCGCCTTGTGCGCGCGGAACGCCTGGCGGGCCCGGTCGGCGAGCTCGTCGAGCACCATCTGACCCACGTTGTGCCGGTTGCCGGCGTACTGGGGACCCGGGTTGCCCAGGCCGACGACGAGGTACGGACCGTTGTGCGGCTGCGCTTCGTGGGCGCCCGACGAGGTGGTGCCGGTGCTCACTCCTGCTCGGAGTCGGCCTTGGCCTCGGCGGACTCGGCCTCGGCCTCGGCCTGCGCCTCGGCGATGGCGTCGTCGGACGGCAGGGCCACGATGCCGGCCTCGGCCTCGGCCTCGGCGAGCTCGGCCTCCGCGGCCTCGGCGGTGATCTGCTGGGTGACGTTGACGACCAGGACGTCGTCGTCGATCGCCAGGATGGAGCCCTCCGGGAGGGTGAGCTGGCCGGCGAGCACCTGGGTGCCGGCCGTCAGGCCCTCGACGGAGACCTCGATCGCGGTCGGGATGTGGGTGGCCTCGGCCTCGAGCAGCAGGGTCTGGTTCTCGACCGTGACGACGGTCTCGGGCGCGGCCTCGCCGGTGACGTGGACCTGGACGTCGACCTGGACCTTCTCGCCGCGCCGGACGATCACGAGGTCGACGTGCTCGATGATCTGGCGGACCGGGTCGCGCTGGACGTCCTTGACCAGAGCCAGGACGGGCTTGGCGTCGCCGACGACGATCGACAGCAGCGCGTTGGCGGCCTTCAGGGCCAGCATCGTCTCGTGGCCGGGCAGCTGGATGTGCTGCGGGTCGCTGCCGTGGCCGTAGACGACGGCGGGGATCTGGTTGTCGCGGCGGATCCGGCGGGCGGCGCCCTTGCCGAACTCGGTGCGGGACTGCGCGGAGAGCTTGATCTCGGACATGCGGTGCGGGCTCCTCGGGGACTGCGCCCGGCGGGAGGGAGCCGGGCGACGCGGTGGTGTCGGGCCTCGACGCGGGGCGTGGCACGGCGCGTCGGGCGGACCCACCGCGTCGATCACGGAGCAGGTGCGGTTCGTGCTGCGTGAGCAGCCGGTCCGCGCCGCGTCCCTCGCCGAGGCAACCGGGACAGACTACCCGAGGGTCCCTCCCGGTCGCGAACCCGCGGCGGTCAGACCGGGTCCGGCACCTGGCGCTCGGCGCGGGCGCCCGCCTGCTCGTCGACATCGGACCCGGCCTGGTCCAGGGACCGCTCGCGGCGGTGCCGGGTGACGGCGAACGCGACGGCCGAGACCCACAGGGTCGCGACCAGGGCGTAGACGGCCCAACCGAGGTCGGCCTCGAGGTCCGCGACCGCAGGATCGTGCGGGTGTTCGTGAGGACGATGACCCCCCCCGACGGCGGCACCCAGGACCCGCGGCGGGATGACCCGAACGCGGGCTGCGGCGATGGGGGCGGCGATGACGCCGCCGGCCAGCAGCGCGGTGACGACCTGCAGGTCGAGCACCTCCGAGCCGAGCCCGAGGAAGAAGCCGATGCTGGCGGCCACGGAGACGGCGAACTCGGAGGTGTCGACGGTGCCGATCACTGCGGGGCTCCATCCTCCCGTCGCTGAGCAGGGCCGGCGTGGCCACCGGGCCCCAGCCCCCGCCGCCGCTGGCGTCGATGAACCCGGCGGACAGACCCACCGGGACGAGGAAGCGCGACCGGACGGTGCCCGAGCGCCGCTTGATGCTCACCCCACGGGACGGGACGAGGCTTCGCGCTCACCTGCTCGGACCAGCAGCCCTGGCCCGAACCGGTGGCGACCCGGCGGGGCGCCGGTCAGCGGAGCAGGAGCGCACGTACGTCGTCGGGCAGCGTGCCGGCGACGAGGTGGGCGAGGGTGGTGCCCTCGAGGATCTGCCGCTCGGCCGCCCGAAGGGCCAGCCAGACGTCCTGCAAGCCGGTGCTCGCGCCCTGGTAGTCCAGGTTCTCCGGCCGGGTGCCGCGCACCATGGCGAGCGGACCGTCGACCGCCCGGATGAGGTCGGCCAGACTCACCTCGGCGGGCGGGACGGCCAGCCGGTGACCTCCGTCCTGCCCGCGGCGGGAGGCGACCAGCCCCGAGCGGCGCAGGTCGCGCAGGATCGCCTCCAGGAACCGGTGCGGCACGCCCTCGGACCCGGCGACCTCGTCGCTGGTGCTCCAGGTGCCCGGGGCGGCGACCTCCGCGGCCGCCAGGGCGCACGCCGCACGCAGGGCGTAGTCGACCCTCGCGGTCAGCCGCACGGGGCAGCCACGCTAGGCGTCAGCACGTCAGGCGTTGCCCTCGAACAGGCTGGTGACCGAGCCGTCGTCGAAGACCTCGCGGATCGCGCGCGCCAGCAGCGGCGCGATCGACAGCACGGTGAGCGACGGGAACATCTTCTCCTCCGCGATCGGCAGCGTGTTCGTGACGACCACCTCGGAGATGGGGCCGTTCTTCAGCCGGTCGACGGCCGGGCCCGACAGCACCGCGTGGGTGGCGGTGACGATGACGTCGGCAGCGCCGTTCTCGCGCAGCGCCTCGGCAGCCTGCACGATCGTCCCGGCGGTGTCGATCATGTCGTCGACCAGCACGCAGGTGCGGCCGGCGACCTCGCCGACGACCTCGTGCACCTTGACCTGGTTCGGCACGTTCGGGTCGCGGCGCTTGTGGATGATCGCCAGCGGGGCACCCAGGCGGTCCGACCAAAGGTCGGCGACCCGCACCCGGCCGGCGTCCGGGGAGACCACGGTGAGGCGGGACCGGTCGACCCGGGTGCGGACGTAGTCGGCCAGGAGGGGAAGGGCCCAGAGGTGGTCGACGGGGCCGTCGAAGTAGCCCTGGATCTGGGCGGCGTGCAGGTCGACGCTCATCATCCGGTCGGCGCCCGAGGTCTTGTAGAGGTCGGCGACCAGGCGGGCCGAGATCGGCTCGCGGCCGCGGTGCTTCTTGTCCTGCCGGGCGTACGGGAAGAACGGGGAGATCACCGTGGTGCGCTTCACCGAGGCGCGCTTGAGGGCGTCGCACATCAGGAGCTGCTCCATCAGCCACTGGTTGATGGGGGCGCAGTGGCTCTGCAGCACGAACGCGTCGCAGCCACGCACGCTCTCGCCGAACCGCACGTAGATCTCGCCGTTGGCGAAGTCGTAGGCGGACGTGGGGACGAGCTCGACGCCGAGCTCGGCGGCCACCTCGTCGGCGAGCTCTGGGTGCGCCCGACCGCTGATCAGGATGAGGCGCTTCTCCCCCGTGGTGGTGATGCCGGTCATGCGTCCTCCTCCTTGGAGTCCTGCTCGTCGGTTCGTGCGCGGGCCGTCCGTGCCGCCTCGGCCGCCGGGCTGCCGGGGCGGCGGCGCTCGACCCACCCGTCCACGTTGCGCTGCCGGCCGCGGGCGACCGCCATCGCCCCCGGCGGGACGTCCTGGGTGATGACCGATCCGGCGGCGGTGTAGGCGCCGGCACCGATCGTGAGGGGCGCGACCAGCATCGAGTCGCTGCCGACCCGCGCGTGGTCGCCGACCACGGTGCGGTGCTTGTCGACGCCGTCGTAGTTGACGAACACCGTGGCGGCGCCGATGTTCGCGCCCTCCCCGATCTCCGCGTCACCCACGTAGGACAGGTGGGGCACCTTCGAGCCGGCGCCGATCACCGCGTTCTTGGTCTCCACGAAGCCGCCGATCTTGCCCTTCGCCCCGAGCACGGTGCCGGGCCGCAGGAAGCTGAACGGGCCGACGGTGGCGCCTGCGCCGAGCCGAGCGCCATCGCCGTGCGAGCGCACGACGCAGGCGCCCTCGCCGACCTCGCAGTCGCGCAGCGTGGTGTCGGGGCCGATGGTCGCGCCCTCGGCCACCGAGGTGCTCCCGTGCAGCTGCACGCCGGGCAGGACGGTGACGTCGCGAGCGAGGGTCACGTCGGCGTCGATCCAGGTGGTGGCGGGGTCGACGACGGTCACGCCCTCGCGCATCCAGCCCTCGACCACCCGGCGGTTCAGCTCGGCGCCCATCCGGGCGAGCTGCACCCGGTCGTTGACGCCCTCGGTCTGCCAGACGTCGTCGATGCGGTGCGCGGCCACCGTGCCGCCGCCCTCGCGGGCCAGTCGCAGGACGTCGGTGAGGTACATCTCCCCCTGGGCGTTGTCGCGGCCGACCCGGCCGAGGGCCTCGACCAGCACGGCGGCGTCGAACGCATAGAGACCGGAGTTGATCTCGTTGATGGCGCGCTGGGCCTCGTCGGCGTCCTTGTGCTCGACGACGCCACTCACGTGACCGTCGCCGTCGCGCAGCACCCGCCCGTACCCGGTGGGGTCCGCAACGTCGGCGGTGATGACGGTGGCGGCGTGGCCGCCCGACTCGTGCGCCGCGACCAGGTCGGCCAGGGTGGCGCCGGTGAGCATCGGGACGTCGCCGTAGGTGACCAGCACGGTCCCGGTCAGAGGGGCGCCGTCGCGGGGGGCGGCCAACGCCTCGAGGCCGCACTGGACGGCACGCCCGGTGCCGGGGACGTCGTCCTGGTCGGCGAGGACCGCACCGGGCTCGTGCTGGACTGCGTGGGCGGCGACGGCATCGCGCTCGTGCCGCACCACCACGACGAGGTGCTCGGGGTCGACGGCCCGGACCGCGAGCAGCGCGTGGCCGAGCAGGGTGCGACCGGCGACGGGGTGCAGGACCTTGGGGGTGGCCGACCTCATCCGGGTGCCCTCGCCTGCGGCGAGGACCAGGGCGGCGGCCGGGCGGGTCGAGCGCACGCGGACGGTCTCCTCGAGGGGGTGAGCGGGGAGGGAGCGGACGGTCGCTCACTGTATACGCCGGGCGGGGCCGGGCGGCCGACCGTCGGGCCACCGGTCCGGCACGGACCGGGCCGTCGACCGGGTTGCTCCCCCGCGAGGACTCGAACCTCGATTCGCGGTTCCAAAGACCGCTGTCCTGCCGTTGGACGACGGGGGACCGCCGCGTCGCGGCGCGGGGTCAGTGTGCCAGGGGCGCCGCGAGGGTCGCTCGCTGCTTACGGGCTCGTAGGTTACGGTTGCGTAAGCGACTACGATGCGGAGGCGTCATGACGACCACGGACGACCGAGACCGGCTGGACCAGATGCAGACCCGGATGCTGATCGAGCTCGAGCCCGTCGTCGCGCAGAACCTCGAGCGGCACATCGGGATCGCCAAGGACTGGATGCCGCACGACTACATCCCGTGGAGCGAGGGCAAGGACTTCGCCTTCCTCGGCGGTGAGGACTGGCAGCCTGGCGACTCGCGGCTCGACCCGGTCGCGAAGACGGCGATGATCGTCAACCTGCTGACCGAGGACAACCTCCCCAGCTACCACCGCGAGATCGCCACGCGCTTCGGGCGCGACGGCGCGTGGGGCGAATGGGTCGGCCGCTGGACCGCCGAGGAGGGTCGCCACGGCGTCGCGCTGCGCGACTACCTCGTCGTCACCCGCGGGGTCGACCCCGTCAAGCTCGAGAACCTGCGGATGATCCACATGGTCGCCGGGTACGACTCGGGCGAGAAGTCGATGCTGCAGACCGTCGCCTACGTCTCGTTCCAGGAGCTGGCCACCCGGGTCAGCCATCGCAACACGGGCAAGGCCACCGGCTGCCCGGTCGCCGAGCGCCTGCTGCAGCGGATCGCGGTCGACGAGAACCTGCACATGGTCTTCTACCGCAACATGATGTCCGCAGCGTTCGATCTCGCGCCCGACGACACCATGGAGGCGGTGCTCGCCGAGGTCGTGGGGTTCGAGATGCCTGGCGCCACCATGCCTGACTTCAACCGCAACTCCCTCACCATCGCGATGGCCGGCATCTACGACCAGCGGCTGCACTTCGACGACGTCATCATGCCCGTGCTGAAGTTCTGGAAGGTGTTCGAGCGCACCGACTTCGGGCCGCGCGGCGAGAAGGCGCGCCAGGAGCTCAGCGAGTACCTGGACAAGCTCGACCAGAACGCCGCCCGGTTCGTCACCCGGCGCGAGGAGGCGGCGGCCCGCAAGGCCGAGCGCCAGGCCGCTGCGGGGAACTGACGTACCGCACGGGGCGCGACCAGGGGGAACCGAGATCATGTCCGACGTGACCACGGGGACCCCACGCACCAAGCCGCCCTCGACGCGCAGCCGGATGACCGGCAAGGAGCGACGCGAGCAGCTCGTGCTCGTCGGTCGGAAGCTGTTCGCGGAGAAGGGCTTCGAGGGCACGAGCGTTGAGGAGATCGCCTTGCGCGCGTCGGTGTCCAAGCCCGTCGTGTACGAGCACTTCGGCGGCAAGGAGGGGCTCTACGCCGTCGTGGTCGACCGCGAGATCCACGACCTGCTGTCGTCGATCGCGGGCGCCCTCGATGCCCAGGCGCACCCGCGGGTGCTCGCCGAGCGTGCCGCGATGGGTCTGCTCGACTACATCGAGAACTCGACCGACGGCTTCCGGATCCTCGTCCGCGACTCGCCCGTCACCGGCACCACCGGCGGGTTCGCCAGCCTGATCAGCGACGTCGCGACCCAGGTCGAGCACATCCTCGCCGCGGCGTTCAAGAAGAACGGTCTCGACACCAAGTTCGCCCCGATGTACGCGCAGATGCTGGTCGGCATGGTCGCGCTCACCGGGCAGTGGTGGCTCGACTCGCGCAAGCCGAAGAAGGAGGAGGTCGCCGCGCACCTGGTGAACCTGGCCTGGAACGGGCTGTCGTCCCTGGAGGCCAAGCCACGGCTGCACGACAACCAGCCGCGGCCGGAGCGCTAGCTACCCGTCCAGCATGCGAAGGGCCCGTCGAACCAGCTCGACCACCTCGAGGGTGCCGTTACGCACCTCCGCCAGAGGGAACCACGCCGCCGCCATCGTGCTGCCGTCGACCTCCTGCACCGCGGGCTCGGACGCGTCGGTGACGGTGCCGAGGAACAGCAGCCGCACCGCGTGGTAGTCCTCCAGCACGCCGCTGGGCGCCCGGCCGGTGAAGTGCACCGAGTCGACGTCCAGCAGCGCGCCCACCGCGACCACGAGCCCGGTCTCCTCGTGCACCTCGCGCACGACGGCGGCGCGAGGGTGCTCGCCGTGGTCGATGCCGCCGCCGGGCAGTGTCCACGCCCCCGGCCAGCCGGTGCGGTCCGACAGCTGCGCGAGCAGGATCCGTCCCTCGCGCACGCAGACCGCGTAGGCGGCCACCCGCTGACGGGGCACCGGGGCGGGCTCGGGCTCGGTCACGGTCCCCGACAGTAGTCCCGGCGGGCATCGGGGCCGGCCCGTACTGTGACGGGCATGGCTCCCCTGGCGACGACCGTGGCGACGCTGCGCCGTCGCGGGTACACCGCGGCGCTGCTGGCGTTCCGCCGCTCCCCCGCGCCGCTGCGCCGTGCGATGGTCCGCGCGGCCACCCCGGGCTTCACCGTCGGTGCGGTCGTGGCGATCACGCACGGCGAACGCGTGCTGTTCCTGCGCCAGCCGCACCGCGAGGGCTGGAGCCTGCCCGGTGGCCTGCTCGACCGGGGCGAGAGCGCCGAGCACGCCGTGGTGCGCGAGGTGCGCGAGGAGACCGGTCTGCGGATCGAGGTGGGTGTCCCGCTGACCTGCCAGGTGAACTCTCCGCTGCGCCGGGTCGACGTCATCTACCGGCTCGAGGTCGACCACGAGCCCGTGGTGCACGTGGGCGGGGAGGCCAAGGCGCACGCCTGGTACAGCCTCGACCGGCTGCCGTCCGCCGACGGCGCGACCCAGGAGATCGTCGCGCTGCTGCGCACCGCCGGGTCGGCCGGCGCCGCGTCCGGTCGGCTGCTCGGCCGGTCGTGACACCGGCCGTCCCCGCCGGCGTCGTGCTCGCCGCCGGGGCCGGCACGCGCGCGCGACCGCTGTCGTTGCTTCGTCCCAAGTCGTTGTTCCCGGTGGGTGGCAGCCCGCTGCTCGAGCGGGCCCTGACGGCGATGCGGCCGCACCTCGGCTCCGGGCCCGCCCACCTGGCCGTCAACGCCCACCACCTCGCCGAGCAGGTCGCGCGGCACGTCGGCGACGACGCGCACGTCTCGGTCGAGCAGCCCGAGGCGCTCGGCACCGCCGGTGCACTCGGCGCCCTGCGCCAGTGGCTCGGCCAGCGAGATGCGTTGGTGCTCAATGCCGATGCCTACCTCGTGGGGGTCGACCCCGTGTCCACCCTGCTCGAGGGCTGGGACGGCCGCCGCAGCCGGCTGCTGGTCGTGACCGCCGAGGGGGCACCGGACTTCACCGACGAGCGCGGTGGCTGGCGGTACGTGGGCGGCTGCCTCCTGCCCGCGGCGGCGCTGACCGGGCTGAGAGGCGAACCGAGCGGGCTCTACGAGGTGCTGTGGCGTGACCAGGAGGCCGCCGGCGGGCTGGACCTCGTCCGGTTCGAGGGCACCGCGATCGACTGCGGCACGCCGTCCGACTACCTGCGCGCGAACCTGCACACCTCGGGCGGCCACCCCGTGGTCGGCGATGGGGCGCAGGTGATGGGCACGCTGGTCCGCTCGGTGGTCTGGGACGGCGCCGTCGTCCGTCCTGACGAGCACCTGGTCGACTGCGTCCGGGCGGGTTCGGCCGACCAGCCGGTCACGGTGCGGGTGGACCCCCGGCCGGACGGCGAGGCCTGACCCAGCCGGGTGGGACGTCGCCGCACCAGGGTGCCGGGACGTCCGGATCCGGGCCCGGCACCTCGGCGTTGCCGGATGGTCACCCGCTGTTCGGGCGGATCGTCCAGATCCGTCCACGTCGGGGCGGTGGGCTGGGTGCGTCGTCCCCGTCCGTCCCACCGGAGGAAACCGTGAGATCACGCCTGGCGCTCGTCGCCGTCGTCACCGCCCTGGCAGCCGCCGTCCCCGCCGCAGCCGGTCAGCTGGCCGCCCAGCAGGCACCCGCCGCGCCCGCCGCCACCGCGGCGCAGCGTCCGATCGACCCCGACCGTCCCCTGGTCGTCGGGCACCGCGGAGCCAGTGGCTACCGCCCGGAGCACACGCTGGCCTCCTACGAGCTCGCGGCCCGGATGGGGGCCGACTACATCGAGCCGGACCTCGTCTCCACCAGCGACGGGGTGCTCGTCGCCCGGCACGAGAACGAGATCAGCGGGACGACGGATGTCGCCTCCCGCACCGAGTTCGCCGATCGCAGGACGACCAAGACGGTCGACGGCGCCGCGCTGACGGGCTGGTTCACGGAGGACTTCACTCTGCGCGAGCTGCGGACGCTGAGGGCGATCGAGCGGATCCCGGCCGTGCGGCAGGAGAACACCATCCACGACGGCCGGTACCAGGTGCCGACCTTCACCGAGGTGCTGGAGCTGCGTGCGAGGCTCAGCAAGGAGCTCAAGCGGGAGATCGGCGTGTACCCGGAGATCAAGCACCCGACGTACTTCCGCTCGATCGGCCTGCCGCTGGAGGAGCCGCTCGTGCGCGACCTGAGGAAGGCGCGGATGAACGACCGCGGCGACCCGGTCTTCGTCCAGTCCTTCGAGCTCACCCCGCTCGAGCGGCTGCGCACCCGACTGGGGCTTCGCGTCCCCACCGTCTTCCTCACCGGCAGCTCCGGCGCTCCCTACGACCTGGTCGCCGCCGGCGACCCGCGGACCTACGCCGACCTCACCAGTCGCCGTGGGCTGCAGTCGATCTCGGGGTTCATCGACGGGCTCGGCCCGGAGAAGAACCAGGTGATCCCCCGGACGGCCTCCGGCGCGCTGGGCAACCCGACAGCGCTCGTCCGCAACGCGCACCGGGCCGGCCTGCAGGTGCACCCCTACACCTTCCGGGCCGAGAACGCGTTCCTGCCCCCGGCCCTGCGGTCCTCCGACGACCCCGCCGACTACGGAGACGTCATCACCGAGATCCAGGCGTACCTGGACGCCGGTGTCGACGGGTTCTTCACCGACCAGCCGGACCTCGGCGTGCTGGCCCGGGACACCTGGGACGACTGACCGTCCCCGGCCACCGAGGACTGCGTCCACCCGGCGGGTCAGCGCTCCAGCCACGGAGCCGCCCGCCGGGTGTGCGCGGCCTTGCGGGCGGGGTCGAGCCCGTCGTAGGTGCGCGCCATCATCGAGCTGCGCGGGTTCGAGGCGAAGCCGTCGCGGTGGTCTCGCACGAAGGTCCAGAACAACGCGTCCCAGTCCTGGCACCACTCCCCCTTCGGCAGGTCCGACATCTTCCGCAGGTAGTTGCTGCCGGAGACGTACGGCTTGGTCGTCACCAGCTCGCCGCCGGCGAACTGGCTCATGGCGTACACGTTCGGCACCATCACCCAGTCGTAGGCGTCGACGAACATCGCCGAGAACCAGCGGAACACCTCGTCGGGGTCCACCCGGAGCAGCAGCATCGCGTTGCCCAGCACCATCAGCCGCTCGATGTGGTGGCACCAGCCCCGGTCGAGCACCCGACGAACCACGAGGTCGACCGGGGCGAGACCCGTCGTCGCGTCCCAGAACCCCTCTGGCAGAGGCCTATTCAGCCCCAGCAGGTTGGTGGTGCGCAGACGGGGGCCGTGCACGACGTAGACGCCCCGCATGTACTCGCGCCAACCGACCACCTGGCGGACGAACCCCTCGAGGCCGGCGAGCGGCACCTCGTCCGCCGTCCCGGCCACGGCGTCCGCGTGGTCGACCGCGGCCCGCACCACCTCGAGCGGGTCGAGCAGTCCTCCGTTGAGCGCCGGGCTGATCGCGGAGTGGAACAGCCACGGCTCGGACGCGCTGATGGCGTCTTCGTAGGGCCCGAACCCCGCGAGCCGGTGCCGGACGAAGTCGTGCAGCCACGAGAGCGCCTCGCGCCTGGTCGTCGGCCAGCAGAACGTCGTGGGGTCGCCCGGGGCGTCCGGGAACTCGGCCTGCACCCAGGCGGTCGCGGCCTCGACGTGCGGCGAGGCCTTCGGCGTCCGGACCTCGGGCACCGCGATGCCCTTCGGGAGCCTCTTGCGGTTCTCGGTGTCGAAGCTCCAGCGTCCGCCGACGGGACGGTCGCCGTCCATCAGCAGGTCGAGCCGACGCCGCTGGGCCTCGTAGAAGTGCTGCATGCGGGGGCGTCGGCCGCCCAGCAGGTCGTGCACCTGCTCGGTCGTGGTGCAGAACGCGGGGGTCGGGAGCACCTCCGGGTCGAGGCCGGTGGCCTTCGCGACCCGTCCGAGGTCGCGCTCGACCCAGTCGTCGACGGGCTCGTACCAGGAGAGGTGCTCAGGACGCAGGTCCACCAGCAGGGCCGCGAGCCGGTCCGCCGTCGGGACGTCCGCCTCCGAGGTCAGGTGCTCGACCCGGAACCCCTTCTCCCGCAGACGGTCCGCGAATGCGAGCATGCTCGCGCGGTGCAGGACGAGCTTGTGGGCGTGGAACGGCAGCTGCCGGACGAGCAGGTCGTGCTCGACGAGCACGACGCAGGTTCCCTCCGCGACCCGCAGGTGCTGCTCGAACAGCTGGTTCGGCAGCACGACCCGGACCCGGTGTGCTTCCTGCCCGCCTGCTGCCACCGGTGCACCCTCGCACGGTCCGTGGAAGAGTGCTCGCGTGGAGGAGACGGACGTCGTCGTGGTCGGGGCCGGGCTGGCAGGGCTGGCGTGCGCCCAGCGCCTCGTCGACCGCGGGGTGGGCTGCCAGGTCCTCGAGGCGTCGGACGCCGTGGGCGGCCGGGTCCGCACCGATGTCGTCGACGGGTTCTCGTGCGACCGCGGGTTCCAGCTGATCAACCCGTCGTACCCGGTGCTGCCGCGGGTGGTCGACGTCGCGGCGCTCGAGCTGAAGGAGTTCGTCCCCGGGGTCGCCGTGGCGGGCGGCCGCGGTCTCAAGCTGCTCGTCGACCCCCGCCGCCGCCCCGACGGCCTCCTGGCCACCCTGCGAAGCGGGTACGTCTCACCGGTCGAGGCGGCCGCCCTCGGCGCCTGGGTGGCTCCCTCCCTCGGACCGGTCGGACGGCTGCTCGCCGCTGACGACACCACGCTGGGGGAGTCGCTCGACCGCGCCCGCGTCAACGGTCCGCTGCGCCGGGTGCTGGAGTCGTTCCTCACCGGCACCCTCGCCGACGACACGGCGAGCACGTCGGCCACCTTCGTCCGACTCCTGATGCGCTCCTTCCTGCTGGGCACGCCCGGCGTCCCCGCGGCCGGCATGCAGGCGCTGCCCGACCAGGTCGCCGACGGCCTGCCCGTGCGCCTGTGCATCCGGGTGGAGGGCCTCGCGCGGGGCGGCGACGGCTGGACGGTGCGCACCGACCACGGCGAGGTGCGCGCCAGGGCCGTCGTGGTCGCGACCGACCCGACGACCGCCGGCGACCTCATCGGGCTGCGTGTCCCGACAATGAAGGGCCTTGCCACCTGGTGGTTCTCGACCCCTGATGCGCCGGCGACGACCTCCGTCCTGCACGTCGACGAGCACGGCACCGCGTCCGGCCCGGTTGTCAACGCGTCGGTCGTCTCCCACGCGGCGCCCGCGTACGCGCCGACCGGTCTGCACCTCGTCCAGGCGAGCACGTTGCTCGGCCCGGGACGCGAGCCCACCGAGGGGCAGGTGCGCGCCCACCTGACCCGGATCCTGCGCACCTCGGCCGCCCGGTGGGACGTCGTCACCGTGCACCGGATCCCGGCCGCGTTGCCCGTCGTCGCTCCCCCGCTGGACTCCCGCCAGGAGGTCGACCTCGGGAACGGCCTGTTCGTGGCGGGCGACCACCGCGACACCGCCTCGATCCAGGGCGCCTTCGTCTCCGGCCGCCGCGCCGCGACCGAGGTGCTGCGGCTGGTGCACTGACAGTCGGTCGCGGCAAGGTCTTCCAGAGCGGATGCACGCCGGCCGCCTCCCCCAGCTGCGCCGCCTGCTCGCCCGGTACTCCTGACGGCCCCACCGGCCCCACCGGCCCCACCGGCGGCGCGGGCAGCTTGAACGCCCTGCGCGAGGCCAAGGACTCCCTGTTCACCGCCGGCGACCCCGAGGTCCCCTCGGCGACGCCGTGGTCGAGATCGCCTCCCGGTCCCTGGGCACCATCAGTTCCCGCCGGCTCCCCGTCCTGCGGGACTGAGCCCGCCCACCCGGTGCATCCAGGACCGCCCCCCGCCCGGAAGGACGGTGAACGGGGGGCGTCACCGGACCCGGTGACGCCGGATGCATCGAGAGGAATCACAGCAATGAGGCTCATCGCACGTTCGTTCGGGACCCTGGCCGCCGCTGCAGTGGTCGCCGCCGTCGGCACGGCGCCCGCCGCGGCGACCGGCACGCCCACCGGGACCACCAGCCTGGCCGAGGTGCTCGCCGCCGACGGCGACACCTTCGACAGGGACTGGCAGGACTACGACATCACCACCGAGGCCGTCAACGCGGTCCTCGCCGCCAAGCCGGACAGCGCCGTCGGCGTCCTGGCCGACGGCAGCACCGCGGTCACCGCCTTCATCCCGGACGACCGAGCGTTCCGCATCCTCGTCAACCAGATCTCCGGGTCCTGGCTGCACAGCGAGGAGGACGTCTTCGGCGCTGTCGCCGGCCTCGGCATCGACACCGTCGAGACCGTCCTGCTCTACCACGTGGTGCCGGGCGCGACGATCGACAGCGGCACCGCCGCGAAGTCCGACGGCGCGGCCCTGACCACCGCCCAGGGCGGCGTGGTCACCGTGGACGTCCGCAGCAAGAAGGAGATCCGGCTGGTCGACGCCGACTCCTCGGACCTGAACGCGCGGCTCGACGGCAAGGCGCTCGACGTCAACAAGGGCAACCTCCAGATCGCGCACGGGATCACCCTGGTCCTGCGCCCGATCGACCTGCCCTGACCCACGACAGACGCCCCGCCCGTGCACCCCTTCACCGCGACCTCCAACAGGTCGGGCCGCGGTGGCACGGGCGGGGTAGCCTGCCGCCGTGAGCGCGGGCGATCTCGGCACGGCGACGCCGGCCGACCTGGCCAGGCGTCTGCGGGACGGCGACCAGGCCGCGCTGTCGGAGATCTTCCGTCGCTGGTCGCCGCTGGTGTTCACGATCGCGCTGCGGAGCCTGCGGGACCGCAGCGATGCCGAGGACGTCACGCAGCAGGTGTTCGTGGCGGCCTGGCGGAGTCGGCACAGCCTGGTCGTCTCGGACTCTGCCCTGCCCGGCTGGCTGGTCGGGATCACCCGGCACCGGGTGGCCGACAGGTACGCGGCGCACGCGCGTGACCGCCGCAACCAGCTGGCGGTCGAGGCCCTCCCAGACCGCTCCGGCCCCGCTCCGGAGGACCGTCTGGTGGACCGGCTCGTGCTCGCCGACGAGCTCGACCGGATCGAGGACCCGCGCAGAACCATCCTTCGGCTCGCCTTCTACGAAGACAAGACGCACCAGCAGATCGCGACGGTGCTCGAGCTGCCGCTCGGTACCGTGAAGAGCCACGTGCGTCGAGGGCTGCTGCATCTACGAACGAGGCTGGGGGAGGTGACGGATGGAGCACGCTGACAGCGACGCCCTGGCACGTCACGCCCTGGGGGCCGGACCCACCGACGTCGACGTCGACCAGCACCTCGCCGCGTGCGACGCCTGCCGGCTCGAGGTCGAGGACCTGCGCGAGCTGGCAGACCTGGCCCGCGCCGTGCGCTCGGAACGGCTCGAGCCGCCGCCTCCCCACGTCTGGCAAGGGGTCGTCGACGAGCTCGGCCTCGACGTCCGCCGCACCCGCCGCAGCCGTGCCCTCGTCTGGGCCGCCGCCGCGGCCGTCGTCGGCCTCGGCGCCGGCTCCCTGACCACCTGGGCCGTGCTCCGCCAGGACGACCCCTCCGCCGCCGCGGCCGAGGTGCTCCGCTCGGCCTCTCTGGAGCCGCTGACCGATGCCGTCACCGCGGCCGGCACGGCCCGGCTGGTCGAGGGCGCCGACGGCCGCCAGACGGTTGAGGTGAGCGCCCCGGACCTCGGCGCGGCCGGTGGCCACTTCGAGGTCTGGCTGATCCGGCCCGGCAGCGACCAGATGATCTCCCTGGGCGTGCTCGACGGCGTCTCGACCGGCGACTTCGCCCTTCCTGCGACGGCGCTGGCACAGGGCTACACCCTGGTCGACGTCTCCGACGAGCCGGACGACGGCGTGCCGACCCACTCCGGCGACTCCGTGCTGCGCGGCGACCTCGCGGGCTGACCTCCGACGTCAGGGTGGGACACGACGTGGCTCCAGGCGGCGCGAGGCGACACCTGATGCCATCCAGGGCGGGGCGCAGGCTGTGGGGGCCGTCACTCCCACTCGATCGTGCCGGGGGGCTTGCTGGTGACGTCCAGGACCACGCGGTTGACGCCGTCGACCTCGTTGGTGATCCGGGTGGAGACCCGCGAGAGCAGGTCGTAGGGCAGCCGGCTCCAGTCCGCGGTCATGGCGTCGTCGGACGAGACGGGGCGCAGCACGACCGGGTGGCCGTAGGTGCGGCCGTCGCCCTGCACGCCGACCGAGCGGACGTCGGCGAGCAGCACGACCGGGCACTGCCAGATGTCGCGGTCCAGGCCGGCGGCGGTGAGCTCGTCGCGGACGATCTGGTCGGCCGTGCGCAGCGTCTCGAGCCGCTCGGCGGTGACCTCGCCGATGATCCGGATGCCGAGGCCCGGGCCGGGGAACGGCTGGCGCCACACCATCGCCTCCGGAAGGCCGAGCTCGCCGCCGACGGCTCGGACCTCGTCCTTGAACAAGGTGCGCAGCGGCTCGACCAGCTCGAACTGCAGGTCGTCCGGCAGTCCGCCGACGTTGTGGTGGCTCTTGATCGTGGCCGCGCCCTCGCCGCCGCCGGACTCGACGACGTCGGGATACAGGGTCCCCTGGACGAGGAACCGCACCTCGCCCTCGCCCTCGTGCGTCTCGGCATCGAGGTGCGCCTTCTCGACGAGGTCGCGGGCAGCGCCCTCGAAGGCGCGGATGAACTCGCGGCCGATCGCCTTGCGCTTGGCCTCCGGCTCGGTGACGCCGGCGAGCGCGCGCAGGAACTGCTCGGACGCGTCGACGACGACGAGGTCGACACCGGTGGCCGCCACGTAGTCGCGCTCGACCTGCTCGGCCTCGCCGGCGCGCAGCAGGCCGTGGTCGACGAACACGCAGGTCAGCTGGTCGCCGACCGCCCGCTGCACCAGGGCCGCCGCGACCGCGGAGTCGACGCCGCCGGACAGGCCGCAGATCACCCGGGCCGAGCCCACCTGGGCGCGGATCCGCTGCACCTGCTCGTCGATCACGTTGTCGGTGGTCCAGTCGCGGCCGAGACCGGCGCCACGGTGCAGGAAGTTCTCGATCACCTGCTGGCCGAACGTGGAGTGCTTGACCTCAGGGTGCCACTGCACGCCGTACAGGCGGCGGTCGTGGTCCTCGAACGCCGCGACGGGGGCGCCGGGCGTCGAGGCGGTGACGGTGAAGCCCTCCGGGGCGGCGTGCACGGCGTCGCCGTGGCTCATCCACACGCTCTGCTGGATCGGCTGCCCGTAGGTGAGCACGGTGGCGGCGGCGCTATCCGCCTCGACCTCGACCCGGGTGCCGCCGTACTCGCGCAGCCCGGTCTGGGCCACCTCGCCGCCGAGCGTCCGGGCCATCGCCTGGAAGCCGTAGCAGATGCCGAGGACGGGGACGCCGGCCTCGAACAGCGCCGAGGGCACCGCCGGCGCGCCGTTGGCGTACACCGACGACGGGCCTCCGGACAGGATGATCGCGGCCGGGTCCTTGGCCAGCATCACCTCGACCGGCATCGTCGAGGGAACGATCTCGGAGTAGACGTCGGCCTCGCGCACGCGGCGGGCGATCAGCTGCGCGTACTGGGCCCCGAAGTCGACCACCAGGACGGGACGCTGCTCGGTCGGCTGCTTCGGGGTGGCGGCCACCGCAGGACCGGTGGGCTCGGGCTGCGGGTCGGGCGCGGGCTCGGTCACAGGGCGAGGCTACCGAGAGCCGGGCCCGGTGATCCTCCCGGTGAGCTCCCCGCGCTCGGTCATCAGCGCCCGGACGTCCTCGGTGGTGCGCCGCTCGGCGAAGAACGACAGCAGCGGGACGACCCCCGCGGCCACCAGCGCGAGCAGCCGCCCGAGCTGCCAGCGCAGGCTCGACCAGAGGTCGACCACGGTGACCAGGTAGATCACGTAGATCCAGCCGTGCACGATCGCGATCCAGGACCCGAGCACCGGCTGGCCGTCGTTGACCCCGTACTTGAGCACCAGCTCCAGGCAGAGCAGCAGCAGGAAGCCTCCGGTCACGAACGCCATCACCCGGTACCGCGTCAGCGCGCCGCCGAGCTTGCGCGGGGCGCGCGGGGCGCGGGGCGCTCCGGTGCCGCCCCCGCTCGTGCTACCGGATCCGTTGCTGGTGGCCTCGGTCACGGGGTCGCTCTCCTCACGGGGTCGGGCTGCTGGTCCTGCTCGCCGCCAGGCGGGTCCTGCTCCATCCGGTCGAGGTGGTCGTCGCGCACCAGCCGCCACCACAGGAACACGGCGAAGCCGGCGAACACCCACCACTCCACGGCGTAGGACAGATTCTGCAGGTCGAAGCCGAAGCCGCCCCCCTCCGGGTCGACCGGCACCGGCTCCAGGCCTGCAGCCCGGGCGTCGGCCTCCGACGCGACGAGGTAGGCCGAGTACAGCGGGGCGCCCCACAGGTTGACCAGGTCGGCGGTGCTCACCGTCTCCAGCACGACGTCGTCGGCCGGCGTGCCCGACGGCGCCTCCGACGAGCGCAGCACCCCCGTCAGCGAGACCGGCCCCGACGCCAGGTCGGGGAGGAGGTCCTGCTGCTGCCAGCCCAGCAGGACGGGCAGCCGGGCGCCTCGCCCCGCAGGTCCCTTGTCGGTCACGACCTCGACCGGGACGACCACCCAGGTGCCGCTGCGGCCGTCCAGCTCGCGCCGGGGCGAGAGCCGGGCGAGGTCGGCGTCGAGATCGCCGTCGACCACCACCGTCGCGGTGCCCGCCGGCCCGGCGAGCGCCTGCTGGGGCGCGAGCACGTCGGACAGCGGGACGGGTGCGGTGGCCGCCTCGGCACGCAGCTCGCGCTCGGTCGACTCCGCCTGGGACCGGTCGAACTGCCACGACCCCAGCCAGGCGAAGCCGGACGCCAGCGCGAGGGCCAACGCCAGCAGCGCCAGCCACTTCGGTCGCAGGGCGGTCCGCAGCACCCCTCCACGGTAGACGCCGCCACCTGCTTCCCGAGCGGGTGCCCGGAGAATGCGGTGGCTGCGACCCGGTCCGGCTGCGTACCGTCCGACGACGTGTCCGTCCGTCCATCGCTCCCCTCCTGGATCAGGTCGCTGGACCGCTGGTGCACCCAGCGGTTCGACCTGCTCATGCCCTGGTCGCCGCGCGAGCCGCTCGTCGTCCCGGCGCTGTCCGGGCCCTGGGGCTACATCGGCTGGCTCGGCCGCCGGATGTGGCGGACCGTCGCCCTGGGCATGGTGATGGGCACGGTCTGGATGGTGGCGCAGGCCCTGGTGCCGTGGGCGGTCGGGCGGGCGGTCGACGCCGGCATCGAGCAGGGCAGCACGCGCGGGCTGGTCACGTGGTGCCTGGTGCTGCTCGGGCTCGCCGTGGTCACCGCGCTCGCCACCCTCGTGCGGCACTGGCTGGCGGTGTGGAACTGGTGCCAGGGGGCGCTGGTCTCGTCCCAGGTGGTCGGGCACCACGCCTCGCGCACCGGGACGGCCCTGCCCCGCACCCTGCCGACCGGCGAGGTCGTCTCCACGGTCGCCTCGGACGCCATCCGGCTCGGTGACGTCTACGAGGTGACGGCGCGGTTCGTCGGCAGCCTGGTGGCCTACGTCGTGGTCGTCGGGCTGCTCTGGCGCTCCTCCTCCACGCTCGCGCTCGTCGTCGGTGTCGGCGTCCCCGTGCTCACCGCCCTGCTCGGGCTGGTGATCAAGCCGCTGCAGTCCGCGCAGTCCGCCCAGCGCGAGGTCACCGGCGAGCTCACCACGCTCGCCGCCGACACCGTCGCCGGGCTGCGTGTGCTGCGCGGCCTCGGCGGGGAGAAGGTCTTCCTGGAGCGCTACGTCGTGCAGTCGGCCGCGGTGCGACGCGCCGGCGTCCGGGTCGCGGGGGTGCAGGCGGTGCTGGACTCGGCGCAGGTGCTGCTGCCCGGCGCGTTCGTCGTGCTCGTCACCTGGCTCGGTGCCCGGTTCGCCGTCGCCGGGCAGATCACGCCCGGTGAGCTGGTCGCCTTCTACGGCTACGCGGCGTTCCTCGTGGCGCCGCTGCGCACCGCCACCGAGATGCTGCAGAAGCTGAGCCGCGGTCACGTCGCCGCCCGCAAGATCCTCGGGGTGCTCGCGGTCGCGACGTCGGTACCCGAGCCGGCCGACCCGGCGACCGAGCCCGGCCCGCTCCCCGACCTGGTCGACCCCGTCAGCGGGGTGCGGATCCGTCCCGGACGCCTGACCGCCGTCGTCAGCGACTCGCCCTCGCCCTCGGCCTCGGCCGGCGTCGCCGAGCGGCTGGCCCGGCTGACCGCGACCGCCGACGGCGACACCTCCGCCCGGCTGGGCGGCGTGGCGGTCGACACCCTGCCCCGCTCGGCGCTGCGCCGTCGCGTCGTGCTGTCCGACGCCGACCCGCAGCTGTTCACCGGCTGGGTACGCACCCAGCTCGACCCGCACGGGCGACACGACGACGCCGCGATCCGGCGCGGTGTCGCCGCGGCGGCGGCAGAGGACGTCCTGGACGGCCTGCCCGCAGGTCTGGACGACGAGGTCTCCGAGCGCGGTCGCTCGCTGTCCGGCGGCCAGCGCCAGCGGTTCGCCCTCGCTCGGGCGCTGCTCACCGAGGCCGAGACGCTGCTGCTGGTCGAGCCCACCAGCGCGGTCGACGCCCACACCGAGGCGGCGGTCGCCCGGCGGCTGGGCGGCGTGCGTCGGGGCCGCACCACGGTCGTCGTCACCGCCAGCCCGCTGCTGCTCGACCGGGTCGACCACGTCGTCGTGCTCGGTCCGGACGGGACGGTGGCCGGCGAGGGCACCCACCACGACCTGCTCGGCCGAGACGACGACCTGGGCCGGAGCTACCGCGGCACCGTGACCCGAGGAGAGGACCAGTGAGCGAGCGGAGCGAGCGAACCATCCGGCACAGCGCGCACGCCACGGCGAGGCACGAGCCGTGAGCGAGCGGAGCGAGCGAACCATCAGGCACAGCGCGCACGCCACGGCGAGGGACGAGCGGTGAGCGGCACCGAGAACCGCCTCCCGGTCTCGGGACCGGCCGCGACCCGGGCCAGGGCCCTTGAGCTGCTCGGCCGGCACCGAGGCGCGCTCGCGCGCACGGTCGTGCTGTTCGCGTTGTCGAGCACGTTCGGGCTGGCCGGGCCGTTCCTGGTCGGACGCCTCGTCGACGAGGTCTCGGGCGAGGGCCCCGCGGCGTCGGTGGGCCGGGTCGACACCATCGTCATGGTTCTGGCCGTGGCGCTGCTGCTCGAGACCGTGCTCACCTGGGCCGCGCGCCGGGCGTCGCTGGTCCTCGGCGAGACCGTCTTCGCCGAGCTGCGCGACGACTTCATGCTGGGCGTCACCTCGCTGCCGCTCTCGGCGGTCGAGCGTGCCGGCACGGGCGACCTCGTGGCCCGCACGACGAACGACGTCGAGGGGATCTCCTGGTCGGTGCGGTTCGCCGTCCCCCGCACGATCGTCGCGGTCGTGGCGATGGTGCTCACCGTGGTGGGTGCGGCCGTCGCCGGAGGCGTCGTCGCGCTCGCCCTGCTGGCGGGGGTGCCGCTGCTGTGGTGGTCGACCCGCTGGTACCTGCGCCGGGCCGGCCGCGGCTACCTGCGCGAGGGCGCCTCGTACTCGCGGCTCAACGGCGTCGTCACCGAGACCGTCGAGGGGGCCCGCACGATCGACGCCCTCGACCTCGGCGGGGTGCGACGCCGCGCGGTCGACGACGCTCTGCGGTGGTGCCTGGTCGCCGAGCGCTACACCCTCGGCCTGCGCAGCCGCTGGTTCCCGGTGATCGACTTCTCCTACCAGCTGCCCGTCGTGGCGGCGGTGGCGTGGGGTGGCCTCCTGGTGGCCGTCGGCCCGTCCTGGGGACTGGAGGTCACGGTCGGCCAGGTGACGGCGGTGGCGCTGTACGCCGTCCGCCTCACCGAGCCGGTGAGCGAGCTGGTCGAGTGGCTGGACGAGCTGCAGTACGGCGCGGTGTCGCTGTCGCGGATCACCGGGGTCGGCGAGGTGCCGCCGGACCGCGAGGAGCACGGGCTCCGACCGGACGGGACCGCCCTGAGCACCACCGCCGTGCGCTACGCCTACCGCGAGGGCCACGACGTGCTGCGCGGGGTCGACCTCGTCCTGCGCCCGGGCGAGCGGCTCGCGGTCGTCGGCCCGTCCGGGGCCGGCAAGTCCACCCTCGGCAAGCTGCTGGCCGGCATCCACCCGCCGACCTCTGGACGTGTCGACGTCGGCGGCGTGCCGGTGGTCGGCCTCCCGCTCGCCCGGCTGCACCGCGAGGTGGCGCTGGTGACGCAGGAGAACCACGTCTTCGTGGGCACGGTGGCCGACAACCTGCTGCTCGCCGCCCCGGACGCCGACGCCGACGCGATGCAGCGTGCCCTCGAGGCGGTCGACGCCGGCGACTGGGTCGCGACCCTGCCCGACGGACTGGGGACCAGGGTCGGCTCCGGCGGCCACCCGCTGACGCCATCGCAGGCGCAGCAGCTCGCGTTGGCCCGCCTGGTGCTGGCCGACCCGCACACCCTGGTGCTGGACGAGGCCACCTCGCTGATCGACCCGCGGGCGGCCCGGCACCTGGAGCGCTCGCTGTCGGCGGTGCTGCACGGCCGCACGGTGGTGGCGATCGCCCACCGGCTGCACACCGCCCACGACGCCGACCGGGTCGCCGTGGTCGAGGACGGCCGGATCACCGAGCTCG
>JBBQSN010000028.1:0-25408 GCA_038213835.1 Actinomycetales bacterium
CAGACCCCGTCCGGCTCCGGTGACGCCAGCCGCGACGTCGCCGCCGCCCTGCTGGCTGCCGCGGCCTCCGAGCCCGGTTCGCCCGTCCCCGGCACGGGGCTGCCCACGGCCGGTCCGCGGATGCAGGACGTCCTGGACCCGGACCTGCCGTTCGTCGTACGGCTGCACGAGGGGTTCGAGTTCTGGCTCGGCGAGGACGCCGAGCGGACCGCCGAGGTCCGTGACTCGATGGAGCGCGCCAACGCCGCGATCATCCCCACCGAGCGACTCGTCTGCGTCGAGGCTGCCTACTGGTGCCAGATCGGTTCCAAGACGCACCTGCGCTGGGTGCTGCCGCACCCGGAGGAGTCCTTCCTGGACGGCCTGGGCCGGCTGCACGCCCGCGGCGGGTCCTCGCTCGGCGAGGGCACCCGCTACGTCGGCTCGTTCCGTGCCCACGGCCTGATCGTGCCGGTCTGGGACCTCGTCCCGGGGTCCGTGGCCGACGACGTCGAGGAGGCCGCCGCCGCGTTCGGCACCCGCCTCGACGAGGCGGTGGCCGACGCCTCCGACCTCACCACCGACGAACGCCGGGCCCGCGCCGGGGTGGTGTCGCGGCAGCTCACGCTGCGGTAGGGGTCGACCGCGTGGCATTCGTGATCATGCTGTGACCTCCATTGGGAGGCGTGACACCCGGTCGCCGGGGTAAGAATGCAACGTTGTAGCCCACGCACGCGCCATCCCGCATGGACAGCGGATGCCATTGAGGAGCTCGATGATGAGTCTGACGTCGGTCATTGCCCCCACAGCACGTCGCCGCCGGGGCCGGCTGGGCCTCGTCGCCCTCGCGGCCACCACCCTTGCCGTCTCCTCCTGCGGAGGGGGGGTCAGCGCCGAGGAGGCCGCCCAGGGCGGTGAGGAGGCGGAGTTCTCCGGCGAGTACACCGGACCGGACGTCGAGCTGGCCTACTGGAACGGCTTCACCGGTGGTGACGGCCCGTTCATGCAGAAGATGGTCGACGAGTTCAACGCCGAGCACGACAACATCAAGGTGACGCCCAACACGATCCAGTGGGGCGACTTCTACCAGCGCCTCCCTGCCGCGGTGAACGCCGGCGAGGGCCCCGACGTCGGAGCGATGCACCTCGACCAGCTGGCGACGAACGCGGCACGCAGCGTCATCGTCCCGGTGGACAACGTCGCCGAGGGCCTGGGGCTGACCGAGGACGACTTCACCAAGGAGGTCTGGGACGCGGGCATCTACAAGGACAAGCGCTACGGGATCCCCCTGGACGTGCACTCCCTGGCGATGTACTACAACAAGGACCACTTCGAGGCCGCGGGCATCACCGAGGCGCCCACCGACGAGGCGTCGTTCATGGACGCGCTGGAGAAGCTCCAGGCGGCCGGGTTCGAGCAGCCGTTCTGGATGCCCAACCTGTGGCCGAGCCACCTGATGTACCTGTCGCTGGCGTGGCAGAACGGCGCAGAGGTCTACGCCGAGGACGGCTCGTCCGCCAGCTTCGACTCGCCCGAGGCGGTCGAGGCGCTGGAGTGGCAGCGCTCGATCATCGACCAGGGCTACAGCCCGGCCGAGGTGGCCATCGACTCGCAGTACGCGGCCTTCAAGGCCGGCGAGACCTCGATCACCTGGGACGGCATCTGGCAGATCAACGACCTCAAGGAGTCGGGCCTGAACTACGGCATCGCGCCGATCCCGACGATCTTCGGCGAGGACGCGGTGTGGGCCAACTCCCACAACTTCTTCATCACCAAGCAGGCCTCCCAGGACGAGAACAAGGCGCAGGCGGCGCAGGTCTTCATCGGCTGGATGAGCGAGCACTCCGAGGAGTGGGCGGGCTCGGGGATGATCCCGGCACGTCAGTCCGTCCGTGACAGCGGCGTCCTCGACGACGCGCCGCAGGGCGTCATCGCCGAGCAGATCGACTCGATGCGGTTCCTGCCCCCCGTCCCGGGGGTCGGTGGGGTCCAGGCGGAGGCCCTGGAGCCGGCGTTGTCCAACGCGGTGCTCGGCAGGGCCGAGCCCCAGCAGGCCATGAGCGACGCAGCCCAGCAGGCGACCAAGCTCATGGAGGAGAACCTCGAGAGCTTCGGCGGCTGACGTGGCGACCTCCACGGCGCCGCTGGCGGCCACCGACGAGGTCGCCGGCACGCCGGCCCCGGGCCACTCGGCCCGGGGCCTGGCGACCCACGGCAAGGCGACCCCGTGGTTGTTCCTGGCGCCCTACCTGGTGCTGTTCTTCGTCTTCGTGATCGCGCCGATCATCTTCGGCTTCTACATCAGCCTGCACCGCTACGACTACACGCTTCCCGGCAAGCCGTTCGTCGGCCTGGACAACTACGCCGACCTGTTCGACTCGGCGTCGATCAGCTCGGGCATCTTCTGGGACTCCATGCAGGCGACGGGCATCTTCACCGTCCTCAGCGTGCCGCTGCTCCTGGTGGTCCCACTGCTGGTGGCCCTGGTGATGAACAGGTCGTTCCCGGGTCGCAACGCGCTGCGCGCGGTCTACTTCGCCCCCTACGTGCTGGGCGTGGCGGTCGTCGCGGTGCTGTGGCGGTACCTGCTCGACGCCAACATCGGCCTGGTGAACTACTACCTCGGCCTGGTCGGGTTGCCCGACGACATCTCGTGGACGACGTCGGTGCCGGCCGCCTGGGTGGCCCTGGTCGGCGTCACCGTCTGGTGGACCCTGGGTTTCAACGCGGTGATCTACCTCGCCGGCCTGCAGGACATCGCCGGGGAGCTCTACGAGGCAGCACGGATGGACGGCGCGAACTCGTGGCAGCAGTTCGTGCACGTCACGCTGCCCGGCCTGAAGCCGGTGCTCTCGTTCGTGACCATGGTGACGATCATCGGCTCGGTCAACATGTTCGGGCAGTCCTACCTCATCACCGGGGGCGCCCCCGGGCGTGAGACCCGCACGGCCATCTACCAGATCGCCGAGACCGGGCTGACCAACTACCAGATGGGCGATGCCGCGGCGATGAGCTACGTGCTCACCGTCTTCCTGATGGCGCTGAGCGTCATCATCTTCCGCCTGTTCCGAGACAAGGACGCCTGACATGGCCGCCGTGGAGACCCCCTCGTCCCAGCAGGCCGACCGCGGGCGCGGCGCCTCGGACGCCGCGCACCGCGGCACCACCGTCAAGGCCGACGGGGGTCCCAGCCGCGGACGCATCGTGCTGAGGTACGCGCTGCTGATCCTGCTCGCTCTGGTGTACATCAGCCCGCTGGTGTTCATGGTGGTGACCTCGTTCAAGACGCGGGGCGAGGCGAGCGCCATCCCGCCGAGCTGGATCCCGAACCCGTTCACCACCCAGGCGTACGAGACCATCTTCGGCGCCGCGGGCACGCCGGTGCTGCGCTGGTTCGGCAACAGCATGCTCGCTGCGCTGGCGCACGCCGCCCTGGTGGTCTCGACGTCGGCCCTGGCGGCCTACGCCCTGGCCCGGATGGAGTTCCGCGGCCGCAAGATCGTCTTCGGCGCCATCGTGGCCACGCTGTTCGTGCCGCCGGTCATCCTCATCATCCCGAACTACCTGATCGTCGCCGAGCTGGGCTGGCTGAACACGCTCGTGGCGGTCATCGTGCCCACCGCGGCCTCGGCCTTCGGGGTGTTCTTCATGCGGCAGTTCTTCCTCGGTATCCCCGTCGAGCTCGAGGAGGCGGCCCGGCTCGACGGCGCCAACCAGTGGGAGACCTTCGTCAAGGTGGTCCTGCCGCTGTCCAAGGCGGCGCTGGCGACGTTGGCGCTGCTGTCCTTCCTCACCAACTGGAACGACTTCCTGTGGCCCATCTACGTGCTGTTCAGCCCGGAGATGCAGACGCTGCCGGCGGGTCTGTCCACGCTGCAGTCGGCCAACGCCGTCCGCTACGACCTGCTGATGGCCGGTGCCGTGGTCGCCAGCGTCCCGGTGCTGCTGCTGTTCGTGTTCCTCCAGCGGTACCTCATCGAGGGCGTGGCCCGGTCCGGGCTCAAGGGCTGACCCGGGTGCGACATCGGGGGGTGCGGACCGGTCTGGTGCTGGCCGCAGGCTCGGCGCTGCTCGCTGCGTGCGCGGGCGGCTCCGGCGATGCGGGCGGCTCCGGCGATGCGGACGGCGCCGGAGCGAGCACGTCGTCCGCACCCCCGGGCGGGGACCCGGCGGCCGAGACGGCCAACCCGGTCCTGGACGACGACTTCCCCGACCCGGACCTGCTCGAGGTCGACGGCGTCTATCACGCGTACGCGACGAACGGCAACAACCGCAACGTCCGGGTGGCGACGTCGCAGGACCTGGTCACCTGGGAAGAGCAGCCCGACGTCCTGCCGCAGCTGCCGCCCTGGGTGATCCCGGGCAAGACCTGGGCGCCGGAGGTCACCGAGCTGGCGCCCGGGAGCTACGCCCTGTACTTCACGGCGACGAACTACCGGCCGACGCTGCAGTGCATCGGCGTCGCCACAGCCGACGACCCGCTGGGGCCGTTCACCGTGGTCGGGGAGGGCATGCTCGTCTGCCCCGAGGACGAGGGTGGCGCGATCGACGCCTCCACCTTCCTGGACGAGGACGGCACTCGCTACCTGCTGTGGAAGAACGACGGCAACTGCTGCGGCCTGGACACCTGGCTGCAGATGGCACCGCTGAGCGCCGACGGGCTCTCGCTGGTCGGGGAGACCACGAAGCTGGTGAAGCAGGACCAGGCGTGGGAGGGCAACCTGGTCGAGGCGCCGACCCTGGTGCGCGAGCAGGACACCTACGTGCTGATGTACTCGGCCAACGACTACGGCAGCGACGCCTACACGACGGGCTTCGCGACCGCCTCGGCGCCCACGGGCCCGTACACCAAGGACCCCGAGCCGTTGCTGGCCAGCGACGACCTGGACGGTGCCTACGTCGGGCCAGGTGGACAGGACGTCGTCACCGGTCCTGACGGCGAGGACCACCTGGTGTTCCACTCCTGGTACGGCAGCCTCACCTACCGCGCCATGAACACCCTTGTGCTGCAGTGGGAAGCGACCGACGCCGGAGTGCGTCCCGTCGTGGTCGATCCCGCGGGCGACTGAGGTCCACCGGGCAGACGACCGACCTGCGGCACCGCGGACGAAAGGGGCCGACGCCGTCGCGGCGCCGGCCCCTCTCGTGCCTGCGGGTCACTTCAGGCTGTACACCCTCACGTAGTCGAACTCTGCGGTGAAGTCCCCTTCCGTCGTCGGCTGCTGCCCGAACGCGGCGAGCGCGATCCGGGCGTCGCGGCCGAGCGAGTGCGTCCACGTGCCACCGCGCACCCAGGTGCGACCGTCCTGGCTGGTGTAGGCCGTGTAGCTCTCGGTGTCGCCCCCGGCGGCTCTGCGCTCGGCACCGTTGAGGCGCTCGACCGCGATCCGCAGGTAGGTCCACTCCTCCGACGGAGGACCGACCACCGTGTTCCCGTAGCGCGACCACCCATCGGGCACCGGCGAGATCTCCTTGGCCCACTCGGTCTGCCGGGTGTTCCAGATCGAGGTGTTCGTCAGCTTGAGATAGTTGTCCTCGTCGCCGTAGACCATGATGCCGGCCTGGGCGAAGTTGAAGCAGCAGCCCTCGTCGGGCACGTCCACCCGCACCCTGGTCTCGACGACGTACTCACCACCGGGCGCGTCCCGCACGAGGACGTGGGCGTCGTCGACGTCGACGTAGGAGTCGGCGGTCTGGATGCCCACGCTCAGCACACCGTCGGCCACACTGTGCTCGGGGACCGCGGGGACGGGGCCGACAGCCTCGTCACCGGTCCACTCCCACTGCCAGGTCCGGCGCAGCGACGACCCGGAGAACCAGTCCGAGTATCCCGGCAGGATCTTGTGCGGCTCCTGTGTGGCCGGGGGGCGCGGCTTGTGCCGCGACACCTCACCGGGCTGGCCCGCGGGTGCGGGCATCGCCCGGTCGGACGGACCGCTGCCGCCGTTGACGGTGGGCCAGCCCTTGATCCAGTCGATGGCGTCGAGCAGCGCGGGCCGCTTGGTGAACCCGGTTGCCGTCTCGAAGAACGGGTCCTGCTGGTCGACCGCGTGGTAGATCGTCCACCAGTCGCCGTTCGCGTCCTGGAACACGGTGTTGTGGCCGGTGCCCACCCATCGGTTGCCGTTCATGGTGAGGAACGGCGTGCCGCCGGCCTGGGCGTCGACGAGCGAGTTGCCCTGCTGGTCGACGAAGGTGCCGAGTGGGTCGCGCGAGCGGCCCACGAAGACGCTGTAGCCGGTCAGCGCGCCGTTGCAGCAGTTGGTCGCCGAGACGAACAGGTAGTACCAGCCGTTGCGCTCGACGACGTTGGCACCCTCGTACTTGTTGTCGATGGCGACCAGCACCGCTTCCTCGCTGTCGATCGTGGCGCCGCCCTCCGTCAGCGTCAGTGGTGCCCCGTAGAGGCCGCCGTAGTAGCTGCCGTAGTACAGGAAGCTCTCGGTGCCGACGCTGTCGCTGAGCACGTCGGGGTCGAAGGTCCACAGGAAGTTGCAGCCTTCGCCACCCCGGCGCGGCAGGACGACGGGCGTGTCGGAGAACTCCCACGGCCCGGTCGGGCTGGCGCTGGTGGCCACGCCGATGGCGTTGTCGGAGCCGCAGTCCTCGACGCCGCTGATCTCGGCGGTCGTGTCGGTGACCCCCACGAACATGTAGTACTGGTCGAACTCCGTGGAGTAGGTCACCTCGGGCGCCCAGAGCGCGGAGTCCTCCTCGGCCCAGGTCGGCAGCGAGTCGAAGGCGTCGCCCACGTAGGTCCAGTTCACGAGGTCCCGCGACGTCATGGTCGGGATCCGGTGGAAGACCAGGTTGCCGTCGGTGTCGAGGTCCTCGTCGTTGAGCGGGTCGGTGGTGCAGTACATGTACCAGGTGGTGCCGCTCCGGTCGTCGGCGCGGATCACCGTGGGGTCGGCGCAGCTCTCGACCGCGCCGCCACCGGGGACCTGCGGCAGCAGCGGGTTCTCGTAGCGGCCCGGGTTCGCGCCGCCGGATCCCCCGCTGGGACCGGCCTGAGCCGGACCCGCAGGGGCGGTCAGGCCGATGGCCAGCAGAAGTGCCAGCAGGACCGGGGTCCGCCGGGAGGAAGATGGTGTTCCAGGTCGGGCCATGGGCGTCTCCTCGTCGTTGAGGTGACGAAGACGCACGTCGTCCGTCGGACGACGAGCCCCGACGTCTTCGTCAGTCGCGTGATGGTAGGCCCGTCAGGACGTGTGCGCGAGAGGGCGGTACGACGGTTCTCGCGGCGGGCTCGCGGGGGGCCAGTGGACCGGCGCCCTCACTACAGTGACCGGATGCCAGAGACGTCGCGCACCGGCCCCGGACCTGACGGCGGGAGCTACACCAACCCCGTCCACCCCGACTACTTCGCGGACCCGTTCGTGCTGGCCGCGCAGGGGCGCTACTACGCGTTCGGTACCGGCGAGGGCGACACCTCGCAGTCGCTCGTGGGGCTGGTGTCGGACGACCTGGTCGGCTGGGAGCCGCTCGGCACCGTGCTGGAGCCGGCGGCCGTCCCGGCCGACGCCACGCACCTGTGGGCGCCGGAGGTCGCGCGGGTCGGCGAGGAGTACGTCATCTGGTACTCGGCCGGTCGGGGCGACACGGGGCACCGGCTGCGGGCGGCCGCCAGCGCGCGGCCGGAGGGGCCCTACCGCGACCTGGCCGCGGACCTGGCCACCGACGAGCCGTTCGCCATCGACCCGCACCCGTTCCAGGACCACGACGGGACCTGGTACCTCTTCTACGCGGTCGACCGGCTCCAGCAGGAGCGCGTCGGCACCGCGATCGTCGTCGACCGGATGCCGAGCCCGGGTCGGCTGGCCGGCGAACCGCAGGCCGTCGTGACACCGTCGTCGGACTGGCAGCTGTTCCTGGCCGGACGGACGATGTACGACGCCGTGCACGACTGGCACACCTGCGAGGGGCCGTTCGTCGTGCACCGGGAGGGGCGCTACTGGTGCCTGTACTCCGGTGGCAACTGGCAGCAGCCCTCCTACGGGGTGTCGGTCGCCTCGGCCCCGCACCCCCTCGGGCCCTGGACGGAGGAGCCGGGCGAGGTGCCGCGGGTGATCCGCACCCGGCCCGGCGTGGTGCTCGGCCCGGGCCACGCGAGCGTGGTCACCGACGCAGCAGGCGAGGACTGGTTGGTCTACCACGCGTGGGACGCCGAGGGCACGGCTCGGCGGATGTGCCTGGACCGGCTCCGGTGGACCCCGGACGGCCCCACCTGCGACGGCCCGACGAGCACCCCGCAGCCCGCGCCGGTCGTCGGGTAGGCGGCTGCTGCGGTGAGGGCCGCGCAGGGCCGCGCCCGTAACGATCCGCGGACGGGGAGTCGCGAGGCTGCGGTCGTGCCTCGAGCCACGAGCGTGTCGACCACCGCCGGCGCGGCGGTGCTCGTCACCGCCGTGCTCGCGGTGGTCTGGGTCGTCCTCGAGGAACCGGGACAGCTGGTCGTCCTGCCTCTGGCCCTCGTGGCGACGGTGCTGGCCACGCGGCGGCCGTCGAACCCGATCGGCTGGGCGCTCGCCGTTGCGGCCGTGTCCTTCACCGTCAGCGAGGTCGGCCGCGCCTGGGCCGAGGGGGCCGAACCCGGCCTCGGGGCCGCCGTCGGGCTCTGGCTCGGGGAGTGGCTCATCCTGCTGTGGACCGGCACGGTCGGCGTCCTGGTGCCCCTAGTCTTCCCGGACGGTCGGCTGCCCTCGTCCCGGTGGCGACCGGTGGCGACGGTGGCTGTCGTCGCCGTGGTCGTCTCGACGGTCGCGTCGGTTCTCGGGGCTGGTCGCCTGCAGGTCGGGGACAGGCCGTCGCTGGAGAACCCGCTGGCCCTCCCCGGCCCGGCGGGAGAGCTGCTGGCCACCGTCTCCGGAGTGGGGGACCTGGTGGTCACCGCCTGCGGCGTCGTGGCCCTGGTGGGCCTGGTGGTGAGGTTCCGCGGCGCGCACGGGGTGCAGCGCCAGCAGCTCAAGGTCGTCACCGCCGCCCTGGTCCTGTTGCTCGTCGGGGTGAGCGCGGCCGCGCTGGCTGCCACCGTGGTGGGTGAACGCACCACGGGGCCGGTGGCGGTCGTGGCCGTGGTCGGTTGGTTCACCTTCCTGATCGCGCTCATGTTCGTCCTGCCCATCAGCCTCTGCGTCGCGGTGCTGCGATACCGGTTGTTCGACCTCGACGTGGTGATCCGACGGTCGTTGGTCTACGGGCCGCTGGTGGTGGTCCTGGCGGCGACGTACCTGGGGTCGGTGCTGGTGCTGGGCGTGCTGCTGCGTCCGGTGACGCGGGAGTCGGACGTGGCGGTGGCGGCCTCGACGCTGGCGGTGGCGGCGTTGTTCCAGCCGGTGCGGCGGCGGGTGCGGTCGCTGGTGGACCGGCGGTTCTTCCGGGCCCGGTACGACGCCGAGCTGACGGTGCAGAGCTTCGGGGCCTCGGTGCGGTCGGTGGCTGATCTCGACGTCCTGCGCGAGGAGCTGGTAGCGGTCGTGCGCGAGTCCGTGCAGCCCGAGCAGGCCAGGCTCTGGGTCCGCGAGCTCGACTGAGGCGGCCGGATCCTGCCGGGGGCACGTGGCTCAGGCGGCCCGCGAGGTCACCCTGTGCCGCCCCCCGGCGGTGCGAGCAGAACAGCCCGACCTACGGCTCCTGCGGCTCCTGCGCCTGGACCGCGACCAGGTGCTCCACCACGGCGGCGACGGGCAGCGCCGAACGTTCCAGCAGCAGGTCCCGCGCCAGGAGCGCCCGGTTCAGCTCGTCGCGCGTGAGCATCCGCTCAGCGGCGACCATGGTGAGAAGCCTGTCAGGACAACGGGTCTCGCGATACCGGACAAGACATGCACCGCGGACCGCCGCGGCCGGACCCGAGCTCGGACCCGCTGATCGCGATCACCTCGATGCCCTGCTCCTCGAGCCGGGCGTTGGTCTCGGTGTTCCGCTCGTAGGCCACCACCACCCCGGGGGCGAGCGCCAGGGTGTTGTTGCCGTCGTCCCACTGCTCGCGCTCGGCGGTCACGGGGTCCAGGCCGGTGTCGATGACCCGCAGCCGGTCGATCTGCATGGCGTCGGCGGCCGCCTCCAGGAACGGTCGCGGGCCGGTGACCTCGAGGTCGCCGTTGCCGGAGGTGACGGTGAGCGCGGTGAGCGAGTCGGCGATCACCGGGTACATGACCACGGCGTCGCGGTCGACCATCGTGCAGACCGTGTCGAGGTGCATGGTCGCGCGCTCCTGCGCGATCGGGACGGCGAGCACGGTGTGGGCCACACCGGCCGAGAAGACCTGTCGGGCGAGCCGTTCCAGACCGGCCGGGGTGGTGCGCTCGCCGGTGCCGACGGCCAGGACGCCGTTGCCCAGCACGAGGATGTCCCCGCCCTCGACGTGCTCGAGGGTCGGGTCGTAGACCAGCTCGGTGCCGGCGAAGCGCGGGTGGTGGGTGTAGATCGCGCGGGTCAGCGTGGTCTCGCGCTCCCGGGCAGGCATCGCCAGCGACGTGACGGCCACCCGGTCGCCGATCCAGGCCGAGGAGTCGCGGGTGAAGAGCAGGTTGGGCAACGGGTCGACGACGAAGTCCGACGGCGCCGCCAGCGCGGCGACGACGCCGGCGTGCCCGGCGTCGGCGGCGGTGAGCAGCTCGTCGGTGCGCAGCCCGCCCATCAGGGTGGCGGCCAGCGCCTGGTCGTCCAGGTCCCTGAGGTGGGCCTCGACCCGGCCGGCCAGTGTCTGCCCGAGGTACGGGGAGTCGACGGCGGCGGCGATGGCGGTGGCTCGGGCCAGTGGCGCTGCCAGGGCCGTGGTGAGCAGCTCGGCCAGGTACAGCACCTCGACCCCGCGGTCGCGCAGGGCCTGCGCGAAGGCGTCGTGCTCGTCCTGGGCGCGGCTCACCCACGGGATGCCGTCGAAGAGCAGCCGGTCGTTGTTGCGCGGCGTCAGTCGGCTCAGCTCGGTGCCGGGACGGTGCAGGACCACGCTGCGCAGTCGTCCGACCTCACTGGTGACGCCCAGGGGGGCGGTCCCCGCGGGCCCGCTGGAAGGATCGGGTCGATCGGTCTGCTCGGTCATGGGCGGGAGGCTATCTCCTGGGACCCCACTCGGGAGGTGCAGGATGGCGGACGTCGGTGCCCGCCCGAACCAGCCCACGTCCCGGGTGGGCGGCGCCACGGCGTGAGGCTCTACCCTGCCGCGGTGACCTCTCCCGTGCCGGCTGGTGTCGCCGTGGTCGTCCCGGCCAAGGACGAGGCCGAGCGGGTCGCGGCCACCGTCCGCTCGGCGCTGTCGATCCAGGGCGTCGACCTCGTGGTCGTGGTCGACGACGGCAGCAGCGACCGCACCCAGCACCTGGCCCGCGAGGCCGGCGCCACCGTCGTGCGGCACCTGCGCAACCGCGGCAAGGCCGCCGCGATGCAGACCGGTGCCGCGTCCGTCGCCGCGCGCGAGCAGGCCGACGGCACCGCGCCGCGGGCGCTGCTGTTCGTGGACGCCGACCTCGCCGGCACCGCGGCGAACACCGCACCGCTGGCCGCGCCCGTCCTGGCCGGCGAGGCGGACATGACGATCGCGGTCCTGCCCGCCCAGTCGGCTCCCGGCGGCGGCCGCGGCCTGGTGGTCGACCTCGCCCGCCGCGGCATCCAGCAGGCCACCGGGTTCACGCCCGCTCAACCGCTGTCCGGCATGCGCTGCCTGACCCGCGAGGCCTACGACGCCGCACTGCCGCTGGCGTCCGGCTGGGGCGTGGAGACCGCCCTGACGATCGACCTGCTCCGGGCGGGGCTGCGGGTGCAGGAGGTGCCGTGCGACCTCCAGCACCGGGTCAGCGGGCGCGATCTGCGTGGCCAGCTGCACCGCGCGGCGCAGTACCGCGACGTCGCGCGCGCTCTCGCCGCCCGCTCCGGCTGGCGCGCCGTCAGCTCGTTGCGGCCGCGGCGCCGGTCGGCCTGACGTCGTCGACCGGGGGGGCCTGCCCCGCCGGATCGTCCTCGGCGGGGTCGTCCTGGGCCATCTCGAGCGTGCGCACGCTCGCGGCGATGAGCAGCGGGATGAGCAGTGTCGCCCCGATCGCCGGGACCACGGTGCCGGAGTCGTTGACGGCGAAGCCGATCGTCAGCATGACCAGCAGCGCACCGAGCCCGTGCCGCAGCGTGGGGCCGGCCTCGTACGTGCGCTGCAGGGCAGGTGCGCCCCAGGCCGAGGGGCGCATCAGCACCAGTCCGACGAACACCGCGCCGAAGGGCACGAGCAGGGTCAGGTAGCTGCCGGTGAGGATCGCCCAGTTCTGCAGCGCCTTGCGCTGGATCACCACGAGCGCACCGCCGTCGATGACGGTCTGGACGAAGCCGCCGAAGTGGGTGCGGTCGGCCAGCGGCCGCAGCCAGTCGGCGACGCTGAGCATCACGACGACCAGCACCGTCCCGAGCCCGATCAGGGCGACCCGGCGCCAGGTGACCCGCAAACCCGCCACGAGCAGGGCGAGCAGGGTGAAGGCCGGGATCATGGCCGGCGGCCCACCGAAGTCGCTGCCGATGCCCGGCGTGCCGTCGATGACGACCGCGAGCACCCCGACGACGACGACGACCGACACCGCCAGCCGGCGGCGGCCCGCGCGCAGCGAGGCGTCGGCGAGGGCGGTCGCGAGCATCAGGGCACCGGTGGCGAACAGCGCGAACTGCACGTTGCCGAGACCGTAGAACCGTCCGGCCACGACCGGTTGCTGCCCCATCAGCGAGCTGATCTGCAGGTGCGAGCCGGTGAGCACGTCCAGGGCCAGGACGCCGGCCGTGACGCCGGAGACGACGCCGAGCGGGCCGAGCCGCCGGTCCCGCCAGGGGCCGAGCAGCGCCAGGCTCGCGATCACGACGACCCAGACCAACACGGCGCCCACCACCGCGAGCAGGTCGTGCTCGGCGCGCCACCACGGCACGAGGTTGGCCAGGAAGGTCGACACCGGGACGGACGCGAACACGACCGCGACCCGACGCAGGGTGCCCAGCACGCGGTCGCGGCCGTCCGGTCCGCCCCAGTTGTTCCTCAGGGCCAGCGCGGCGCCGCCGTAGAGCAGGATCTGGGCGATCACCAGGCCGTTGAAGAACCACACGACCAGCGGCTGGACGGTGATCGCCGCCTCCGCGAGGTCGGACAACCGCTGCTCGCGCTCGGCGGCCGTGGTGCTGCCCGGCTGGGCCGTGACGACCGCACCGGGGAGGCCGGTCGGGGCGTCGACGCCGAGCAGCCGCAGCACGGTGGGCATGAGGTCGGTGACCTGGACCATGCCGTCCTGGCGGGTCGACCGGCTGCCGAGCAGGGCCTCGGCGTACTCGGCGCCGTCGGGGCCCGGCCCGGTCGCGGCCACGAGCTGCAGGTGCGGGGTGCGGCCGGAGTCGGCCAGCGAGGCGACCAGCACGCTCGCGTCCGGTGGCAGCGTGCCGAGGACGGCGGCGAGCCGCTGGTCGATGCGGCCCACCTGGTCGATGCGGGGGCCGGCCTGCTGGTCGGGGTCCTTGGGACCGAGGTCGTCCCCGTCGCGCACGCTGCCGAGGTCGACGACGAGGAGGTCGTCGCGCAGCAGCCGGGGCTCCAGGAGCGCGGCCAGCGCCTCGGGGTCGCGCGGTCGGGCCTCGTAGTCGCCGACGACCTTGCCGTCGGTGCCCACCGTGGCGATCGCGGCACCGGGCCCGATCGCCGAGACCGAGACCCGCTCCTCGCGCAGCAGGTCACCCACGGTGCCGGGGACGGCGCCGAACGTCCCGGCCTCCGCCTCCTCGCGGAAGACCGAGAAGTCCTGGACGACGGAGGTCCTGCCCTGTCTCACCGGCTCGTTCGCCGTCCTGCACATCGGCTCGGACGACTGCTGCGGCGCGTCGGCGGCGCGGCGCCCGGCCGACAGCGCCAGCCAGCCGTCGATGGGGCAGGCGGCGCCCCGGACGTTGCGGATCGAGAGGGCAGCCACCGCGGCCTCGTCGAGCAGACCGGCCAGGGCCGGGGTGCGCTCGTGGTCGACGTCGTCCCATCGCAGGCCTGCGGTGCCGAGGACCACGACCGGACCGGGCACGGCGTCCTCGGCCGACCTGGCCCCTGCCGGGGCGGTGAGGGTGAGCAACCCGGCCACGGCGACGAGCAGCGCGACGGCGGCACGCAGCAGGGAGGGAGGCACGTCGTCCAGGGTAGTGAGCGGTTGTGGACGTCCCGTGCCCGTCGTGGACGGATCGTCGAAGAGATCCTCAGGTCGGCCGGTCGGCGTGGGCGGCGGCGACCGCCTGGGCCAGCACGGCCTTGGCCGGTCGGTCGAGCGCGGCCGCCGCGGCGGCGACGTCGTCCCACTCGGGCTGGACGTTCAGCCGCTGCGTGCCGTGGCCCGCCACCTTGACCCGGATGTCGTGCCCGTCGACGCGGACGACGACGACCTCGCGGTCGAGCGCGTGCTTGGCGACGACGCTCTCGCGCAGCCCGATCGCGGTGGTGTTCGCGAAGACGGCCGCCCGCACCGCCTCGACCCGCGCGGGCGGGACGAGCACGTGCAGGGTGTGCGCGGGTCGGCCCTTCTTCATCAGGATCGGCGTGAGCCAGGCGTCCGAGGCGCCGGCGGCGAGCAGGGCGGCGATGGCGACGGGCCACAGCCGGGGGTCCTGGTCGTCGACGTTGGTCTCGAGCACCAGGGCGGTGCGGTTCATGGGCTGTGCCTCGGCGGGGGTGCCTGTCGTCCAGGCCTCGCCCACGACGAGGCGCAGCACGTTGGCGTGGCCGTCGAGGTCGCGGGCGCCCGCACCGTGCCCCTGCGTGGTCGAGGTCATCGCCGGCGCGGTGCCCCACCGGTCGACGTGGGCGACCAGGAGCGCCGCGCCCGTGGGCGTCGCGAGCTCGACCTCGACCGGACCGCCGTAGGTGGGTGCCTGCGAGAGCAGCCGCACGACGGCGGGGCCCGGAACCGACATCCGTCCGTGCGCGGCACGGATCGTGCCGCCGCCCAGGGCCACGGGCGACGCGTGCAGCTCGGTGAGCCCGAGGTGCGCCAGCCCGGCGCTCGCCCCGACGACGTCGGCGATGGCGTCCAGGGCGCCCACCTCGTGGAAGTGGACCTCCTCGGGCGTGGTGCCGTGCACCGCCGCCTCGGCCGCCGCGAGGGCCGCGAACGTGGCTCGGGCCCGGTCGATGCCCGGGACCTGTTGCGCTGCAGGGGTTCCCAGCAGATCTCGGACGTCGACCCAGGTGCGGTGCGTGATGGAGCCGGTGCCTTCGACGTGCACCCGGGTGGCGACCAGCGCGCCCCGGGTGGTGCGCTCCACGCGCAGCGGGACGGGCTCCGGCACGACGGCGTCGACAGCCTGCTGCAGCACCGCGAGCGGGACGCCGACGTCGACCAGCGCGCCGAGCAGCATGTCGCCGCTCACACCGCTGGCGCAGTCCAGCCAGCCGATCACGGGTGCTCCTCCTGCGCCGCGCCGGGGGCGGCGCGACGGGCCACCCGGGCGGCGTGCACGCCTGCGCCGTAACCGTTGTCGACGTTGACGACGACGACTCCGGGCGCGCACGAGTTGAGCATGGCGAGCAGTGCGGCGATACCGCCGGCACCCGTGCCGTACCCCGTGGACGTGGGGACGGCGACGAGCGGCACGCCGGTGAGGCCGCCGACGACGCTGGGCAGCGCGCCCTCCATGCCGGCCACGACGACGAGGGCGTCGAAGGTGTCGAGCTCGTCGCGGACCGCGAGCAGCCGGTGCAGCCCGGCCACGCCCACGTCGTCGATCCGCACGGCGGCCGCGCCGTGCACCGCGATCGTCGTGGCGGCCTCGGCGGCCACCGGGGCGTCGGCGGTGCCGGCGGCGACCACCCCGACCCGGCCGCGCGCGGTGGGGAGCGGCCCGACGACGGCGGTGCGCCCGACCGGGTCGAGGACGGCGTCCGCGATCTCGGCGCGGACGGCGTCGAGGGCCTCCGGGGCGAGCCGGGTCGCGAGCACCGCGCGGTCGGGGTGACGCGCGGACAGGGCGACGAGGGTACCGACGACCTGCTCCGGGGTCTTCCCGGCGCCGTAGACCGCCTCGGCGTCGCCGGTGCGGTGCGCCCGGTCGGCGTCGAGGCGGGCGTAGCCGAGGTCGATCACCGAGGGCGGCTGCTGGTCGGGCTGGTCGGGCTGGGCGGGCACGGCCCCGAGAGTAGGGCTCACGGCTCGTTCCTCCCCGTACGCGGCCCGCTGCGCCCCGTGGCTCGCCCGTTCCGCTCGCTCACTGGCCCGCCCGGCGGGCGCGGTAGGCGGCCACCGCGACCCGGTTGCCGCACCCGGCCTCGCAGTAGCGGCGGGACCGGTTGCGGGACAGGTCGACGACCACGCCCTCGCAGTCCTCGGCGGCGCAGGTGCGCAGCCGGTCGGTCTCCTGGGCGCGGATGACGTCGACCAGTGCCATCGCCGCCTCGACCGCCATCCGCACCGCCACCGTCTCGTCGTCGGCCGTGGCGTGCAGGTGGTAGTCCCAGCCGTCATGGCGCACGAGCTGCGGCAGCGCCCGGGCCTCGGCGAGCAGGGCGTTCACCTCCAGCACCATCGCGTCGGTGCCGCAGGTCCACAGCCGGCGCAGTCGGGGGCGCAGGGCGCGGACCTCGTCCAGCTCGGCCCGGTCGTGGTCGCGCCGACCGCTGAACTGGTGCTCGTCCAGGAACCGCTGCAGCCCGGCGACGGTGGTGAGCCGGTCCGAGCCCTCGTCCTGGACGCCGCAGGCGTCGACGTCGACGGTGTTGACCAGTGCCGCGCTGGCCTGCAGCGCACACTCGGTGTCATGGGTGAACTGCATCTTGACTCCTGTCAGGGCGGACCTCTAGCGTCACGACCAACAGCAGTTTACGCCCATGACGTCTGAGGAGGTGCGCGATGGCCGTCGAGCCCCTGTCGCTCGAAGGGGTGCGCGGTCGTCCCGGGCCGCTGCAGGCCGGTGCTCCGGCCGGTCCCGGGCTCGTGCTCGCCGTCGTCTCGGCCGCGGCGTTCGGCACCGCCGGCGCGGTGGCGCGTCCGCTGCTCGACGCCGGGTGGACCCCCGGGGCGCTGGTGACGTTCCGGGTCGGCGTGGCGGCGCTGCTGCTGCTGCTCCCGGCGGTGCTGTCGATGCGCGGTCGGTGGCACCTGCTGCGCCGGCACGCGGCGCGGCTGGTGGCGTACGGCACCTTCGCCGTCGCGGGCGCCCAGCTGTTCTACTTCAGCGCGATCCAGCACCTGTCGGTCGGTGTGGCGCTGCTGATCGAGTACCTGGCGCCCGTCCTGATCGTGGGGTGGCTGTGGGCCCGGAACGGGCGGCGGCCCACCCGGTTGACCGTGCTGGGCGTGGCGCTCTCGCTCGCGGGCCTGGCGCTCGTGCTGGACCTGACCGGCGACGTGCGGATCGACCCGCTCGGCGTGGTCTTCGCGCTGCTGGCGGCGCTCGGTCTGGCCGTCTACTTCCTGCTCGCCGACCACGACGAGGGAACCGAGCCGTTGCCGCCGCTCGCGCTCGCCGGCGGCGGTCTGGTCGTCGGCTTCGTCGTGCTGGGGCTCGCCGCGGTGACCCGGGTGCTCCCGGTGCAGGTCTCCTTCGAGGACGTCGCGGTCGGCGGCCTGGTGCTGCCGTGGTGGGCCCCCGCCCTCGAGCTGGCCGTGCTGGCCGGGGCGGTCGCCTACGGGCTCGGCGTCGCGGCGGTGCGGCGACTGCGGTCCACGGTCGCCTCGTTCGTGGCGCTGACCGAGGTCGTCTTCGCCGTGCTGTTCGCCTGGTGGCTGCTCGGCGAGCTGCCCACGCTCGTCCAGCTGGCCGGTGGCGCGCTGATCGTGGGCGGCGTCGTGGCCGTGCGGCTCGGCGACGCGCGCCGTCCAGCACCCGGGCACGCCGTCCAGGACCTGGACACCACGGCGTAGGTTGCGCACGGCCAGCACCTCGCCCGGAAGGACCCTCAGATGCCCGGAACACCACCGGCCCGGTACGGCTACCTGGGACCCGCGGGCACCTTCACCGAGGCCGCGCTGCTGCAGGTGCGCGCCGCGCAGAGCGGGGAGCGGCTGCCGTACCCGAGCGTCGACTCCGCGCTCGCCGCCGTCCGCGAGGGCGAGATCACCGCGGCCATGGTCCCGATCGAGAACTCGGTCGAGGGCGGCGTCGGCGCCACCCTGGACGCCCTCAGCGTCGGCGAGGACGTCGTCGTGGTCCGTGAGGCGCTCGTCCCCGTGCAGTTCGTGCTGGCCGTGCGGCCAGGCACCCGGCTCGAGGACGTGCGCCGACTCTCCACCCACCCGCACGCCCACGCCCAGTGCCGGCACTGGATCGGCAGGCACCTGCCCGACGCCGTCTACGTCCCCGGGCTGTCCACCGCCGCCGGCGCCGCGGGCCTGGACCCCACCGGTGGCGACGACCCGGGCTACGACGCCACGCTCTGCGCCCAGGTCGCCGCCGAGCGGTACGGCCTCGACGTCCTGGTCGACGGCGTGGGCGACAACCCGTCTGCCGTGACGCGGTTCGTGCTGGTCTCGCGGCCCACGCCCCCCGCGCCGCCCACCGGCGCCGACAAGACCTCGGTCGTGGTGTTCCAGTCCGAGGACCACCCCGGTGGCCTGCTCGAGCTGCTGGAGCAGTTCGCCGCGCGCGGGATCAACCTCACCTGGATCCAGTCCCGACCCACCGGCGAGTCACTCGGCCGGTACAGCTTCGCGATCGACGCCGAGGGCCATGTGGCCGAGGCCCGGGTGGCCGAGGCGCTGATGGGCCTGCACCGGGTCTGCACCCAGGTCAGGTTCCTCGGCTCCTACCCGCGGGCCTCCGGCGAGCAGTCGCCCACGCTGGCCGCCACGTCCGACCGGGCCTTCGCCGACTCGCGGGCATGGTTGCGCCGCGTGCTCGACGGCCGCGGCTGACGAGATGGCAGAAGGCGTCCGTCCGGACGACCATCTCGCGCGTCTTCTCCGATCTCGCGCCGTCCACAGGGGGTGCGGAGCGGTTCGCCGTCCACAGATCGGGTTCGTCGCCCTCCGCGGGCCCGGGTGCACCCCAGGGTCAGGGCGTGCACCCTCGCCTCGTGCTGCCGGCCGCCCTCGCAGGGCGCCCGTTCACGGTCGCCGAGGGCCGCGCGCTCGGCCTCAGCGACGGTGACCTGCGAAGCGACCTGCTGCTGGCGCCCTTCCGGGGCGTCCGGGTATCCCGCGCACTGCCTCCGTCGCTCGCCCTCACCTGCTGGTCCGTCTCGCTGCTGCTGCCCGGCGACGCGGCCTTCGATGGGCCGACGGCCCTGGAGCTGCAACGGCTCCCGCTTCCGCGTTCGGTAGATCCTGCCCGTCCGCTGGTCGTGCGCTTGAGCCCCCGCCGGGTCGTTCCGAGGATCACCGGCGTGCTGGTGCGAGAAGGTCCCCGCGGTGCGGCCGCCGGCCGTGGCCGTCCCGCGCGAGGGATCCGGGTGGTACCAGCACCGGAGGCGTGGGCCGCGCTCGCGACCGACCCGGCCTTCCCGGACGACGAGCTGGTCGTGGTCGCCGACGCGATCGCCCGCCGTCGCGGCGACCTGTTGGCGTTGCGCACCACCGCAGAGCGCTACCGCGGGCGTCGAGGCGGTGCGCGTCTGCGGACCGCGCTCGCCCGCACCCGGCTGCGTGTCGACTCCCCGCAGGAGACGCGGACACGGTTGCTCGTCGTCGCAGCGGGCATCCCGGAGCCGGAGGTCAACCGCGACGTGTACGCGGACGACGGCTCGGGCTGGCTGTTCCTCCCCGACATGCGGTGGCTGGGGCCCAAGGTCGCGCTCGAGTACGACGGGCTCGCCCACGTCCGCAGCGAGCGGCGTCGCCGGGACATCGCCCGCCGCGAGACGGCCGACCGGCACGGCTGGCGGGTGGTCGTGGCGACGGCGCCGGACCTGACCACCTACCGGCGGCAGCTGGTCGCCCGGGTGGAGGACGCGCTGCGGGAGCGCGGCCTCGCCTGGTGACGAGGTGGGGGAAGATGCTCGTCCGGTCGCCGATCTCGGACGGCTTCTGCCCTCTCGCGGCTCAGTCCCTCCGGACGGGCTCGTCCCGCCACCCCAGCACGGCGGCGCGGACGACCAGCACGGCGACGACGCCGTTGAGCACGCCGAACACGACGTCGCTCGGGTGGTGCATGCCGCGGTAGAGCCGTGACAGCCCCACGCCGAGCGGCACGAGCACGAGCAGCGCCACGACCAGCACCCGTCCGGCCCGGCTGCGCACGTGCGAGGCCAGCACGAGACCGAGCGACAGGTACAGCGCGGTCGAGGCGCCGCTGTGCCCCGACGGGAAGCTGGAGGTCGGCGGCGCCGGGTCGAGCTGGTCCAGCTCGGGGCGCTCGCGCGAGACCAGCAGCGTGGTGGCGAGGAACACGGCCGACTGCAGCGCGACCGCGGCCCACACCAGCAGCGGCTCCACCCAGCTCTTCCACACCAGCCGCAGCACCAGGCCGACCGCCAGCGCGGTGCCGACGATCGTGGCGGTGTCGGCGGCGCGCGACCCGACGTGCGAGACGGCGTCCCAGGTCGAGGTCCGGGCGCTCTGCAGCGCGGAGATCATGCCGTCCTCGTCCTCGAGCAGGCCGGCGAGCGGCCCGCCCACGAGGAAGCCGACGCCGACCAGCGCGGCCAGCCAGCCGACCACCCGCGCGATCGTGACCCAGAGCCACCGCCGCCCGTCCGCCCGCGGGGCGAGGGCGTGCTGCCGGGTGTTCTCGGGTGCTGTCACGAGGGGCTCCTTGTCGGGTCCCCGAGTCGGTCTGGACGGGTGAGCCGGACGGCGAGCGCCGTCCCGAGCCCACCGATCGCGGCGCCCACGGCGACGTCGCTGAGGTAGTGCATGCCGAGCACGAGCCGGTCGACGCAGACGACGAGGCCGAGCACGACCGCCACGGCGACAGCCGGACCGACGAGCCGGCGGCGGCTCAGCCACGGCCACGCCAGCACGACCAGCAGGCCGAGCGCGAGCACGCCGTTGAGCGCGTGGCCGCTCGGCATCGAGAAGCCCAGCTCGGCGCCGACGTCGTTGCCGAAGGGCGGTCGGTCGCGACGCGCCAGCAGCTTGAGGCCGGCCCCGGCGGCGGAGCCGACGAGCATCGTGCCCGCGGCTACCAGCGCGGTGCGGCGCCGGCCCTGCTGCCAGGCCGCCAGGCACCCGACCGCGACCAGCCCGCGCATCGACCACGGGTGCATCGTGACGGCGACCACCTCGCCGACCTCCAGCAACCAGGGCTGGGCGGCGGTGAGCCGCTCGAACGCGGCGTGGGTGGCCGCGTCGGGTGCGACGTCCGTCCCCGACGGGGCCAGGGCGGGCCTCACCCCTGGTCGCTCTCGCTCACCCGCTCGGGGGTGGGGTCCTGGCCGGCGCCGCGCGCGGCGTCGCGGGTGGCGACGGCACCGGAGTCGCCGATCGCCTCGACCCGGACCTTGAGCGCCCCGTGATCGACCCGGACGTCGAGCCGGGACACCTCACCGATCGGGTCGCCGTCGAGCTGGGCCTCCAGCGGGGTGTCCATGGCGACCCGCAGCGCCCGCAACCGCCAGTGCTCGACCCGAGGGTGCCCCTTGCGCTGCCGGGTGAGCACCCGACCGGCGACCGCGGCCCAGCCGACGATCCCCTGCGGGGCGATCGACACGACGTCGAGGATGCCGTCGTCGAGCTCGGCGTCGGGCATCAGGACCAGGCCGCCCAGCAGCTTGCCGCAGTTGCCGATGACGACGGTGCGGACCCGGCGCGAGATCACCTCGTCGTCGTCGACCTTCATCCGCACCCGCACCCGGTCGCCGTTGAACTTCGCCAGGCCCGACACCACGTAGGCCGCCGGCCCCACCCTGGCCTTGAGGCCCTCCGGGGCGTTCGCCATGATCTCGGCGTCGAAGCCGAACCCGGCCATGACCAGGAACGCGCGCTCGTCACCGGTGTCGTCCACCCGCATCCACCCGATGTCGATCGGACGGTCGTCACCGGTGAGCGCGATCCGGACCGATCCCTCGACGTCGTCGAGGGTGGCGTCCATGTTGCGGGCCAGCAGGTTGCCGGTGCCGGCGGGCAGCAGCCCCAGCGCGACGCCGCTGCCGGCGAGCACCTCGGCCACGCAGCGCACCGTGCCGTCGCCGCCGAGGGCCATCACGACGTCGGCACCCTTCGCGACGGCCTCACGGGTCTGCCCGACGCCGGGGTCCTCCGCGGTGGTCTCGAGCCACAGCGGCTCGGACCAGCCGTGCTCGGTGCACACCCGGGTGATGGTGGCGCGCAGGGCCTCGGCGTCGTCGAGCTTGGTGGGGTTCAGGACGACAGCGGGGAGCGGCATGTGCCCCTCCCCGGGGGTCCGGGGGTCGGGGGCGGGCAGCCCGGGTCGGACTGCGCGACGACGCGCGAGGACCGCGACCGTCAACGCGACGGCCAGCAGCACCGCTGCCCCCGCGAGCACGAGCAGCACGACGTCCCCGCTCGCGAGCATGAGCGAACGGTAGTGGCTCGGCCCACCCGCGGCCCGGCGGCTAGCCTCGGACCCGTGATCGACCTCAAGCTGCTGCGCGACGACCCCGAGCCGGTCCGGGCCAGCCAGCGCTCCCGCGGCGAGGACGACGGTCTCGTCGACGCCGTCCTGGACGCCGATGCCCGCCGCCGCGCCTCGCTCCTGGAGTTCGAGCAGCGCCGTTCCGAGCAGAAGACCTTCGGCAAGCAGGTCGCCGCCGCCACGGGCGCGGAGAAGGTCGCGCTGGTGGCGCAGGCCAAGCAGCTCTCCGAGCGGGTCCGTGCGCTGCAGGCCGAGGCCGACGCCGCGCAGACCGAGCTGGACGAGCTGCTCTGGAGGATCCCCAACGTCGTCGCACCGGGCGTGCCCGTCGGCGGCGAGGACGACTACGTCGAGCTCAAGCAGGTGGGCACCCGCCGCGACTTCGCCGCCGAGGGCTTCGCGCCCGCCGACCACCTCGAGATCGGAGAGCGGCTCGGCGGGATCGACGTCGCCCGCGGCGCCAAGGTCTCCGGCTCGCGGTTCTACTTCCTCACCGGCGTGGGTGCCCGGCTCGAGCTCGCGCTGCTCAACCTGGCGATGGACACGGCGACGTCGAACGGCTTCACACCGGTCATCACGCCGACCCTCGTACGCCCCGAGATCATGGCCGGCACCGGGTTCCTCGGCGCGCACGCGGCGGAGGTCTACCGGCTGCGCGACGACGACCTCTACCTCGTGGGCACCTCCGAGGTGGCGCTGGCCGGCCTGCACTCGGACGAGATCCTCGACCTGTCGGCAGGTCCGGCGCGGTACGCCGGCTGGTCGGCCTGCTACCGGCGGGAGGCCGGCTCGCACGGCCGCGACACCCGCGGGATCATCCGGGTGCACCAGTTCCACAAGGTGGAGATGTTCGTCTACTGCACACCGGACGACGCCGCCGCCGAGCACGAGCGCCTGCTCGGCTGGGAGGAGCAGATGCTCGCGGCGGTCGAGCTGCCGTACCGCGTGATCGACACCGCAGCAGGCGATCTCGGCTCCAGCGCCGCTCGCAAGTTCGACTGCGAGGCCTGGCTGCCCACCCAGGACCGTTGGCTCGAGCTCACCTCGACCTCGAACTGCACGACCTTCCAGGCGCGTCGGCTGGCGGCGCGAGAGCGCACCGAGGGCGGTACCCGCCCGGTCGCCACGCTGAACGGCACCCTCGGCACCACCCGCTGGATCGTGGCGCTGCTGGAGAACCACCAGCAGGGCGACGGGAGCGTGCACGTCCCGGTGGCGCTGCGCCCGTACCTCGGCGGTCTCGCGCTGCTCGAGCCGGTCGTCCGTGGCTGACGGCGGCGCACCGGCGGGAGGTCGGCGGCTGGTCGCGCTCGACGTCGACGGCACGCTCGTCGACTACGACGAGGTGCTCAGCGACCGCGTCCGCGTCGCGGTGGCGGCGGTCCGCGACGCCGGCCACCACGTGGTGGTCAGCACGGGCCGCTCGATCATGGGCACCACCCACGTGCTCGGGGCGCTCGGACTCACCCACGGCTTCGCGGTGCTGAGCAACGGTGCCGTCAGCGTGGTGCTGGACCCGGCCGAGCCGCAGGGCTGGCGGACGCACCGCACCGTCACCTTCGACGCCCGTCCGGCGGTCGACCTGCTGCGGCGCGAGCTGCCCGAGGCGCTGTTCGCGGTCGAGGTCACCGGCGTCGGTACCCGGGTGAGCGGGCCCTGGCCGGCGGGCGAGCTGTCGGGCGAGCTGTTCAGCGTCCGGTTCGAGGAGCTCCTCGACGGCGAGACCACGCGGGTGATCGTACGGAGCCCCGACCACACCAGCGAGCACTTCATGGAGCTGGTCGAGCGGATCGGGCTGCACGGTGTCACCTACGCGGTCGGCTACACCGCGTGGCTCGACATCGCGCCCGAGGGCGTCTCGAAGGCCAGTGCGCTGGAGGAGGTGCGCCAGCAGCTGGGCGTCCCGTCCGACCTCACCGTCGCCGTCGGCGACGGCCGCAACGACCTCGAGATGCTGGGCTGGGCGGCGCGAGGCGTCGCGATGGGCAACGCGCCGGACGTGGTCCGGGCGGCGGCCGACGAGGTCACCGGCAACGTCCGCGACGACGGCCTGGCCGATGTGCTCGAGGGCCTGCTCGACGACTGACGTGCCCGGTTGGGCCACCTGGGGGATGGCAGCCGTTCACCCGGACGGCGTAGGTTGCCCGCACAGAACGGTACCAACAGGACGCCCGGACGCCCGGTCGTCCCGCCAGGGCGCCCCCGACCGGACGTCCGGCAGCCGTGGACCCCCGGAGGAACCGTGCGCAGAACCCTCGTCGGCGTGAGCACCGCCGCCGTCGCCCTGGCAGTCCCGATGCTGGCGGGGCCCGCGGCGTTCGCCGCGGCCGACCCGCCCCGCCTCAGCGAGATCCACTACGACAACGCGGGGGCGGACGTCGGCGAGGCGATCGAGGTGGAGACCGAGGCCGGCGCGGACCTCAGCGGCTGGAGCGTCGTGCTCTACAACGGCAGCAACGGCACCACCTACGGCACCCTGCCCCTCGGCGTGGCGAACGCCGACGGCTTCTTCGTGGCAGCCGGCCCCGGGTCCGGCATCCAGAACGGCCCCCCCGACGGCCTGGCCCTGGTCCGACCGGACGCTTCGGTCGTCGAGTTCCTCTCCTACGAGGGCGTCTTCGCCGCCACCAACGGTCCTGCCTCCGGGACGACCAGCGTGGACATCGGTGCCTCCGAGGCCGGCAGCGAGGCCCAGGGCCTGTCCCTCCAGCTCGTCGACGGCGCCTGGACCGGTCCGCTGCAGAGCACCTTCGGTGCCGCCAACGAGGCCGTCGAGGAGCCCCTGCCGCCGCCCGTCGGGGACTGCGGCGACCCGGCCACCCTGATCCACCAGATCCAGGGCTCCGGCGCCACCTTCGACCCCGGCTTCGGCGGCGTCCAGACCGTCGAGGCGGTGGTCTCCGCCGTCAAGCCGGGCCTGCGCGGCTTCTACCTGCAGGAGGACGCGGCCCAGGTCGACGCCGACCCG
>JBBQSN010000029.1:0-25134 GCA_038213835.1 Actinomycetales bacterium
CCGCCGCCGCCGCCGGCGCCTGTGCCGTGCTCGCCCTCGGCCTTGCCGCCCCCGCCCAGGCCGCCACCATCTCCTCCGGCCACTGGGACGTCGTCGCCGAGGTCGACTGCGCGGCGAACACCATCGAGCTGCACGCGCACAACCACGACACCGGTGCCGAGGAGCCACTGACGACCGCGACGACGTTCTCTGTGGGTGCCGGCAACGCGGTGACGTCGACGGCCAAGGACCGCGCCAGGTTCGGCGGCACCAACCCCTTCCGCGTCCTGACCCAGGACGAGGACCAGGTGCCCAACGGGAAGCTGGTCATCGGGGTCGAGGCCGAGTACGCCGCGAACTGCGGAGCGAGCACGCCGCTGGTGACCATCAAGCGGTCCGGCAGCACGAGCACCAGTCCCGCGGGGCTCCGAGGCGCGTCGTACCTCAACTCCAACGGCAAGCAGACCCAGATCGACACCGCCACCGGGGCCGGTCGCAACGTCGGCGTCGTGACCAACGGCCACGAGGACCGTCGCTGGGGCTTCACCGGGGCCGGCACCTACGACATCGGCCTCCAGGCCACCGCGTCCATCGGCGGTGCCCTTCGCACCGACACCGGCACGATCCGGTTCAGCGTCAGCTGAGTCCGGCCTGTACGACCCGGGCTGACCCGGCACCGACGACCGGTGCCGGGTCGGCCCGGTAGCACGACAGCAGTTTCCGCCCCGTCCGTACCGCTCGTCTGGAGTTCTCATGATCGGATCGTCGTCGTCTGCTGGTCGTGTTCGGGTGGCCCTGGCCGCACTGGGGGTGGCCGGGCTGGGGGTGGCGCCGCTGGCCGGGCTGCCGCCGGCCGTGGCGGCCCCGGTGGCGCCCGGCCCGGTTGCTGCGGCGGCGGAGCCGTTGACGGTGGTGGACCAGGTGGGCTGGTTGACGACCCAGGACGTCGACGGGCAGGTGCGGTTCGGGGTGCTGAAGTCCGGGTACGACGGGCAGGGCGAGGAGTGGGTGCCGGCCGAGCAGGCCCTGCTGCGGGTGCCGGAGTCGGCCCTGACGACGGTGCCGGTGGACGAGTATCAGTTCGAACCGGACGTGCCACCGTTCTACGAGTTCCTGGGGGAGCCCGGTGACCCGATCTACACCACCCCGGACGACCTGGGCGTAGCCGAGGAGACCAGCACCCTGCTGCTGGGGGTGGCGACGTCGCCGACGGTGAACGTCGACAACAGGCTGGCAGAGCTGTGGCTGGACTCGGTGGAGGGCGCAGGCCCGGCCTACGCCTACGACGACCAGGTGATCGAGGACCCCGATCCCGATGTGACTCCGTACATCAACCGGTACCTGTGGTGGGACCCGACCCGTCAGGACGGCCGGCCCAGCGCCCTGTCGATCTTTGCCAACGACCCGCCGTACGACCGGTTGCCGAAGACCTTCTCGTTCCCGACGGCCGGGGTGTACTGCCTCCAGGTCCAACCCAAGGTGTACGACTTCAACGTCGACCCCTACGTGGTGACCGACGGCGTTCCGTCGACACTGGCCGTGGCGGTCGGTGACGTGGATCCCGCGTCGGTGCCGCCGTGTGAGCAGCCGGACCCGGGTGCGCCGATCGATCCGGGGCCGGACCCGGACGGCCCGTTCGTGTTCCGGGCCGGGATGCATGTGGATGTGGCGGGTCGGTTGGGCCAGACCGGGGGTCTGGAGCTGGGGCTGCGCAAGAGCGATGCGGCCGGTGGGGGCAACGTCAGTTGGCACGAGTTCGACGACAGTGTGGTCTCGTTGCCGGACGCGGCGATCCGCACGATCCCTGAGGGTGAGGAGTACGCGTTCCTGGGGGAGGCCGGGTCGCAGGTGTGGCGCAGCCCTGAGCTGGCTCGGAGTAATCCGAACGCGGTCTGGATGGGGTTGGGTGGGGAGGAGATCGACGGCGATCTTGAGTTCGGGACCGGCCCGAGTCTGGTGACCACGGGTGTCGCTGCTGCGGGCGGTGGTATGGCCCCGGGGGAGATGGTGGTGTGGAACTCGGGTTCGCAGTCGGGTGGGTCTCCAATGTTCAGTACACGGCAGGGTCTGCCGGCCGGGACGGGGGTGCCGAAGGGGTCGCACCGGCACACGAACTGGGACTTCGGTGCGCCGGGGGTGTACTGCGTGGGGATGGGCTTGAGTGCATCGCGGGCCGGTGGTGAGGTGCTGCGGGACGCTGAGACGTTGACGGTGGTGGTCGGTGACGCGATCGACCCGGCTACCGTGACGCCGTGCGGGCAGGCCGGTGATCCGCTACCGACCGGGACGCACCCGTTCGAGCCGGTTCCGGCCCCGGCCGGGCAGGTCGCGGACCTGCAGATGACCACGGCCGAGGAGTCGGTGCCGGCGGGGATGTCGCGGCTCTCGACCGGTCTGGACGCCGGGGTGCTGGACACCCGGTTCGTCGTGTTCGGCCAGGCAGACGCCGGAGTCTCCTACGGGGTGGACGACACCGTGCTGCGGTTGGGACTCGAGACCGCACCCGGGCGATGGGAGATCTCGGGCAACGGTGAGGGGTATCCCGGGCTGGGCCTGGAGCAGGACGCGGCCGGAGTCGCGGTGGACGAGGTCGAGGGCGAGGTGGACTGGACGATCACCGACTACGCCGGTCCCGGCGGGGTCCGCCTGTTCACCGGGGCGATCTCACCGCTGGACACCACGGTCGGTGACCTGGAGCACCGGGTGCTGGCCGGCGACTTCCAGGGCGGTGGGTGGACGGTGACGGGTGCGGGGGTGCACTGCGTCGACATGCGGTGGGCGGTGACGACCGGTGCGGGGCAGCGGGTGTCGGTGGACCGGACGCTGACCCTGGTGGCCGGTGAGGTGCCGGAGCCGGTGGTGCCGTGCTCGCGCGGTCAGGAGCCGACCCCGCCGTCGGAGGACCCCGACCCTGACCCGGGTCCGGGCCCGGGCCCTGGTCCTGGTCCTGGGCCGAACGGTCGTGAGGTGCTCGATGTCGGGCATGTGGACGTGTTCGCGCGGACCTCGGCCGGTGCGGGGACCCAGGCGGTGGAGCTCGTGGTCAAGGACGGCCGGGTGGACCCGGCGGACCCGGTGTTCCGGGAGCCCGCGGACGTGGTGCTCCACGTCAAGGAACTGGCCCGCACGCAGGTCCCGGCCAGCGGGTACGAGTTCCTGGGCGAGCCCGGCTCACCGACGTGGGTGCTGCCGCAGACCCAGGACCAGCAGCTGCTGTGGCCGGGGTGGGACTCCCAGCCGGCCGCCGGGCTGGAGGGTTTCACCTGGTCGCTGGACGACGTCCGCGGTGCGGGCGAGCTGGCGATCCACCAGCTCGACGAGCTGGGGCTGCCCGCCCAGCTGCTCGGCAGCGGTCCCGGTGCGCCGACGACGTTCGAGCTCGCCGAGCACGGGCACGGCAACTGGGCCTTCTCGGCGGCAGGCACGTACTGCCTGGACGTCACGATGTCCGCCCGCCCGGACGTCGGTGGGCTCGCACCCGACTCGGAGACCCTGCTGGTCACGGTGGGCGACGACGTGGACCCGTCCACGGCCACCGAGGCCGACTGCGACCCCGACCCGCCGGGCACCGACCCGCCGGGCACCGACCCGCCGGGCACCGATCCGCCGGGCACCGACCCTGCCGCCCCTGGCGGTTCGAGTGGAGCGGGCGACCGGGTCGACGCCGCGCGCGCTGTGCCGTCCGGGCTCCCGGGTGCGCTGGCCCGTACCGGTCTGGCGGGCCTGGGCGTCCTGCTCCTCGGCGGGACGGCGCTGCTCGGCGGTGCCGGGCTCCGCGTGGCCGCGCGGTCACGGTCGCGGTTGCGAACGAGCCGGCGCAGGTCTGGTGCGCCGCGGTGATCGCCGCCGTGCTCTCCGAGACGTGCGAGGTCCCGGCCGGGCGGCTCGAGCACGAACGCACCCTGCTCGCGCCGTCGACCGACCGTCCTGCGTCCACACCGTCCGGGGGTGAGAGCGCGCACCCGGGCGGGGCCGCGTCCGAGAACGTCGTCGGGTCGAGCGCGCGGCCAGGTCACCGACGTCGCTGAGGGGGCAGACTGGCGCCATGCTGACCCTCGACGAGGCGCTCGACCCCTGTTCCGCCGCCCGGTCCGCTGCCTGTGAGGAGGGTGTGGTGGTGTCGTCGACGCGGCGGGTCACCTCATCGCCGTCGCTCGCAGGGACGGGGCCGGCTGGCTGTGCGCCGACATCGCGCTCGGCAAGGCGTGGGCCGCTGCTGCGTCCGGCACGACGAGCGCGGCACGGAAGGACGAGATGACGCCGGTGCCGCACTCCGCCGCACGTCAGGAGCCGTCGGCGGACGACAGCACGGGAGGCGCCGTGCTGGGCTTGGCCGCGACTCTCGCGGCCGAGACCGACGCTCGGCTCGCTCGCGCCGACGTCGAGCTCGTGACGGGCTTCCCGGGCGAGCAACCCGGTCGGCAGCCGGTGCACACCGTCTACGTACCCGCCCACCGGTTCCGCGCCGACCTCACGCAGCAGTGGGGTCGCGCCGCGCTGGCGGCGATGGACCACGACGAGACCCTGTTCGCCGAGGTGGCGCGCGATCGCGAGGTGGTGCGGCTGGTCAGGGACAAGCTGGGCCGCGAGCCGATCGAGGACGTCCGGATCGACTTCGAGGACGGTTACACCCGCCGCGGGGACGACGAGGAGGACGCCGACGTCCTGACCGCGGCGGCGGAGCTCGCACAGGCGATCGGCTCCGGCGGCGCTCCGCCGTACCGCGGCATCCGGTTCAAGAGCCTGGACGCCCCGTCGCGACGTCGCGGTATCCGTACGCTGACGATGTTCCTCTCACACTTCCACGACCTGGGCGGCACGCTCGACGACTTCGTCGTGACCCTGCCGAAGATCACCAGCCTCGCTCAGGTCGAGGCGATGGTCGAGCTCACGGTCCGGCTGGAGCAGTCCCTCGGGTTGGCCCGCCGGAGCCTGCTTTTCGAGCTGCAGATCGAGACGCCGCAGTCCATCCTCGGTCCGCACGGCGAGGCGCTGGTGGCGCAGATGATCCATGCCGGCGACGCACGGGTGACGTCGTTGCACTACGGCACCTACGACTACTCCGCCTACTGCGGGATCCCGGCGGCGTTCCAGAGCATGGAGCACCCCGTGGCCGACCACGCCAAGCTCGTGATGCAGGCGGCGGCAGCGGGCACCGGGGTGCGGCTCTGCGACGGCTCCACCAACGTCCTGCCCGTGGGCGACGCGGCCGCGGTGCGCCGCGGGTGGGAGCTGCACGCCCGGCTCGTCCGCCGGTCGCTCGAGCGCGGCTACAACCAGGGGTGGGACCTGCACCCGGCCCAGCTGCCCACGAGGTACGCCGCGACCTATGCCTTCTACCGCGAGGGCTTCGAAGCGGCCGCGGGCCGGCTGCGCGCCTACCTGGACCGAGCGGACACCAACGTGATGGACGAGCCGGCGACGGCGCGAGCGCTGGCCGACTTCGTGGTCCGGGGCGTGGACTGCGGCGCGGTCGCGGCCGCGGAGGTCGAGGCGGGTACCGGGCTGGACGCGGCTCGCCTCCTCGACCTGGCCCGACCGCAGCGGGGCACGTGAGGAAGACCCCGCAGACCGTTGACGACGAAAGGAGCCACAGTGAGCAGGATCGTGCTCGGAGCCAATCAGTACGGCAAGGCCGAGAACCGTGTCGTGCGGGTCTACCGCGAGACCGAGCGTCACGAGATCAAGGACCTCAACGTGTCGACCTCGCTGCGCGGTGACTTCACAGACGCCCACGTCATCGGCGACCAGACGAAGGTGCTGCCGACCGACACCCAGAAGAACACCGCCTTCGCCTATGCCAAGGAGCACGGCATCACCTCGGCCGAGGACTACGCCATCGCGCTCGGCACGCACTTCCTGGAGGCGGCGCCGCCGGCCACCGGCGCGCAGATCGGGGTCCAGGAGTACGTCTGGGACCGGATCGTCGTCGACGGAGAGGGGCACGACCACTCCTTCGTGCGCCGTGGCGCGGAGACGCGGACCACCGTCGTCACCGTCGAGGGCAGGGGCGAGGAGCAGCAGGTGTGGGTGGTCTCCGGGTTCAGCGACCTGGTGCTGCTCAAGTCCACGGGTTCGCAGTTCAAGGCCTTCCTGACGGACGCCTACACCACGCTCCAGGAGACCGACGACCGGATCATGGCGACGTCGTTGACCGCCCGGTGGCGTTACGAGGGCACCTCGGCGCAGCGCGAGATCGACTGGAACGGCGCCTACGACGACATCAGGCGGATCCTGCTGAGCGCCTTCGCCACGACGTACAGCCGCGCCCTGCAGGAGACCCTCTACGTGATGGGCAGAGACGTCCTCGACACCCATCCCGAGGTCGCCGAGATCAAGTTCTCGGCACCCAACAAGCACCACTTCCCCGTCGACCTGGCGCCCTTCGGCCTCGAGAACAACGGCGAGGTGTTCATCGCCGCCGACCGGCCCTACGGGCTGATCGAGGCCGCCTTGTCCCGGGAGAGCTCCTCCGATCCAGGTGCGGCGTGGCAAGCCGTCCCCGGCTTCGCGTGACCTCCGCGTCCCCCAGATGCTCGGCGAGCCCCACCACGAAGGAGCCCAGTGCCCGACCTCGCGGACCTCAACGACGCACCCGCCCAGGAGCTGCGCCGGCGTCTGCTCGCCCTCACCGCGGCGCCGCAGTGGGCAGACGCCCTGGTGTCGGCCCGCCCCTACCCCGACCTCGACTCCCTGCTCGCCGCCTCCGACGAGCTCGTCGCGTCCCTGGGGGAGTCCCAGGTCGACGCAGCCCTCGCCGGCCACCCGCGGATCGGGGACCCGGGCGAGGCACTCGACCGGGAGTCGGCCGACCGCTCGGCGGCCGAGCAGTCCGGGATGGCCTCCGCGGACGACGCGACCCTGGACGCGATGGCACGCGGCAACGCGGCCTACGAGGCCGAGTTCGGGCGCATCTACCTGGTGGCTGCGGCGGGCCGGAGCGCGGACGAGCTCCTCACCCTGCTGCACGAGCGGCTGGGGCACGATCCGCAGCACGAGCTGGACGTCGTCCGTGCCGAGCTCGCCCGGATCACCCGGCTGCGGCTCCAGAGCTCGTGGGGGGACCGGTGAGCATCTCCACCCACGTGCTGGACGCCGTCGCCGGCGGCCCCGCCGCTGGGATGACGGTGCGGCTCGAGCGGCTCGACGACGAGCTCGTGGTGCCGCTCGGTGAGGGCACCACCGACGCGGACGGACGATGCCCCGAGCTGACCGACGGGCTCGTCCTCCAGAGCGGGATCCACCGGCTGCGCTTCGAGACCGGCCCCTGGTTCGGGCGCACGGGCACGACGTCCTTCTACCCGGTCGTGGAGATCACGTTCGAGGTCACCGACCCCCGAGGGCACCACCACGTGCCGCTGCTGCTGAGTCCGTTCGCCTACTCCACCTATCGCGGCAGCTGAGCGATGCCCCCCGCGTCGAGGCCGGAGGTGCTGGGGGATCGCTCCCGGACGCACCTGGGGTATCGGTCATGATCGACAGCGTGACGACGACGTCCCCACGGACCCCGACCGACCTCGACCTGGTCGTCCGCGCGCGCCGCGCGATCGTCGGCGGGGCGCAGGTCTCGTGCGCGGTGGCCGTCCGGGACGGACGGATCGTCGGGATCGATGCCGTCGACGCCCCTCTGGACTCGCGCGAGGACGTCACCCTCGCCGACGACGAGGTGCTGCTGCCCGGGATGGTCGACACCCACGTGCACGTCAACGAGCCTGGTCGCACCGAGTGGGAGGGCTTCGCCTCCGCCACCCGGGCGGCAGCGGCCGGCGGCGTCACCACCCTCATCGACATGCCGCTCAACTGCGTCCCGCCGACCACGACCCTTGCGGCGCTGCGGGCCAAGCAGGACGCCGCCCGGGACCGGATCACGGTCGACGTCGGGTTCTGGGGCGGCGCCGTGCCCGACAACCTGGCGGACCTGGCCGCGCTGCACGAGGCGGGGGTGTTCGGCGTCAAGTGCTTCCTGATCGACTCGGGGGTCGAGGAGTTCGAGCCCCTGGACGCGGTCCGGTTCGCTGCAGCGATGGACGAGGTGGCCAGGCTCGGAGCGCTGATGCTGGTCCACGCCGAGGACGCGGCGCACGTCGACGAGGCCAGGGCGGCGGGTTCCTCGTACTCCGGGTTCCTGGCTTCCCGGCCGCCGGCGGTCGAGCTGGCGGCGATCGAGCGGGTCCTGGCCGAGGCGGCTCGCACCGGGGCACGCACCCACCTGCTGCACCTGAGCAGTGCCGAGGCCCTGCCCGACCTGCGGGCCGCCCGGGAGGCAGGCGTCGACCTCAGTGTCGAGACGTGCCCGCACTACCTGGTGCTGGCTGCCGCCGACGTCCCGGACGGCGGCACCGAGTTCAAGTGCTGCCCGCCGATCCGCGGGGCGGACAACCGCGACGCGCTGTGGCGGGGTCTGCACGACGGTGACATCGACCTCGTCGTGTCCGACCACTCGCCGAGCACCCCGGACCTGAAGCTGGCACCGGGGGGCCAGGGACGCGGTGACTTCGGGCTGGCCTGGGGCGGCATCGCCTCGCTCCAGATCGCCCTGCCGGCGGTGTGGACAGCGGCGCGGGCGCGCGGCCACCACCTGGCGGACGTCGTCCGGTGGATGGCCGTGGCACCGGCCGACCGGGTCGGGCTCGGTCACAAGGGCCGGATCGGGGTCGGTGCCGACGCCGACCTGGTCGCCCTGGCGCCCGACGAGGAGTTCGACGTCGACGTGACCCGACTGGCGCACCGCCACCCCGTCTCCGCCTACGCCGGCCGCCGGCTGACCGGCGTCGTGCGCCGGACGTGGCTGCGGGGCGAGCGGGTCGACGATCACGGACCGCCCCGCGGGCGGTTCCTGGAGAGAGGACGGCGATGACCAGCTACTACACCCCCCGAGGTGGCCTGCCGCCACGTTCGCGGCTGACGACCGACCGGGCCCGGTTCAACGAGGCCTACGTGGTGATCCCCAGGGGGTCGCTGACCGACATCGTCGCCAGCTCGCTGCCCCACTGGGAACAGACCCGGCTGTGGGTGCTGGCGCGCCCGCTGTCGGGCTTCGCGGAGACCTTCAGCCAGTACCTCATGGAGGTCGGCCCGGGCGGTGGCAGCACGCGACCCGAGCCCGACGGCGCCGCCGAGGCGGTCCTGTTCCTGCTCGACGGCGAGCTGGAGCTCACGGTCGAGGGGGAGTCCCACGCCGTCGCGCCCGGTGGGTACGCATGGCTCCCGCCCGGCTGCTCCTGGAGCGTCCGCAACACCGGTTCGGAGCCTGCGAGGTTCCACTGGTTCCGCAAGGCCTACGAGTCAGTGAGCGGCGTCGAGGTGCCGGCGGCGTTCGTCACCAACGAGAACGACGTCGAGCCGCTGCCGATGCCGGGCACCGACGGCACCTGGACGACGACCCGGTTCGTGGACATGGACGACGTGGGCTACGACATGCACGTCAACATCGTGAACTTCGAGCCGGGCGGCGCGATCTCGTTCCCCGAGACCCACGTGATGGAGCACGGGATCTACGTGCTCGAGGGCAAGGGGGTCTACCTGCTCAACGAGGACTGGGTGGAGGTCGAGGCCGGCGACTTCCTGTGGCTGCGGGCGTTCTGCCCGCAGGCCTGCTACGCCGGCGGACCTGGTCGGTTCCGCTACCTGCTCTACAAGGACGTCCACCGGCACATGCGGCTCGGCAGTCCCTTCCACTGAACGTTCGCCGACCCCGGCACGCGGTCGCCTATTGGAAGAACTTTTCCGAATCTCCTGCCCCGTGTGGTCCGGCCGACTAGGCTCATGCTGTTCCCGAGGTCCTGCCGGGGGTCATCTGCGGCGGGGAGAGGCAGGCGGTCCTGCGATGAGCACTCCCCAGGTGAAGGTCAACGGCACGAACAGCCCGCTCGGTGGGGCTTCGCCGCACACCACGGCCCTGGACTGGCTCCGGGACCTCGGATGGACCGGGGCCAAGGAGGGCTGCGCCGAGGGCGAGTGCGGTGCCTGCGCGATCATGGTCGCGCGGCCCGACACGACCGGGGCCGAGACGACCGAGTGGGTGGCGATCAACGCGTGCCTGGTCCCCGCCGCCGGACTGGACGGTCAGGAGGTGCTGACCGCCGAGGGCCTGGGCACCCCCACGTCGCTGCACCCGGTGCAGCACGAGATGGCCGTCCGCGGCGGGTCCCAGTGCGGCTACTGCACGCCGGGCTTCATCTGCAGCATGGCTGCTGAGTACTACCGGCCCGGGCGGGTCCGGACGGGCGGGCCGGACGGGTCCGAGGAGGACGGCACCGGCGCCCACGTCGACGACCCCGACCAGCCGGGCGCCGAGGCCGACGCCGAGCACGGTCCCAACGGTTTCGACCTGCACGCGATGAGCGGCAACCTGTGCCGTTGCACGGGCTACCGCCCGATCAGGGACGCAGCTTTCGCACTCGGTGAGCCGGCCGCCGACGACGCGCTCGCGCACCGCCGCGCCGGGGCCCCGCCCGGACCGGTCGCGACGCGGATCGTGTCGGACGCAGGGGAGTTCGTGCGACCGGCAGACCTGGCCGAGGCCCTGCAGATCCTCGCTGAGCGCCCCGAGGCGGTGCCCCTCGCCGGGTGCACCGACTGGGGGGTGGAGGTCAACCTCCGGGGCACCCGAGCGCCGCTGGTGGTCGCGATCGACCGGCTCCCCGAGCTGCGCGGCCTCAGCGTCGGGCCCGACGAGGTCCGGATCGGTGCCGCGCTCTCGCTGACAGAGGTCGAACGCCGCCTGGACGGCGCGGTACCCCTGCTGGCCGAGATGTTCCCGCAGTTCGGCTCACGGCTCATCCGCAACGGTGCAACGCTCGGCGGCAACCTCGGCACCGGCTCGCCCGTCGGTGACGCCCCCCCGGCTCTGCTGGCGCTGCAGGCCCAGCTGGTCCTGTCGAGCCTGGACGGCGACCGCGTGGTGGCGCTGGAGGAGTACTTCACCGGGTACCGGCAGAGCGTGCGCGCGGCCGGGGAGCTCATCACGCAGATCCGGCTGCCCAGGCCGCTGGCCACCCTGACCGCGTTCCACAAGATCGCCAAGCGACGCTTCGACGACATCTCCAGCGTCGCCGTGGCTTTCGCCCTCGACGTCACCGATGGTGAGGTGAGCCGCGCGTGCATCGGACTCGGCGGCGTCGCCGCCACACCCGTCCGCGCACGGCAGACCGAGGCCGCACTGGTCGGCCGGCCGTGGTCGGCCACGACGGTCCAGGCCGCTGCTGAGGTGATGGCGGGCGAGGGCACGCCGCTCGACGACCACCGGGCCAGCGCCGCGTACCGCCGGGCGATGCTCGGTCAGGCGCTCCTGAAGCTGCATGCCCAGCACCCGTCGATCCCGAGCGCGAGCGGGGCGCCGGCATGAGCTCCCTGTCCGAGCGGCCGGACCGGGCCGAGGTCGGCATGGCGGTCCCGCACGAGGCGGCCGCGCTGCACGTGACCGGTCGGGCGCTCTACACCGACGACCTCGTGGTCCGCACCAAGGACGTCCTGCACGCCTGGCCGGTCCAGGTGCCGCACGCCAAGGGGCAGGTCACCGACCTCGACGTGCAGCCGGCGTACGCCGTGCCGGGCGTGGTCCGCGTCCTCACCGCCGACGACGTGCCCGGGGTCAACGACGCCGGGGTCAAGCACGACGAGCCGCTGTTCCCCGACCAGGTGCGCTACTTCGGCCACGCGGTGTGCTGGGTGCTCGGCGAGACCCTGGAGGCGGCCCGGCTGGGCGCCGGGGCGGTGATCGTCCGGGTCACGCCGGAGCCGGCACTGGTCACCGTCAGGGAGGCCATCGAGGCCCAGGAGTTCCAGGGCGCCCAGCCCACCGTCGAGCGCGGCGACGTGGCCGCCGGCATCGGGGGAGCCGCCCACGTGTTCAGCGGCGAGCTCGAGTTCGCGGGCCAGGAGCACTTCTACCTCGAGACCCACTGCGCTCTCGCGCTCGTCGACGAGGGCGGTCAGGTGTTCGTGCAGAGCAGCACCCAGCACCCCTCGGAGACCCAGGAGATCGTCGCCCACGTGCTGGCGCTGCGCAGCTCGGAGGTGACCGTGCAGTGCCTGCGGATGGGTGGGGGGTTCGGGGGCAAGGAGATGCAGCCGCACGGGCTGGCCGCCATCGCGGCCCTCGGTACCACCCTCACCGGCCGCCCGGTGCGGCTGCGCCTCAACCGCACCCAGGACCTCACCATGACCGGCAAGCGGCACGGCTTCCACGCCGAGTGGCGGGTCGGCTTCGACGACGAGGGCAGGATCCAGGGCCTGGAGGCGACCCTGACCGCGGACGGAGGCTGGAGCCTGGACCTGTCCGAGCCGGTGCTCGCCCGCGCGCTGTGCCACGTCGACAACGCCTACTGGATCCCCCACATCAGGGTCACCGGACGGATCGCGCGCACGAACAAGACGTCGCAGACCGCGTTCCGCGGCTTCGGGGGTCCGCAGGGGATGCTCGTGATCGAGGACATCCTGGGCCGCTGCGCGCCGCTGCTCGGGTTCAGCGCGGACGACCTGCGCCGGCGCAACTTCTACGCCCAGGGCCACACCACGCCCTACGGCCAGCCGGTGCGTCACCCCGAACGCATCGTCACGGCATGGGAGCAGGTGCTCCGGACCGGTGAGGTCGCTCACCGGCGGGCGGAGATCGAGCGCTTCAACGCCGGTCACGCGCACGTCAAGCGGGCGATCGGCGTCACGCCGGTGAAGTTCGGGATCTCCTTCAACCTGACGGCCTTCAACCAGGCCGGGGCGCTGGTGCACGTCTACAAGGACGGTTCGGTGCTGATCAACCACGGCGGTACCGAGATGGGGCAGGGGCTGCACACCAAGATGCTCCAGGTCGCGGCGACGACGCTCGGCGTGCCGCTGTCGACCGTGCGCCTGGCGCCGACCCGCACGGACAAGGTGCCCAACACCTCGGCCACCGCGGCCTCCTCGGGCGCGGACCTCAACGGCGGTGCGGTCAAGAACGCCTGCGAGCAGATCCGGGCACGGCTCGAGCAGGTCGCCGCCGCAGGTCTGGGCGTGCCCGCGGCCGACGTCCGCTTCGTGGACGGCGAGGCCCGGGCGATCGGCAAGGACGCCGCCGAGATCTCGTGGGAGGAGGTCGTGCGCACGGCGTACTTCCAACGGGTCCAGCTCTTCGCGGCCGGCTACTACCGCACCGAGGGCCTGCACTGGGACTCCACGGTGATGCGCGGGTCGCCGTTCAAGTACTTCGCCTACGGCGTCGCGGCCACCGAGGTCGAGGTGGACGGCTTCACGGGCGCCTACACGACCCGGCGCGTCGACATCGTGCACGACGTCGGCGACAGCCTCTCACCGCTGATCGACATCGGTCAGATCGAGGGTGGCTTCGTCCAGGGCGCGGGATGGTTGACCCTGGAGGACCTGCGCTGGGACGAGAGCCAGGGCCCGACGCGCGGTCGGCTCGCGACGCAGGCGGCCAGCACCTACAAGCTGCCCAGCCTCTCGGAGATGCCGCTGGACTTCCGGGTGACGTTGCTGGAGCAGGCGCACGAAGAGGGCGCGCTCTACGGGTCCAAGGCCGTCGGGGAGCCACCGCTGATGCTGGCGTTCTCGGTCCGGGAGGCGCTGCGTGAGGCGGCGGCTGCGTTCGGACCGCCCGGCATCAGCGTGGACCTCGCGTCGCCTGCGACCCCGGAGGCGGTCTGGTGGGCGTTGACCCAGGCCCGGGCCGGACACGACGACGGCCATGTCGTCGAGGGCGCGGCCGGGGCGGGACCCGACCAGCCGGACCCGGATGCCCCGCTGCGGCTGCCCGAGTCCGAGATCGGGCAGGTCGTCGTGCCGCACCTGGTCCCCGAGGGTTAGGGGCTGCGGATGCAGTGGCTGGGCGCGGTGGAGCACCTGCGGTCCCGACGCGAGCCAGGGGTCCTGGTGACCCTCGCCGCGGTGCGGGGGCACTCGCCTCGGGCGGCGGGGGCGAAGATGGTCGTCGGGCGCGACGGCACCTGGGGCTCGATCGGCGGCGGCAACCTCGAGGCGACAGCGGTGGACCGGGCCCGCGAGCTGCTGGACCGTCCGGGGTCCGGCCCGTCGACGTTCGTGGCCGACCTCTCCGACAAGGCGAGGGTCACCCACGGCGTGCAGTGCTGCGGTGGTGAGGTGACGGTGCTGCTGGAGCCGCTGGCGGTGCTCCCTGCGGTCGCGATCTTCGGGATCGGCCACGTCGGGCTGGAGCTGGCGCGGATCCTGGCCCGGCACGACCTGGACCTGCACCTGGTCGACTCGCGCTCCGGGCAGCTCACGGCCCAGGCCCTGGCCTCGCTCGGCGACGCCGAGGCCCGGGTGCACCTGCACCACGTCCCGGTGCTCCCCGAGCTGGTCCTGGCAGAGCTCCCTGCTGGGACGCACGTGCTGGTGATGACCCACGACCACGCCGAGGACGCCGCGCTGTGCGACGCCGCGCTGCGCTGCGATCACCTCGGCCCGATCGGCTTGATCGGGTCGCGGGCCAAGTGGGCTCGGTTCCGCACCAGGCTCGCCGCCGAGGGACATGACCCCTCGGCGATCTCCCGGATCACCACGCCGATCGGCCTCCCCGGGCTGCAGGGCAAGGACCCTGCCACCATCGCGCTCGCGGTCGCGTCCTCGCTCCTGCAGGCCTTCGAGAGCGAGGGCTCCCGACGACGCCCTTCCTCGCCCGAGATCGTCCGGTGACGCTCTTCCGCGGGACCTTCCTGGACACCCCGGTCAGCCCGTTCGCCGGAGGCACCCTGCGCTCGGAGCCCGACGGCGGGATCTGCGTGCGCGACGGGGTGATCGTCGACAGGGGTGGCTTCGACTCGGTCCGGGCGCGCCGTCCTGACGACGACGTCGTGGATCTCAGCGGCGGCCTGGTGCTCCCGGGGTTCGTCGACACGCACGTGCACTTCCCGCAGGTGCGGGTGATCGGCGCACTGGGCAGGTCGCTGCTGGACTGGCTCGAGCGCAGCGCCCTTCCCGAGGAGGCGCGCCTGGTCGACGACGACTACGCCCGTGCGGTCGCCGACGAGTTCCTCGGGGGACTGTCGGCGGCCGGCACCACGACGGCGCTCGTCTTCGGCGCCCACTTCGCCTCGGCGGTGGACATCCTCTTCGCGCAGGCTGCGCAGTGGGGGCTGCGGATCACGAGCGGGCTCGTGGTGAGCGACCGGATCCTGCGACCGGACCTGCTCACCACGGCGCAGCTCGCCCACGAGGAGGGCCGGGCGCTGGCCGAGCGGTGGCACGGGATCGGACGCCTTCGCTATGCCGTGATCCCGCGCTTCTCGCTCTCCTGCAGCGAGGCCCTGCTCGACTCCTGCGCCGCGCTGCTCGGCGAGATCGAGGGCGCCTGGTTCACCTCGCACCTCAACGAGAACCTGGTCGAGGTCGCCACGGTGGGCCAGCTCTTCGAGGACTGCCAGGACTACGTCTCGACCTACGACCGGCACGGCCTGGTGGGCAGCCGCAGCGTCTTCGCGCACAACGTGCACGCGACGGCCGGCGAGCTCGGTGTCCTGGCCGCCAAGGGAGCCGGCGTGGCGCACTGCCCGACCAGCAACGCCGCCCTGGGCAGCGGGCTGTTCCCGCTCAGCGAGCACGTCCAGCATGGCGTGCGGGTCGCCCTCGGCTCCGATGTCGGTGCCGGCACCGGGTTCTCGTTGCTCAAGGAGGGTCTGCAGGCCTACTTCGTGCAGCAGCTGCTCGCAGGCCGGGGTCTGCCGCTGATGCCGGCGCACCTGCTCCATCTCGCGACCGCCGCCGGTGCCGAGGTGCTCGGGCTGGCTGACCAGGTCGGCGACTTCGAGGTGGGTAAGCAGTTCGACGCGCTCTGGCTGCGCCCCGCGGCGGGCTCCACGCTGGACGTCGGGCTGCGGCAGGCGCAGGGGCCCGACCAGTCCCTTGCGAAGGCCTTCGCCCTGGGCACGCCGGCCGACGTGGCCTCGGTGTGGGTGGGCGGCCGCGTGCTCGCCGCAGCTCCGGCACCGACTGCCCGATAGATTTCCACCATGCGGAAAGAAGTTCAGGATGACGCCCTCGCCTCCGGGCCCGCCGCTGCGCGCAGCACCACCGGCGTGCAGTCCCTCGGCCGGGCCTTCGCGATCCTCGAGGTGATGGCCGATGCGGGTGGCGTCATCGGTCTCTCCGAGCTGGCCGAGCGTGCCGACCTGCCACTGGCGACGATCCACCGGCTGGTCCGCACGCTCGTCGACCTGGGCTACGTGCGGCAGGAGCCGTCCCGGCAGTACTCCCTCGGCCCGCGGTTGATCAGGTTGGCCGACACGAGCTCCAAGCGGATCGCGACCTGGGCCCGACCGGCCATGAACGGCGCCGTCGCCGAGCTCGGCGAGTCCGTCGACCTCGCGGTCCTGGACGGCGACGAGATCGTCTGCGTCGCCCAGGTGCAGCCCTCGACGAACTGCATGCGGATGTTCACCGAGGTGGGGCGGCGCACATCAGCGCACTCCTCGGCCCTCGGCAAGGCGATCCTCTCGCCGCGCTCCGACGACGAGGTGACCGACCTGCTCAACCGCACCGGCATGGCGCGGCACACCGACTCCACGTTGGCGACGCCGCAGGAGTTCCTGGCCGAGCTGGTCGACGTGCGCGCGCGCGGCTACGCCGTCGACGAGGGTGAGCAGGAGCGCGGCGTCCGCTGCGTCGCCGTCGTCGTCCCCTCAGCCCCCCAGCCGATGGCCCTGTCGATGTCCGGTCCGCTGACCCGCGTTGACGACGGTGTGGTCGAGCGGGCCGCGACCGTGCTCCACGCCGCCGCAGCGCAGATCGCCGCCGAGCTCGTCCGCGTCAGGACCCCTCGGGACGTCTGAGCCCTCGGACGATCCCCTCAGCGGCGCTCGAGCTCCAGCACCGCCTGGTACGCCGGGAGGGTGAGGAAGTCGGTGAACTCGGCGCCCAAGGCGGTGTCGGTGAAGAGCCGGCGTGCCGTCACCCACAGCGCACGGTCGCTCTCCGGGACGTCTCGCACGAGGTCGGTGTACTCCTGCTCGACGACCTGCGCCACGGCGTCGCGCGTGATCACCTCGCCGGTGTCGAGGGTGGCGCCGCTGCGGATCCACTGCCACACCTGCGAACGCGAGATCTCGGCGGTCGCGGCGTCCTCCATCATGTTGCGGATGGCTGCCGCGCCACGACCGGCCAGCCATGCACGCAGGTACTGGATCCCGATGCTGACGTTGTCCCGGAGGCCCTGCTCGGTGCGCGTGCCCGGCGTGCGGTCGAAGGCCAGCAGGTCGACGGCCGAGACCGAGACGTCGTCACGGCGACGATCGAGCTGGTGGGGTCGGTCGCCGAGCACCCCGCTGAAGATCTCCGCGCACAGCGGGACCAGGTCCGGGTGCGCGACCCACGATCCGTCGTACCCGGCCGCGGCCTCACGGCTCTTGTCCTCCCGCACCTTGGCGAAGGCGCGCTCGTTGACCACGGCGTCGGTTCGGCTCGGGATGAACGCGGCCATCCCACCGATGGCGAACGCGCCACGCTTGTGGCAGGTCGCGACGAGGAGGTCGCCGTACGCCTGCATCATCGGTGCGGTCATGGTCACGGCGTTCCGGTCGGGCAGGGTGACGGCCGCACCGGCGTCGCGGAAGTTCTTGATGATGCTGAACAGGTAGTCCCAGCGGCCGGCGTTGAGCCCGGCGACGTGGTCTCGCAGGGAGTACAGGATCTCCTCCATCTCGAAGGCGGCGGTGATCGTCTCGATCAGCACCGTCGCCCTGATGGTCCCGTGCGGCAGCTCGAGCGCTGCCTGCGCGTGGGTGAACACCTCGTCCCACAGCCTGGCCTCGTGGTGCGACTCCAGCTTGGGCAGGTAGAAGTACGGCCCGGTGCCGCGGGCCAGCAGCTCTCGCGCGTTGTGGAAGAAGTAGAGGCCGAAGTCGACCAGACCTGCGACGACGGGCCGCCCGTCGACCAGGAGATGCTCCTCGTCGAGGTGCCACCCGCGCGGCCGGGCCAGGATCGCCGGGATCGCGTCCGGGTCGCGCAGTGCGTACTCCTTGCCCTGGGGCGAGGTGAACGCGATCGTGCGACGGACGGCGTCGTGCAGCGTGACCTGACCGCCGACCACGTTGGCCCAGTGCGGCGTGTTGGCGTCCTCGAGGTCGGCCAACCAGACCTGGGCGCCGGAGTTGAGGGCGTTGATGGCCATCTTGGGCTCGGTCGGGCCGGTGATCTCGACCCGACGGTCCTGCAGATCGCGCGGCGCCGTCGCCACCTGCCAGTCGCCGTCGCGGACCGAGGCCGTCTCGGCCAGGAAGTCCAGGGTGCCACCCGCCGCGAGGGCGGCGCGGCGCTCGCGGCGACCGGCCAGCAGGCCGTCGCGACGGGCACCGAACCGACGCTGCAGGTCGCTGACGAAGTCGAGGGCCTCGGGGGTCAGGATCTCCTCGGACCTGTCGACCTCGGGGCCGCGCACGGTGATGTCGGACATGGGTCTCCCTGGCGCGAGGTCGGGGTCGCGGGCGGTCCCAACCTACCGAGACCTCCCGGGTCGAGGAGTGGTCTGGTCCCACCTCGACGTTCCGGGAGGGCGCGTGACCCGACCTGAGCCGACGCGTCCCACCCGACGTCTGGTGCGTGGTGGCGGACCGGCTCTCCCGGGTCGGGACGATCCTCGAGCGGTTCACCACGCGGTCTAGGCTCGGACCATGAGTTCGGCTGACATCCGCTTCTACTTCGACCCGGTGTGCCCGTTCTGCTGGCTGACGAGCAAGTGGATCCGGATGGTGCAGGCCGAGCGGGATCTCACCGTGGACTGGCGGTTCATCTCGCTGCGGCTGATCAACTCCCACATCGACTACGACGCCCACTTCCCGCCGGAGTACGAAGCCGGGCACACGGCCGGCCTGCGGCTCCTGCGGGTGGCCGCTCGAGTGCGCGCCGAGCACGGTCCCCAGGCACTGGACCCGCTGCAGGCCGCCTTCGGGGCGCACACCTTCGACAGGCCCCCGCCCGCCGACGTCGCCGGCGAGGAGGAGCATCGTGAGCGACGCGGCACCCGGGAGTTCGTCGGGCCGGTCCTGCGCGAGGCCGGTCTGCCCACCGACCTGGCCGAAGCCCTCGACGAGGAGTCCTGGGACAGCGATATCCGAGCGGACGGCGAGGAGGCGCTCACGCTGACCGGCAAGGACGTCGGCACACCGATCATCCACTTCGAGCCCCCGGACGGGGTCGCGTTCTTCGGCCCGGTGATCAGTCGGCTCCCCGAGAAGGAGACGGCCGGCGAGCTGTGGGACCACGTGGTGGGCCTGGCTCGGTTCCCGGGGTTCGCCGAGCTGAAGCGCAGCCTGCGCGAGCAGCCGCAGCTGGTGGGGTTAGGCGTGCCGACGGGCACCACCGGCAAGCAGGAGGACTGGCACGGTGGCAGCCGCCGACAGAAGAAGTGAGCGACCGATGACCGACACGCCGGCACGCAGCCATGAGCAGTCGATCATCATCGAGGCCACACCCGAGGCGCTCTACGACCTCGTCAGCGACATCACCCGCACCGGTGAGTGGAGCCCGGTCTGCACGGCGTGCTGGTGGGACGACGCGGGGCGCGGCGGGCCAGGTCGGCGTCTGGTTCACCGGCCACAACGAGCTGCTCGAGCGCACCTGGGAGACCGGTCCCAGATCGCCGTCGCCGACCGGGGCCGGGAGTTCGCCTGGGTCGTGGGCGGCAGCTACGTGCGGTGGGGATCGCCATGTTCCCGGAGACGCATGGAGACCGGGCGGCGGCAGAGATCCAGGAGCGCACCCGGCAGGCTCACGACGGGATCCCCCGGACGCTCGAGGCGATCAAGCGGATCGCCGAGCCTCCCTGAGCTGCATGAGCGGACGAGGCACTGGTCGCCGACGTCAACGATCCGTCACCCGCTCCCGGGTGTCCTCCGGGCGCCCCCGCCCCTAGAGTCGCATCGTGACCGCCGGGGAGCGTGACGCCGATCGCCACCTGATCGACGGTGGTGACCTCGGTTGCGGAGAACTGCTTCTCAAGGTCGCGCGCGAGGTCCGGCAGCTGCCGCCCGGCTCCCTGGTACGGCTTCGGACCCTGGACGCCGGCGCCCCGGTCGAGGTGCCCACGTGGTGCCGACTCACCGGCCATCACTACCTCGGCCTGATCAACGACGTGCGGGGCGACCGGACGTTCGCCTTCCGGACCCGCGCGCCAGACAACCGTCCGACACCCACAGGAGTCCCCTCATGAGCATCCTCGTCTCCCTCGCCAGCAGCCACACCGACCCCGACCGGGCGACGGTGGCCTTCGTCATCGCAGGCGCCGCCGTCGCCTCCGGCCAGGACACGACGGTCTTCCTGTCCTCCGACGGAGCCTGGCTCGGCAAGCGGGGCGAGGCCGAGAAGATCAACGAGGACGGGTTCGCCCCGCTGTCCGAGCTGCGTGATGCGTTCCTGGAGGCGGGAGGCACGGTCATCGTCTGCACCCCCTGCGCCAAGAAGCGCGGCATCACCGAGGACGAGATGATCCCCGGCGCGGTGATCGCCGGAGGCGCTGCGGTCGTCGCCCTCATGGTCGACGGCGCATCCACCTTGTCGTACTGAGTCGGCCTCGTGAGCGCTCCGGATCCGACCGAGACCGCCGTCGGGCCCGCCGCCGAGGTCGACGGCGGGGACATGGACTGCGGTAGCGGCCTGCTCTTGCTGCTGACCCGCACCATCCGCCGGATCTCCTCCGGCGAGGACCTGCTCGTGCACACCCGCGAACGCACTGTGCCGCCGGACCTGAAGGACTGGGCCCGGCTGGCGGGCCACGAGCTGCGCCAGGTCGACGCCGACACCCCAGCAGGTCCGTGGCACGTCGTGGTCCGCAGGGGGGCACCCGCCGCGCCAGCGGGTCACCGAGGGAGAACGGGCGACCCGGACCGGACCGAGAACCTGCGCTACAGCGAGGGCGACGCCGTCCCACTAGGCAGCCGGCTGTGGCTGTACTCCAACTTCCACTGCAACCTGGCCTGCACGTACTGCTGCGCGGAGTCGGCTCCCGCCGCGCCGGCGCGGCTGCTGCCCGTGGCGACCGCGGTGGCCGCGGCGCAGGAGTTCTCGGCCCTGGGTGGGCGGGAGCTGTTCGTCACCGGGGGCGAACCGTTCCTGCACCCGGAGGTGGGCGACCTGCTGCGGAACCTGGCCGCGATCCTGCCGGTCACCGTGCTGACCAACGGCATGGTGTTCCACCGTGGGGCGCGACGGCAGGCGCTGGAGTCCCTGCCCCGCGACCGCGTGGTCCTCCAGGTCAGCCTGGACTCCGCCGGGCCGGACCTGCACGACCGGCACCGCGGCGCCGGCAGCCACGCCCGTGCCGTCGACGGGATCCGGCTGGCCGCGGGGCTCGGCTTCGTCGTCCGGGTCGCGGCCACCATGCACCCCGAGGAGCTGGACGCGGCCGGCGAGCTGCACCGGACGCTCGCGGGCCTGGGCATCCCCCCCGAGCACCGGGTGATCCGCCCGGTCGCGCAGCAGGGTTTCGCGGACGCAGGGATCCCGGTGACCATCGACGACCTGGAGCCCGAGCCCGCGCTCACCGCCGACGGTGTCTGGTGGCACCCGGTGGCGATCACCGACCCCGCGATGCGGGTCTCGGACTCGCCGCTGCCGGTCCAGGACTGCCTGGACACCATCGCCGACACCCTGGCCGTGCAGCACGCCGCACGCTCCGAGGGCCGTCGTCACGTCTTCCGCTGCGCCTGAGCCGGGACTCGGCCACAGCCCGAGCGGCCGCCCAGGCGGTCGTGCTGCTGGCCCCGACGAGCCACGATCGTCTCTTGACCGCAACCATAAGCGCGCTTACGGTTGCGTGGCGATGGCAGGGTGCCGCTGGCTGACAGGACGATCATGTGGAGCTTCGAGCACGCCGAGACCACCAGCGCGACACCTGACCGGCTGTGGGCCCTGTACGCCGAGCCGACGACCTGGCCCCGGTGGGACCAGGAGATCGCCGCAGTGACCGTGCAGGGCCCGGTAGCCGTCGGCACTCGCGGCCGACTCACGCCGGTCACCGGCCCCGCAGCCTGGTTCACCTTCACCGAGGTCGACCCGGGCGTCGGATTCACGAACGTGAGCCGGCTCCCGCTGGCACGGCTGACCCTGGTGCACCACATCGAGGCGACGGCCGCCGGAAGTCGCTTCACCCATCAGGTCACGATCACCGGTCCGTCGAGCCCGCTGTTCGCGCGGGTCCTCAGCAGGAGCCTCGCCGCTGGCCTGCCGACGGCGATGAGGAACCTGGCCCGACTCGCCGAGGCCGCCCCTGCCCCCTTGCTCCCGCCGAGGTCATGACAGGCGACGACGTCCCCGCGCCACCCACACCGACCGGCCCGCAGGACAGCCCCGGCTTCATGATGTGGCGCGCGACCCTGAGCTGGCAGCGCGTCATCGCGACCGCCCTTCGACCCGTCGACCTCACCCACGTGCAGTTCGTCCTGCTGGCCAGCGTCTGGTGGCTCTCGGACCAGGGCGGCTCGACCCACCACCTGCCGAGCCAGCGCGCGGTCGCCACGCACGCCGGGGTCGATGTGATGATGACCAGCCAGGTCCTGCGGGCGCTCGAGCGCAGGGGACTGCTCGCCCGTGCGCCTGACCCCGCCGATGCCCGGGTCAAACGCCTCGCCGTGACCCACGACGGGAGGCGTCTGGCCGAGCAGGCCATCAGCCTCGTCGAGGCGGCTGACCAGAGCGCCCCCACGGTCACGATCTCCTGCCCGACCCGCGCCAACGGGTCCTGGGACGACACCCCACCGAGCGACCCGGTGGCGTGCACGGCCGTCACCGGCGGGACCTCGTACTCGGGGATCTCGAAGATGACCGTCACCGTCGACGGTGCGGCGGTCTCGACACCAGCGATCGAGGGTGCGCCTCGGACGGCGAACTTCTCGGTGTCCAAGACGCCCGGTTCGCACACGATCGTGGCGTCGACGACGTCGGCGTCCGGGCTGGTCTCGGCCACCCAGACGTACACCTTCGGGTACGGCGGCGCGTCGTTGACGTCGCCGGCCTTGGGTGACGCCACGAACGGCAAGTTCGTGATCGAGGCCGGTGGGCCGCCACGCGGGGCCGCGGCGACGGTGTCGGCGTCGCTGCGGTGGCGCCTGGCAGGGGCCGGGGACGAGACGTCCGGGTGGAACATCGCGGCCCTCGGGACGACCCCGGCGACACCGGTGGTGACCAACGACACCGGCGGTGCCCCAACAGGAACGCAACCGGTCAAGACCCGGTTCGTGTGGGACTCCACCACCGCGACCACCGACACCACGACCTCTCCCGCGACGGAACTCCCGACCCGGACACCGGTCCGGTTCGATGTGCAGGTCTGCTTCACCTACGACGCGGTGGTGACGCAGTGCACCTGGTCCCAACCTGCGGTGTCGGGTCCGGCGACGATTACGCGGATGCCGCACGCGTTCGGCAACGGCTACCCGACCGCTGAGGCGGGGCCGGGGCAGGTGGCGTTGTTCACGGGGGAGTGGAACACCTCGGTCACCGACGTCACCGTCCCGGCCTACACCGGCACCCTGTCGCTGTCCCGGTCGCACTCGACCTACGACGGGGTGGACGACCTGACGAAGTGGCCCTCGCTGCCCGGGTCCGGTGTCCTCGGTCCGGGCTGGACCCTGGGCCTGGACGGGTCCGACCTCGGCGCCGCCGAGCTGCAGGTCGTGGACGCCACCCACCTGGACGGCACCATCAGCTTCATCGACGCCGACGGCACCGCCCTGGTGTTCGCACCGCCCCGCATCGGCACCGCACCGGCCGGGTTGCGCCGCACCACCGCGACCTTGACCGCTGGGAACTGGTTGCCGGTCGACGAGGACACCGCCGCCGCCGGGGTGGTGCTGTCCGTCCGCGACGTCGCCTCGGTTGTCTCCGGGGTCGCTACCGCGACCCCGGGTGGTGGTCTGGACCTGTTGCTGCGGGACGAGGACGGCACCGTCACCACCTACGTCTCCCAGACCGCACCCGGTTGGGCCAACGGCAAGGGCACGCCCGGCACCTACACCCCGGGCCTGGTCGACGAACCCGGCCAGCTCGGCGCCACCGTGTACTCCCGTGACAGCGCGGGCAAGGTCACCCGAATCTTGGCGCCGGCCCCGCCCGGTGTGACCTGCCCGGCCACCGGTGACCTGGTGCCAGGCTGCCGCGCCCTGGAACTGTCCTACGGTGTCAGCCCGGCACCCGGCACGGGTCCGTCCGACCCGGACGTCAAGCGGGACGTCACCGGCCAGCTCAAGACGGTGAGCTACTTCGCGCACAACGCCAACTGCACCGGCACCGGGATGGTGTCCAAGCCGCAGAGCATGTGCTCGGTCACCATCGCCGAGTACGGCTACGACGCCTCCGGACGGCTGATCGAAGCCAAGGACAGCCGCGCCCAGCAGAGCACCGCCTACGCCTACGACGACGCCGGTTCGGTGAAGACCCCACGGATCAAGACCATCACCCCGGCCGGGTTGGCCCGGTTCACGCTGAACTACGCCACCAACATCGCCGGGTCCGCCTCCGGCCTGCCCAAGCAGCTGGCCTCGGTGGACCGCGGCAACCCCGCCGGTACCGGCTCGGACGTGCGGGTGTCCTCGTTCGTGTACGGCATCGACCCCACCATCCAGGGCGCGGCCGCCGGGTTGCCGGCGCTTGCCGCCTCGGACGTCACGGTCTGGCAGCAGAAGGGCTCCCCGGCCTACGGTGCAGCCGTGTTCTCCGGCGCCACCGACCCCGGCACCCACAACGCTGCGGGGAGCATCTCGGCGGCGACGTGGAAGAAGGCCGACCTGCAATACACGACCGCCGACGGGTGGACGGTCAACACCGCCTCCCACGGCGCCGGCGGGTGGCAGATCACCGCCCAGGACTACGACACCCACGGCAACGTGACCCGATCCCTGGACGCCGGCGCCATCACCCAGCACACCGACGACGTCGCTGCGGGCGCCCCCGGAGTGCAGGTGTCCGCGGACCCGTACGCCACCCTGACCCAGTTCAACACCGACGAAAGCCTTGCTGCCGCGGCCACGATGGCCGACGGCACCGTCCTACCCGCCGGCCATGTGATGTCCGCTGCTGGTACCAAGGTGCTGCACGAGTGGGGCCCATCCCGCTGGGCCATGACCGACTCGGACGGGCCGGCCGGGCCCGACCCGGCGAGCATGCAGTGGGTCCGCCCCCACACCCGCACCGTCCTGGACGAAGGGGCGC
>JBBQSN010000030.1:0-25000 GCA_038213835.1 Actinomycetales bacterium
GACCATCGCCCGCACCCTGAAGGCCGCCGGCTACGGCGGCCTCACCGACCAGTCAGGTCTGCAGGCCGAACGCACCCTGTCCCAGCTGCGCTCCGACGTCCTGATCGACCTGGTCCTGTACGGCCAGGTCATCGCACCCACCCCCGCCAGGACGCCAGCAGACCCACCAGCACCCGAGGCACCCGACGCACCCGCCACAGGCGAACCGCCGGTGCAGGACGCCCAGAAGACGACGCATCAGCATCAGCAGCAGGGGCAGCGGGTGCCGGTGGGGGTGTGCGACCTGCCACGGCTGGGGCAGCTACCGCCGGCGGTCACCCACGTCACGATCGCCCTGAGCACCCTGCTCGGCATCGACGACGACCTGGGCCAGGTCCGCGGCATCGGCGCGGTCACCGCGGCCCACGCCCGCGAGCTCGCCACCACCGCCGGGTCGATCTGGCGCCGGCTGGTGATCGACCCCCTCACCGCCCGGCCGGTCACCCTGGACCCCCGCCGCTACCGACCACCGGCCTCGGTCGCCGAGGACATCCGGGTCCGCGACGGCCTCTGCCGCGGCGTGGGCTGCACCCTGGACGCCTGGCGCTGCGACCTGGATCACGTCATCCCCTGGCAGCACGGCGGACCCACCGAACCGGCCAACCTGGTCGCGCTGCACCGCCACCACCACCAGCGCAAGACCCGCGGGCGCTGGCACCCACAGCCGGCACCCGACGGCACCCTGGTCTGGACCAGCCCCCTGGGCCGCACCTACCTCACCGACCCCGCCACCTACGGCGACACCGAGACCGGACCGCCCACCCCGGGCGAAGCAGATCCAGAACCACCCGACCCCGAACCACCACCGCCGTACTGAGTCCGGCAGGCGTCGTCGTGCCACGCATCTGGACACCGGCGGCACGCTGGCGCAGGGTGACGCGGGTGAGCGCAACGACGTGCCGCGACGGCGAGGTCACGATGGCACGTGCGCCTCGACGTCGGCGACGGCCGTGGGCTTCCATGGTCGCCTTCCTCGTCGCGGTGGCCCTGGTCGGCTGCTCCGGCACGCCGACCGCCGAGGAGACCGTGAGCATCGATGGACCGGTCTTCACCACCGTCAGAGAGCTCGCTCGACGACTCGGGCGGCACCTCGGCGTACCACCGGTTCGCCGTCGACGACGTCCTTGCGGGTGACGCCGGGCCGGACGAGGTGCTGGTCTGGCTGGCCGTCGACCGGGTGGTTCCGCTGGACCGGGTCAGCTCTCTGGTCGAGGGTAGCCGCGTCGTGGACCCGACGATGGGTGTGGCCCTGGTCACCACCCTCGACGACCTGCGCCTGGCGGTCGGTGGTTGACCCTCAGACGAGCGCCGGGAAGCCGGCGTCGAGGGTCATCAGCTCCTGGTCGAGGGCGCTGGCGGCGATGAGGCCTGTGCACGCGGCGTTGAGCACGGAGGCCAGCGGCATCGGGTAGACCGCCTGGTGCGCCATGTCTCCGGCGGCGCAGACCCCGGCCAGGCTGGTGCGTCCGAACTGGTCGACCTCCACGGCGCCGGACGGCAGCAGGTCGAGCCCAAGCTGAGCGGCGAACGGGGCCGCCTGGGCGAACGACGGGGCGACGAACAGACCGCCGACCTCGTCCTGGTCGCCGCCCTCGAGCTCGACGCGGGCTCCGACGGCGCTGCGGCACAGGCCGAGCACCTTCTCCGCCCGCACGGTGACCCCGGCACGGTCCAGCACGTCCCGCGACACCTCGTCCAGCTGACCGCCGTCCGCGAAGACCGTGAGTCGCGAGGCGATCCGGCACACCATCATGGCCACCCGGGCGGTGTGCGGACCTGCACCGAGGACGCCCACGTGCCGCCCGGAGAACTCGTGGCCGTGGCAGTACGGGCAGTGCGCGACGACCGAGCCGAACAACCCGTCGATGCCCGGGACGTCGGGGAGGGTGTCGCGCAGTCCGGTGGCCAGCAGCAGACGGCGCGAGCGCAGCACGCCGGAACCGTCCGCCGGGGTGACGACGAAACCGTCCGGCTCGGCGGCGACCGTGGCGACGAGCCCGTCGCGGACCTGGACCGTGTCGTACGCCTCCAGCTCGCGCCGGGCGACCGCGCGCAGCTCGGCGGGTGGTGTGCCGTCGCGCGAGACGAAGTTGTGCAGGTGGTCCGTGGGGTCGTTGCGGTAGCTGCCGCCGTCGAGCAGCAGGACGGGACGGTGCATCCGGCCGAGGGTCTGGGCGGCCTGCAGGCCGGCGGGGCCGCCGCCGACGACGATGACGTCAAGGTCCATCTGCGCCTCCAGGGGTGGTGGTGGGACTTGCTTCGGTGCAGAGTCTGTGACTTCATGTCGACATGAAGTCAAGCCGTCCTCCCGTGGGCTGGTCCGTCGGCGAGGCGGCGGCCCGGTTCGAGCTGGAGACGCACGTGCTGCGGCACTGGGAGGACGTCGGGCTGCTGATGCCGGCGCGTGACGACGCGGGTCGACGACGGTACGTGCGGGACGACATGGTGCGGGTCGCCGTCGTGGTGCGGAACAAGGCGGCCGGCATGAGCCTGGAGCAGATCCGGGTGCTGATCGATGCCGACGCCGCCGACCGGCACGCGGTGCTGGAGGCCCATCTCGCTGACCTGGACGCGCGGATGCAGGAGATGCGCCGGTCCCGGGAGATGACCGAGCACGCCCTGCGCTGCCGCGCTCACGACGTCTCCGCGTGCCCCCGGTTCCGCTCCCACCTCGAAGGTCTGCTCGAGGGACTGCCGGCGCGGTGAACCGCCGCGGTCGCAGGTCAGTCGCGCGGCAGCAGCACGCCGTCGAGGCTCCGCAGAACCAGGGCGAGGGCGTCGTGGCGCGAGGCCCCGGTCTCCTGAACCCATGACCAGCCGGCGTAGAGCGTGCACCACAGCATCGACACGAGCCACGAGACCGGTTGTGCCGCATCGATGCTGGCGTCCTGCTGCCCCCGGACCAGCGCTGCACCACAGGCGTCGTCGACGACCACCCCACCCGCGACCGCCTGCCCGTCGAGCTGGACCACGCCGTGGAACAGCAGCGACAGCACGTCCCCGAGGTCGAAGTACTCCCGGCACACCCGCAGCGTCGCCTCACGGCCGGTGTCCTCGTCGATCCGGGCACGGGTGTCGGCCTCGGCCAGGCGCCGTGCGCACTCCTCGGTCACCGCGGCCAGCAGGTCGCTCCGCTCGGCGAAGTAGCGGTGCAGGGTGGTGCGGCCGACGCCGGCCGCCTCGGCGATGTCGCCCAGGCTGGCCCCGGCGTCGGCGGCGAGGGATGCCGTCGCCGCGGTGAGGATGGCCTGCCGGGTGCGGGACCGGGTGCTGCTCTCGGCGGTCTGCTGCGTCACGGTCCCAGGGTAGACGCAGGTCCATCCCGGATTGGGACTTGCCCGGAACGGAACAGATGTGTTCCACTCTAGGCATGCGACTGCGGATCCTGATCGACCTGCTGCGACCCCACATCCCCATGCTCGTCGTGGGCCTCCTGCTCGGCCTGCTGGCCAACGCCGCCGGCCTGGCCACCCCGCTCGTCACCAAGTGGGTGCTCGACAGCCTCGGTGGTCCCAACGGCCTCGGGGCCCCGGTGCTGTGGCTCCTGGTCCTGGTCCTGGCCGGGTCCGTGATCGGCTTCTTCCAGTGGGTGCTGTTCGGCCGGCTGGGCGAGCGGGTCGTGCTGGGGGCGCGGCGGATGCTGGTCGAGCGGGTGCTGCGCGCCCGGGTGGGCGACGTCGCCGCCACCTCGTCCGGGGAGGTCGTCACCCGCGTCACGAGCGACACCGGGCTGCTGCACAGTGCCTCGTCCAGCCTGGTGGGCCTGGTCAACGCGGTGGTCGCCCTGGTCGGCACGCTCGTCCTGATGGGCTTCCTCGACCTGCCGCTGCTGGGCACGACGATGGTGGCGGTCGTCGTGGTCGCGGTGCTGATGAGCACGCTGCTACCGCGCATCTCCCGGGCCGAGTCGCGCACCCAGGAGTCGGTGGGGCAGGTGGGCGCGAGCCTCGAGGGCGCGGTGCGCGCGATCCGCACGGTCAAGGCGAGCCGCGCGGAGGAGCGCATCGGCGAGCGGATCGGCGCGCACGCCGACGAGGCCGCCCGGCACGGCGTCAGCGCGGCGACGACGTCCGCGGTGGTGTGGACCATCTCCTGGACCGGCATCCAGCTCGCGGTGATCGCGATCCTCGGTATCGGTGCGTGGCGGGCAGGACAGGGCCTGATGGAGGTCTCGACGCTGATCGCGTTCCTGCTGTACGCGTTCCAGCTGATGGGCCCGATCTCGGAGCTCGCCGGGAACCTCACGGCGCTGCAGTCCGGCGTGGCCGCCGCGGAGCGGATCCAGCAGATGACGCGGTTCGAGCGGGAGCCCGGCCAGGTGGCGACCCTCGACCGCTCCGGGGTCCCGGCGGGTGACGTCGTGCTCGAGCTGGACGCGGTCACCGCCCGGTACGGTCCGGACGCACCCGAGGCGGTGAGCGGCCTCAGCCTGCGGATTCCGCGGCTCGGCCACACGGCGGTCGTCGGCCCGTCCGGTGCGGGCAAGACGACGCTGCTGTCGCTGCTGCTGCGCTTCATCGAGCCGGTCTCCGGCGAGATCCGGCTGGACGGCTCGCCCTACGCGGCCTGGACGCCCCAGGAGGTGCGCGCTCGGCTGGCCTACGTCGAGCAGGAGACGCCGCTGGTCCCGGGGAGCGTCCGCGACAACCTGCTGTTCACCCACCCCGACGGCACGGACGAGGAGATCGCGCGGGCGCTGGCCGCCGTCCGGCTCGCCGACGCGGTCGCCACGCTGCCGGAGGGGCTGGACACCTCGCTGCAGGCGGGGCAGCTGTCCGGCGGCCAGCGCCAGCGGATCGCGGTGGCGCGGGCGATCCTGCGGACCCCGGACGTGCTGCTGCTCGACGAGGCGACCGCCCAGGTCGACGGCATCACCGAGCGAGCCCTGCAGGCGTGCATCGCCGACGTCGCCTCCCGGGCCGCCGTGGTCACCGTCGCCCACCGGCTCTCGACTGTGCTGGACGCCGACCAGATCGTGGTGATGGACGCGGGGCGGGTGCGCGCGATCGGCACCCACGCGGAGCTGATGGGGCAGGACGACCTCTACCGCGAGCTCGTGGCGGCGCTGCGCATCCACGAGAAGGAGCCGGCGTCCGCCTGAGGTGTCTGCCGGCTCCTTGGCGTGAACTGCGTCCGCGAGGTCAGAACCCGTTGTCGCGCACGACCTCCGACAACCAGCGGGCACTGTCCTTCGGCGTGCGCACCTGGGTGTCGTGGTCGACGTGGACGAGCCCGAACCGCCGCTCGTACCCGAACGCCCACTCGACGTCGTCCATCAGCGACCAGGCCAGGTACCCGGTGAGCGGTACGCCCGCATCGACCGCCTCGTGGCAGGCGCGCAGGTGCGCCTCGAGGTAGGCGCGACGCTCCTCGTCGTGCACACGGCCGTCGACCGGGTGGGGGTCGTCGTAACCCGATGTCGCCCATCATCGCGTCGTCCTGCGGCATCCGGTGGTGGTGGTCGCACGCCACGTCGCCGGTGTCGCCGTTCAGCACGGCACCGGGCCGACGGCACATCACGTCCCAGCGCGCCATGGTGCCCATCCTGCCGTTCCGGTCGGTTGCCGGCGTCACGCCGCGGCAGGGCATGATGGCCCGCATGGACGCCGTCACCCGAGTGCCCGCCCCTGTCAACGAGCCGATCCTGGACCACGCCCCCGGCAGCCCCGAGCGCGCGGAGCTGGAGGTCAGGCTCGCCACCATGTGGGGGGACAAGATCGACCTACCGCACTGGATCGACGGCAGGCAGGTGATGGGCGGCGGCCGCCGTACCGTGGTCTCCTCGCCGTTCGAGCACCGGCACGGCCTCGGTGTCCTGAAGGGCGCCACCGCGTCCGATGCGCAGAGCGCCCTGGACGCCGCCAAGCGCGCGGCACCCGGATGGCGCGCGCTGTCCTTCGACGACCGCGCAGCGGTGTTCCTCAAGGCCGCCGAGCTGCTGTCCGGCCCGTGGCGCTCGGTCCTGAACGCCGCCACGATGCTCGGACAGGCCAAGACCGCGATCCAGGCCGAGATCGACGCCGCCTGCGAGTTGATCGACTTCCTGCGGTTCAACGTCCACTTCGCCGGCGAGATCTACCGCGAGCAGCCGATGGCGAACTCCAAGGGCATCTGGAACCGCAGCGACCACCGCCCGCTCGAGGGGTTCGTCTACGCGATCACGCCGTTCAACTTCACCGCGATCGGTGGCAACCTGCCGACCGCGCCGGCGCTCATGGGCAACGTCGTGGTCTGGAAGCCCTCGCCCACGCAGGCCCTGTCGGCCCACTACACGATGGCGCTGCTCGAGGCGGCCGGCCTCCCGCCGGGTGTCATCAACCTCGTCCACGGCGACGGCATCGCCGTCTCCAAGGTGCTGCTGGCCGACCGTGACCTCGCGGGCATCCACTTCACCGGCTCCACCCCCACGTTCCAGCACCTGTGGCGCTCGGTGGGTCAGAACATCGCGAGCTACCGCACCTACCCGCGAATCGTCGGGGAGACCGGCGGCAAGGACTTCATCCTGGCCCACCCCTCGGCGGACGTGGACGTCCTCAAGATCGCCATGGTGCGAGGCGCTTTCGAGTACCAGGGACAGAAGTGCTCGGCCGCGTCGCGCGCCTACGTGCCGCGCTCGCTGTGGAAGGTGCTCAAGGACGACCTCGTCGGGCTCACGGAGTCGCTCACCATGGGCCCCACCACCGACCTGACGAACTTCATGTCCGCGGTCATCGACGACCGCGCGTTCGCCAAGCACTCGGCGGCGATCGACCGGGCGCACGCCTCTCCCGACGTGAGGGTCCTCGCCGGCGGCACCTACGACGACAGCGTCGGCTGGTTCGTGCGCCCCACGATCATCGAGGCGAGCAACCCGACCGACCAGGTGTTCACGACCGAGTACTTCGGCCCGATCCTCGCGGTGCACGTCTACGACGACCGTCGGTACGACCGGGTCGTCGAGCAGATGGAGTCGGCGGCCGATTACGCGCTGACCGGTGCTGTCATCGCCGCCGACCGCAACGCCATCGCGCACGCCACCGAGAAGCTCCGCTACGCCGCGGGCAACTTCTACGTCAACGACAAGCCGACCGGTGCGGTCGTGGGCCAGCAACCGTTCGGCGGGGGACGGGCCTCGGGCACCAACGACAAGGCCGGCGCGGCCCAGAACCTGCTGCGCTGGACGTCGACCCGCTCGATCAAGGAGACCTTCTCCCCGCCAACCGACCATCGCTACCCGCACATGGGCTGACGCCCAGAGAGTGGCAGCTGACCCACCGATGACCCTCGACCGGCTCGCGACGACGCTGTCGCCCGGCTCCCTGGTGACCGACCCCGACGTCGTCGCCGGCTACTCGCGCGACCGCGAGCCGTGGTCGCCGCACGGCCGCGCGATCGCGCTGGTGCGGGCAGCCGGTCGCGACGACGTCGTGACGACCCTGGAGTGGGCGTCGGCCACGGGCACGCCGGTCGTGCCCCGGGGGGCCGGTTCGGGGCTGGCCGGTGCGGCGAACGCGGTCGACGGGTGCGTGGTGCTGTGCACCGAGCGGATGGACTCGGTGCTCGAGATCGATCCCGCCGACATGCTGGCGGTGGTGCAGCCGGGTGTGATCAACGGCGACCTCAAGCGGGCTGTCGCTGCCGAGGGCCTGTTCTACCCGCCGGACCCCGGGTCGCAGGACTTCTGCTCGATCGGCGGGAACGTCGCCACCAACGCGGGCGGACTGTGCTGCGTGAAGTACGGCGTCACCCGCGACGCCGTCCTCGGCCTGGAGGTCGTGCTCGCCGACGGCCGGGTGCTGCGCACCGGTGGCCGCACGGTCAAGGACGTCGCCGGCCTCGACCTCACCCGCCTCTTCGTCGGCAGCGAGGGGATGCTCGGAGTCGTCACCGAGGTGACGGTGCGGCTGCTCCCCGCGCGGCCCGCTCCCTGCACCGTCGTGGCCCTGTTCGACGACCTCGTGGACGCCGGACGCGCGGTCTCCGCGGTCGTGGCGAGGATGCGGCCCAGCATGTGCGAGCTGATGGACGCCGCCACCATCGCCGCCGTCGAGGACTGGAGCCCGTCGGGGCTGGACAGGTCAGCGGCCGCACTGCTGCTGCTGCAGACCGACGAGCCCGGCGCCTCGGGCGAGGCGGAGAGCGTCTCGCTGCAACGGATCTGCGAGGAGGCCGGGGCCACGTTCGCGATGGCCACGGCGGATCCCGCTGAGGGACAGCTGCTGACGATGGCCAGACGCAGCGCGGTCACCGCGCTGGAGGCGCGCGGCGGCTGGGTGCTGGACGACGTCGGCGTCCCCCTGTCGGCCGTCCCGGACCTGATGGCGGGGTGCCGGCAGGTCGGGCTCGACCACGACGTCGAGGTCGCCACCTTCGGCCACGCAGGCGACGGCAACATGCACCCCACCGTCGTCTACCCGCGCGACGACCCCGCTGCGCAGCAGCGCGCGGCGCGGGCGTTCACGGCGCTGCTGGACCTCGCGCTCGACCTCGGCGGCACCGTCACCGGCGAGCACGGCGTGGGCCTGTCCAAGCGCGGCCACCTCGAGCGACAGCTCGGCCCGGTGCACCTCGACGTCCAGCGCTCGATCAAGGCCGCGCTCGACCCGCAGAACCTGCTCAACCCCGGCAAGTCGCTGGGCTGAGGCCGCAGGATCCGCGAGGGGCCGACGGTCAGCCCGCCAGGTACTCCTGGCCGACCTCGTGCTCCTTGCGCAGGGCGGCGCGGACGGCCGGTTCGGCTGCCTTCTCCAGCTTGCCGCCGATGAACGGCACCGACGCCTTGAGGTCGCCCGAGACGACCTCGACCGTGCCGCCGGCCTCGGGCCGCAGCGTCAACGTCCCGGTGAGGACGAGCGGCTGGCCGGCCAGCTTCAGCGAGACGTCGCCCTCGCGCGAGCCGTCGGCCGCGGCCGCCATCCAGGTGTCGACCTGCTTGAGCACGATCGTCTCGCCGACGAACTTCTTCGCGATGTCCGGGAAGTCGTCGGTGGGCATGGTCCGCACCGTGGTGACGGTGAACGGGCCGGACGGGTCGCCCTGGACGTCGACGGTGTGCTCGAGCGCTCCCGTGCGCCTGCACTTGTCGGCCAGGAAGGCGGGGTCGGCGAGCATCGCCGCGACGGCGTCGGGGGCTGCGCCGTAGCGCACCTCGTCGTGGATCTTCATGCGCACGACCTTATGGCCTGGACGCCGGAGCGGCATCTGGCGTGGCCACCGTGCACCTGGCGTCAGCGGCGGGTCAGGGTGGCCTGAGCCACCGAGATCGCTGAGGCGACCTGCAGGGGTGTCTGGCGGAGCACGGTGGTGGTGCCCTCGGTGCGTGCCCGCAGCGCCCGCGCGGCCTCGTCGCGCTCGGCGACGGCCAGGTCGACCAGCCGCTGGGCCTCGGGGACGTGGTGCTCGTAGTACCTGGCCTCCTCGAGCGAGTAGGCCCCCCAGGGCATCTGGACCCGGGCCTCGGCGTCGACCACGAGGCCGTGCGCGGCGAGGAACTGCTCGGCCTCGGCCGCGAGGGCCCGTGCGTGCTGGAGGTCGACCGCGAACGTCTGCAGGGCCCGTCCGCCCTCGGCCAGCGCGTCGGCGGCCTCGTCGACGGCGCGCACCTGGGCCGAGAACGAGGTGTCGAAGGCGTGCGCCGCCGGACCCTCCCAGCCGCCCAGGTCGGTGCGCACCCGGGTGAGGTCGTCGCGGTGCTCGCGCAGCAGGTCGCCCTGACGGACGAGGTCGGAGCCGAGCACGGAGATCGACGCGGGGTCGCCGGGGACCAGCGGCGTGCTCATCCCTCGCCGCTCATCCCTCGCCGCTCATCCCTCGTCGCTCACCCGGCGCAGGACGCGGTCGACGTCCTCCTCGGTGCCGCGGTACCGCCGCGCGGCGAGGGTGAGCAGACCACCGGACTCCTCGAGGCCGCGGGACAGCGCGAACAGGGCGTCGGACGCGGCGGACTGGAGGTCCAGGACGTGGTCGACGGCGGGCGGCTCGCCAGGGTCGGAGGTGGTGTGCACGAGCCTGGTGGACACCTGCCGCAGCGACTCGGACACCGGCTCCAGGCTGATGACGGCTCGCTCGAGCGCCCCGACGTCGACGGCGTGGAGGTGGGGCACCGGGTGCCGGTCGTGGGGTGCCTGCCCGCCCAGGGGTGGCGGCGTGGGCTGCTCCGTCACCCCAGGAGCCTAACGATCGTTCAGTCGGTGCGTGCCACGACGGCCGACGCCTGTGGACGACCGCCGCCACCGGGACGTCCCCGGGATCACTACGGTGTCCGCCGTGACCCAGACCCCTCCTGACCCCGGCTCCGACCCCACGGCCCCGCCGGCCGACCGGCACTTCGGTGAGCAGGGCGGCCTGCTCACCTACGGCTCGTACCTTCGTCTGGACCAGCTGCTCACGGCCCAGGTGCTGGAGAGCGACCCGCCGGCGCACGACGAGCTGCTGTTCATCACGATCCACCAGGCCTACGAGCTGTGGTTCAACCAGCTGCTGCACGACCTCGAGGAGGTCCGGGCCGCGATGCTCGACGGCCGCCTGTGGTGGGCCAGGCACCTGCTCAGGCGCGCCGACACGATCGAGCGGGTCCTGGTCACCCAGGTCGAGATCCTGTTCACGATGACGCCGCAGGACTTCCTCGCCTTCCGCGAGCGGCTCGCCCCGGCGTCCGGCTTCCAGTCCGTGCAGTTCCGCGAGCTGGAGTTCCTGTCCGGCGCCAAGGACCCGGGCTTCCTGGAGCGGTTCCGCGGCCTCACCGCCGCCGAGCGGGCGCGGCTCGAGCGCCGCCTGGCCGAACCGTCGTTGTGGGACGCCTACGTCTCGGTGCTGGAGCGGGCGGGCCTGCCCGTGGGGTCCGAGGACGAGCTGCGCACCAGCCTGGTCGAGGTCGCCCGCCACCGTCGCGACCACGCGGACGCGTGGGAGCTCTCCGAGGCCCTGCTCACCCACGACGCGAACTTCGCGCACTGGCGGGCCCGGCACGTCCAGATGGTCGAGTACCAGATCGGCACCAAGTCGGGGACGGGCGGCTCCAGCGGTGCGCCGTACCTGCGCTCGCGGCTGCCGCTGCGCTACTACCCGCTCCTGTGGGAGCTGCGCGGCGCTCTCTGAGCGTTCTCCGGTAGGACTGACACCGCACGCCCGGTCCGCTCGGCCCGGGTGCTCACGACCGAAGGGGACGGGACGCACGATGGGTCTGACACTGACCAAGGGCGGGAACATGTCGCTGACCAAGGCCGCGGGGCCGGCCGGCCTGGCGAAGGTGACCGTGGGCCTGGGCTGGGACGCCCGAACCACCGACGGGTCGGGCTTCGACCTCGACTCCTCCGCCATCGTCGTGGCGACCAGCGGGAAGGTCGTCTCCGACAAGCACTTCGTCTACTTCAACCAGCTGGAGTCAGGTGACGGCGCGGTCAGGCACGGCGGCGACAACCTCACCGGCGAGGGTGCGGGCGACGACGAGCAGATCCACCTCGACCTGTCCGCGATGCCGGCCGACACCGACAAGGTCGTCATCGCGGTCTCGATCTACGACGCCGACAACCGCTCGCAGTCCTTCGGCCAGGTGCGCAACGCCTACGCGCGCGTGATCGACGACGCCACCGGCACCGAGCTGGGTCGGTACGACCTCACCGAGGACGCCGCCACCGAGACCGCGATGATCTTCGCCGAGGTCTACAAGAGCGGCGAGGAGTGGAAGTTCCGCGCCGTGGGCCAGGGCTACTCCACCGGCCTGGCCGGCATCGCCCGGGACTTCAGCGTCAACGTCTGAGCCCCCCGGCGGCCTCGGGGCAGGTCACGGCCGGTCCGCCGCCCCCCACGGGCGGGCGGGCCGGCCGTGGTCGGTACTACGCTTCCCGGGGCACACGATGACGTGGGCCGAGACGTGGACCGGAGGCCGCCTCCCAGGGCGGCGGACGCAGGGGGTGGGCGCGAGGTGAGCACGATCGCGAGCACGAGCAGCACCGGACCGGCGGGGGCCGACGACGCACGGGCGCAGGCCCTGCAGCGGGCCGCCGCCACCGAGCGCGGTCCGGGCGGCGACGGGCTGCTCGGCTTCCTCACCCGCTACTACCGACACGTCCCGGACGAGGACCTGCTCGCGCGCGACCCGGTCGACCTCGCGGGCGCCGCGCTCTCCCAGCGTCAGCTGGCCCAGGAGCGCAGCTCCGGCACCGCGGTCGTCCGGGTGCACACGCCGTCGGTCGACAGCCACGGCTGGCAGACCGGGTCGGGCTCCGGCTCGGGGCACACCGTCGTCGAGGTCGTCGCCGAGGACATGCCCTTCCTGGTCGACTCCGTGACCAACCGGCTGAACAACCGGGACGGAGGCAACGACCGGACGATCCACCTCGTCGTGCACCCCATCGTGGTCGTGCGCCGCGACGTCACCGGCCGGCTGCTCGAGGTGCTCGACACCTCGACGGCCTCGCTGGCCTCGGGCGAGCGCGGCGCCGACTGGGCGGACGACGCCGCCAGCGAGTCCTGGATGCACGTGGAGATCGACCGGGAGCCGGACGCCGCGGAGTGCGAGCGGCTGCGCGGCGAGCTGCTCGCGGTCCTCGAGGACGTCCGCACCGCGGTCGAGGACTGGGCCAAGATGCGCGCGCGCGCCGCGGAGGTCGCCGAGGGGCTGGCGGCCGACGTCCCGGCCGACCTCGCGGAGGAGGCCGCAGAGGCGCAGCGGCTGATGCGCTGGCTGATCGAGGAGAACTTCACCTTCCTCGGCTACCGCGAGTACGTGCTCGGCGGTGAGCAGGGCCAGGAGAACCTGACCGCCACCGCGGGCAGCGGTCTGGGCATCCTGCGCTACGACCAGACCGAGGCCTCGCACAGCTTCGAGCGGCTCTCGCCGCAGGTGCGGGCCAAGGCGCGCGAGCGCACCGTGCTGGTGCTCACCAAGGCCAACTCCCGCGCCACCGTGCACCGCAGCTCCTACCTCGACTACGTGGGCGTCAAGGTGTTCGAGGGCGACCAGGTCGTGGGCGAGCGCCGCTTCCTGGGCCTGTTCACCTCGGCGGCCTACACCGAGAGCGTGCGCCGGGTCCCGATCGTCGACACCACGGTCGACGCCGTCCTGGCCGAGGCGGGGCTCTCGCCGTCGAGCCACTCCGGCAAGGACCTGCTGGCGATCCTGGAGACCTACCCGCGCGACGAGCTGTTCCAGACCGACCCGAGCCAGGTGTACCGCACGGCGATGGCGGTGCTGCACCTGCAGGAGCGGCGGCGCACCCGGTTGTTCCTGCGCACCGACGACTACGGCCGCTTCGTCTCGGCGCTGGTGTACCTGCCGCGCGACCGGTACAACACCGTGGTCCGGCTGCGGATGCAGGACATCCTCGGCGAGGCGTTCGGCGCCGAGTCGGTCGACTTCACCACCCGCGTCAGCGAGTCGGTGCTCGCGCGGCTGCACTTCGTGCTGCGCCCGCCGAGGGGCGCCGACATCCCGTCCGTCGACGTGCGAGCGCTCGAGGCGCGCCTGGTCGAGGCCACCCGCACCTGGGAGGAGGACCTCGGCGAGGCCCTCGTCCGCGAGGTGGGCGAGGTCGAGGCCGTCCGGCTGGCACGGTCCTGGGAGAACGGTTTCCCGGAGTCGTACAAGGAGGACTTCCCCGCCCGGGTGGCCGTCGGCGACCTGCGGCGGATCGAGTCGGCCGCGCGTGAGGACGGTACCTCGGACCGCCTGGAGACCAGCCTGTACGAGCCGGTCGGTGCCGGCCCGGACGAGCGGCGACTCAAGCTGTTCCGTCGCGAGCCGCTCTCGCTCACCACTGTTCTGCCCTTCTTCCGCAACCTGGGGATCGAGGTCGTCGACGAGCGGCCCTACGAGATCGAGGCGCAGGACGGCTCGCGCGCCTTCGTCTACGACTTCGGCCTGCGCTACCCGGGCATGTCCCGCTCGGCCGCCACCCGCGACATGCTCACCGACGCGCTCTCGGCGGCCTGGTCCGGCCTCGCCGAGTCGGACGGCCTAGACCAGCTCGTCATCGCCGGCGGGATGACCTGGCGGCAGATCGTCGTGCTGCGCACGTACGCGAAGTACCTGCGGCAGACCGGGTCCACCTTCAGCCAGGAGTACGTCGAGCAGTGCCTGCTGGCCAACGTGGCGATCGCCCGGCGGCTGGTCTCCCTGTTCGAGGCACGGTTCGACCCGGACCGCGGGGGCGAGCCCGAGGAGCGCAACGAGACGGCCGACGCGCTGGTCGAGGAGATCACCCACGACCTCGAGGGCGTGGCCAGCCTGGACCAGGACCGCATCCTGCGCTCCCTGCTCGGCATGGTCACCGCCACCGTGCGCACCAGCTTCTTCCAGGTCGACGGCGACGGTCGGCCGAAGGCGCACGTCGCGGTCAAGCTCGACCCGAAGCGGGTGCCTGACCTGCCGAAACCGCTTCCGGCGCACGAGATCTGGGTGTACGCACCGCGTGTCGAAGGCGTCCACCTGCGATTCGGCGCCGTCGCCCGGGGTGGACTGCGGTGGAGCGACCGGCGCGAGGACTTCCGCACCGAGATCCTCGGGCTGGTCAAGGCGCAGATGGTGAAGAACGCCGTCATCGTGCCCACCGGCGCCAAGGGCGGGTTCGTCGCCAAGCAGCTCCCCGACCCCGCCGAGGACCGCGAGGCGTGGCTGGCGGAGGGGATCGCGAGCTACACGACCTTCATCTCGGCGCTGCTCGACGTCACCGACGACCTGGTCGCCGACACCGGCGTCGAGGGCGGCCGCCGGGTGGATCCGCCGCCGCGCGTCGTCCGCCACGACCCCGACGACAGCTACCTCGTGGTGGCGGCCGACAAGGGCACGGCGAGCTTCTCCGACATCGCGAACGGCATCTCGAAGCAGTACGACTTCTGGCTCGGCGACGCCTTCGCGTCCGGCGGCTCGGTCGGCTACGACCACAAGGCGATGGGCATCACGGCGCGGGGTGCGTGGGAGTCGGTCGCGCGGCACTTCCGCGAGATGGACCACGACACCCGGACCCAGCCGTTCACGGTGGTCGGCGTCGGCGACATGAGCGGTGACGTCTTCGGCAACGGGATGCTGCTGTCGGAGCAGATCCGGCTGGTCGCGGCATTCGACCACCGGCACCTGTTCCTCGACCCCGACCCGGACCCGGCCACGTCGTTCGCCGAGCGGCGCCGGCTGTTCGACCTGCCGCGCTCGTCCTGGGCCGACTACGACACCTCGCTGGTCAGCGAGGGGGGCGGGGTGTTCCCGCGCACGGCCAAGTCCGTACCGATCTCGCCGCAGGTGCGCGAGCGGCTCGGCCTGCCGGAGGGCACGGCCGCGCTCACGCCCGCCCAGCTGATGAAGGCGGTGCTCCAGGCGCCGGTCGACCTGCTCTGGAACGGCGGCATCGGCACCTACGTCAAGGACTCCGCCGAGGACCACGCGTCGGTGGGGGACAAGGCGAACGACGCCATCCGGGTCGACGGCCGCGACCTGCGGGTCAAGGTCGTCGGCGAGGGCGGCAACCTCGGGCTCACCCAGCTCGGCCGCATCCAGGCCGCCCTGGGGGGCGTGCGCGTCAACACCGACGCCATCGACAACTCGGCCGGGGTCGACTGCTCCGACCACGAGGTGAACATCAAGATCCTGCTCGACCAGGTCGTGGCCGACGGCGACCTCACCACCAAGCAGCGCAACACGCTGCTGGCCGAGATGACCGACGAGGTCGGTCGGCTCGTGCTGCGCGACAACTACGAGCAGAACGTGCTGCTCGGCAACGCCCGCAAGCAGAGCCACTCGATGGTGACGGTGCACGCGCGGCTGATGAAGGCGCTGGAGTCGACCGGCGAGCTGGACCGTTCGCTGGAGTTCCTGCCCACCCAGCGCACGATCGACCGGCGCGACGCCGACGGCGAGGGTCTGACGTCGCCGGAGTTCTCTGTTCTGGTGGCCTACGCCAAGATCGCGCTGTCGGCCGACGTCCTGGCCAGCCCGATCCCGGACGAGCCCTGGTTCCAGCAGGTGCTCAACCGGTACTTCCCGAAGCCCCTGGTGGAGCGGTACGGCGACCGGATGGCAGCGCACCCGCTGCGCCGCGAGATCATCACCACCTGGGTGGCCAACGACCTGGTCAACCGGGGCGGCATCACGTTCGCGTTCCGCGCGTGCGAGGAGAGCGGCGCCGACCCCGCGCAGGTGGTGCGGGCGTACGTGGTCGCGCGCGAGGTCTACGGGCTCGAGGAGTACGTCTCCGCGGTCGAGGCGCTCGACAACGTCGTGACGACCACGATCCAGACCGACCTGTACCTGGAGTTCCGTCGCCTCATCGACCGCGCGGCGAGGTGGCTGGTGCAGAACCGTCCCGGCGACCTCGACGTCCAGGCCGAGATCGACCGGTTCGCACCGGTCGTCGAGCGCTGGCGTGGTGAGATGGACGAGCTGCTGCTCGGGGTCGACCTGGACCGGATGCGTCGCGGAGCGCACCAGATGCAGGACTCCGGGGTCGACGAGCAGACCGCCCGGCGCGCCTCCGGCCTGCTGGACGAGTACTCGCTGCTCGACCTGGCCGAGCTCGCGGGCGCCGTGGACGAGCCGGTCGAGCAGGTGGCCCGGCTCTATTTCGCGGTGAGCGCCCGGTACAAGCTCGACGCCATGCTCGGGCGGATCTCGCGCCTGGACCGCGGCAACAGGTGGGAGGCGCTGGCCCGCGGGGCGATGCGCGACGACCTGTACGCGGCCTGGATGGGGCTGTCCCGCGCGGTGCTCGACAGCACCGACAGCGCGCTGGACGCGGAGCCGCGGATCGACGCCTGGGAGCAGGCGAACGCCAACCAGCTGAACCGGGCCCGCACCACGATGGACGAGGTCGGGGAGCTCGAGCACGGCGACCTCGCGGCCCTTTCGGTGGCCCTGCGGGTGCTGCGCGGCGTGATCCGGACCGGGTCGGCGGGCTGACCCCCCGGCCCCAGGGGGGCTCGTCTAGGGTCGGTCCCGTGCCGACCCTGCAGGACCTCGCCCGCGACGTGTGCGGCCTCGACGCCGAGGGCCTGGAGTGGCTCTCGCAGCTCGTGGGCGACTGGCAGCTGCTCTCCGACCTGTCCTTCGCGGACCTCGTGCTGTGGGGCGAGGACGGGCAGGGCGGGTTCGTCGTCCTGGCGCACTGCCGCCCCAGCACCGCGGCCACCGTGCACGCGCGCGACCGGGTGGGCACCCGCGCCGACGGCCCCGAGCACGCGGTGGTGCGCGAGGCGCTGGAGCGCCGCACGCTCGTGCACGGCGACGCCGTGGACGCCGTGCCGGTGCAGCTGCGCGGGCGCTCCGTCGCCGTCCTGAGCCGGCACGCGGGCACCGTGCGCGGTCGCGACGGCTCGGGCCTGGAGCAGGAGTACCTCGAGGCCGCCGACCAGCTGATGGTGATGGTGGGGGAGGGCGCCTACCCGCAGGACGGCGCGCCCACCGCCGGCCGCCGCGGCGCCCCCCGGGTCGGGGACGGCCTGATCCGCCTGGACGCCGACGGCGTGGTCACCTACGCCAGCCCCAACGCGCTGTCGAACTTCCACCGGCTCGGGCTGGTCGACGACCTGGAGGGCGCCTCGCTCGCCGAGATCACCACCAGCCTGGTCGACGGCCCGGAGCCGGTCGACGAGTCGCTGGCCGTCGTCGTCACCGGCCGCGCGCCGTGGCGCACCCAGGTGCAGTCGGCGCGGGTCGAGCTCTCGCTGCGCGCGGTGCCGCTGAAGGCCGCCGGGGTGCGCGTCGGTGCGCTCGTGCTGTGCCGTGACGTCAGCGAGCTGCAACGTCGCGAGCGCGAGCTGCTCACCAAGGACGCCACGATCCGCGAGATCCACCACCGGGTGAAGAACAACCTGCAGACGGTCTCGGCGCTGCTGCGGCTGCAGGCGCGTCGCACCGACCTGCCCGAGGCCCGCGGGGCGTTGGAGGAGGCGATGCGCCGGGTCGCCACGATCGCCCTGGTGCACGAGACGCTCTCCACCGGCTTCGACGAGTCGGTCGACTTCGACGCCCTGCTGGACCGGGGCCTGGCGCTGACCGCCAGCGTGCTCGCCCCGCCGGAGGGCGCGCGCTCGCACCGGGTCGGCAGCTTCGGCGTGGTGCACGCCGAGGACGCCAACGCGTTGGCCCTGGTGCTGGTCGAGCTGGTGTCCAACGCCGTCGAGCACGGTCGCCGGGTCGGCGACGCGGGGCCTGCCGACGTCACCGTCTCGGTGCAGCGCGACGGTCAGGACCTCGCGGTCACGGTGGCCGACGACGGGCCCGGCCTGCCGGAGGGCTTCGTGGCGGGCGCCGGAGGTCTCGGCACCCAGATCGTCCAGTCGCTGGTGGCCGGCGAGCTGCGGGGCAGGATCGAGTGGCGCTCCCCGCCCGGCGGCGGCACCGAGGCGCTGGTGCGGGTGCGGCTGCGCGACCCGGCCTCACGCTGAGTCGACCGCGCTGCCGGGCACAGCGACGCCCCCGAAGACAGCGTCTCCGGGGGCGAGGTCGTCCTGCTCAGGGGTGGGGCGGGTCTGCTGCCGGGTCGTCGTCGGTCAGCCGGCCCGGCGCGCACGGGCGGTGCGGCGCTTGAGGGCACGGCGCTCGTCCTCGGACAGGCCGCCCCACACTCCGGCGTCCTGGCCGTTCTCGAGCGCCCACTTCAGGCACGTGTCGACGACCTCGCACCGGCGGCAGACGGCCTTGGCCTCCTCGATCTGCAGCAGGGCGGGCCCGGTGTTCCCGATCGGGAAGAACAGCTCCGGGTCCTCGTCCAGGCAGGCGGAGCGGTCACGCCAGTCCATCGAGATCTCTCCTCATCGCTTGTGAACCCATTCACTAGCCGTGTCAGTCGTAAGGGGCGCTGTGCAGCGCCCCCGGGCAAGCCTCACACGGGGACAAGGCCTGTTACAAGGGTCTGGCCCCGGGATCTGGGGGGTGGGGTGCGGTCTTGGTCACGCGGGTCCAGGCGGGTCCGTGGCCACGCTACGCCCCTGACGCCTGATCCACCTGGTGAACGCGGCCCCGGCACGCGGTGTTCCCCGGCCCCAGCACGCGGTGCTCCCGGCCCCAGCACGCGGTGTCGCCGGCGGGCCGGTTACGGTGCCGCACGTGGACGGGCTCCGGTGAGCGAGGGTGGGCGCGGGATCGCGCTGCGCGTGGTGCTGCTCGCCGTGGTCCTCGAGGCGATCCTGCTCGTCGGGGTGGCCGGAGTGTTCCTGTTCGCCCTCGGCGCCGACCGCGAGATCGACGCCGGTGCCAGCGTGGCCACCGCCGTCTTCGCGCTGTCCTTCGCCGTGCTGCTCGGCGCTGCCGCGCGCGGGCTGCTGCAGCGCCAGCGCTGGGCCCGGGCGCCGGTGCTGACCGTCCAGCTGCTGGTGCTGCTCGCGCTCGCGGTGCCGCTGCTGCGGGCCGGCACCTTCTTCGCCGGCGCCGGGCTCGCGGTGCTCGCGCTGACGGCCGGGGCGGGCCTGTTCGTCCCCGCGGTCGTCGAGCACACCCGCGGCGCGGACGCCCCGCCGACGCTGTGAGCGGTCAGCCGACCTCGGTGAGCTCCTCGCGCAGGGAGGCCAGGGTGCGGGCGAGCAGCCGCGACACGTGCATCTGGGAGATGCCGACCTCGTCGGCGATCTGCTGCTGGGACCAGCCGCGCACGAACCGCAGCGCCAGGATCCTGCGCTCCCGCGGCGGCAGCGCCTGCAGCAGGGGGCGCAGCGCCTCGCGGTTCTCGACCTCGGCCAGGGCGGAGTCGTCGCCGCCGAGAGCGTGCACGCCCTCGGCATCGGGTGCCAGCGGGACGGTGGCGTAGGCACCGGCGGACTCGAGGCCCTCGAGCACCACCTCGGCGTCCAGCCCGGTGCGCACGGCGAGCTCGTCGACCGTGGGCGAGCGCCCGAGCTCCTGGGTGAGCACTGCCCGCGTCGTCGACAGGGTGCGGCTGAGCTCCTGCAGCCGGCGGGGGACGCGGACCGCCCACCCGCGGTCGCGGAAGTGCCGGCGGATCTCGCCGAGGACGGTGGGGACCGCGAAGGAGGCCAGCGAGCCCCCCCGCTCGGGGTCGAACCGGTCGATGGCGTGCAGCAGCCCGATGGTGCCCACCTGGACCAGGTCGTCGTGCAGCTCGCCCCGGCCGGAGTAGCGCCGCGCCAGGTGCTCGACCAGGCCGAGGTGGGACTGCACGAGGCGCTCGCGGGCGGCCTCGCGCTGCGGGTCGCCGCGCTCGAGCCGGACCACGAGCACGAGGTCGTCGGTGGTCGTGCTCACGCCGCGCCCCCGAGGGAGGGGTCGTGGCGGGGGTGGCGGCGCCGGTGCAGCAACCGCACCCGGGCGGGCGAGCCGTCGGTCGGCTGGTGCGACTCGACCTCGCCGACCAGGGCCTCGAGCACGACCCAGGCGATCGACTCCGCGGGCGGCAGCGAGCCGGCCGGCCCGCTCACCTCGACCTGGAGCCAGTCCTCGCCGAGGACGAAGGCCGAACGCAGCCGGTCGTCCGCACGGGCACCGTGCAGGAGCAGCGAGCAGGCCTCGTCGACAGCGATCCGGAGGTCCTCGATCTCGTCCAGCTCGAGGTCGAGCCGGGCGGCCATGCCGGCGCTGGCGGTGCGCAGCACGGCGAGGTAGGCGGGGTCGGCGGGGACCACGAGCTCGACGGCGTCCTCGGACGCGCGGTGGTCGTCGGTGCCGTCGGCCTGGTCGCCCGGCTGGTCGCCCGGTCGGTCGCCGGTCTGGTCGCCGGTCACAGTCGTCATCACCTGCCCCCTGCCTCTGGACCCGGATCGGTCCGTGCGCACCGTGCGTGCAGGCGCGGACCGTCCCGGTGCCCACGGTAGATCACGGGAGGGCCACCTGCAGAGCGATCCAGACCCCCCGCTGGACGAGGGCACCCCGCCCGGGCCGACGCTGTTCGGCACGACCGAGCCGGACGCCGAGCAGATCGCCGTCGGTGGGGGCCGCGGGACCGAGGACCAGCCCCACCCCGGGGCGCCGGAGCCGGACGGCGAGCCCTGCGAACCGGGTCAGCAGCTCGGGGGTGGAACCGGCGGCCGCGACCGCCTCGGCGGGGCCGCCGGCAGCATCGAGGTCGGTGAGCAGCCGTGACAGCACGGGCTCGACGGCCGTGCCGTCGAGGGTCTCGACGTCGTCCAGGAGCACGAGGGCGGGGGTGCCGGTGGCGCGGGCGGCGGCGAGCGCGTCGTCGAGGCCACAGGCGTCGTCCGGACGCACCACGGTGGCCCCGGTGAGCTCCTCGAGCGGGGAGCGGCGACCCGCGACGACCACGACCGGGCGGCCGGCCGTCCGGGCACCGTGCGCCAGCGCCAGCAGCGCGGTGGAACGGCCCGACCCCGGGTGCCCGCCGACGAGCAGCACCGGGCCCTGGCGCGCGGGCTCCCAGCCCTGCGGCGTGACCTGCGGGCCGCCCACCCCCAGGGGCAGCCAGGTCGGCGCCGACCGGCCGTCCGGGATCCGGAGCCGCACGTCGTCCAGGGTGACCTCGCCCGGCATCGCCGGGACGGCGGGTGGGCCGCCGCCGGTGCTCCCGGTCTCCTCGGCCCGGGTGCCGGCCCGGTCGCCCAGCGCCACCAGCGCCGCCGCCTGGGCGCTGCCGGAGACGTCGTCGGCAAGCACGGCCACCTGCGCCGAGAGCACGGTGTCGTCGTCGACGAGCAGGGCGCGTCCGGCCGGCCAGGTGCCGGGGACCGCGCGGCTCGGGACGCCGGCCATCACGGCGTCGCCGGCGTCGGCGGTGCGCAGCACCACCCGGCGGGACAGGACGGCGCCCACCTGGCCGGAGGTCGCCGCTCGGCCTCCGGTCAGCACGGTGAGGACGCCGACCGCCGGCCCCTGGCGCAGCAGGTGCAGCAGGCCGTCGGCCACGCGCAGGGCGCCGGCCTGCTCGGCCGCCTGCTGCAGGCTCTCCCAACCGTCGACAACGAGCAGCACCCAGGGCAACCCGAGCTCACCCCGCTCGGTCGCGCCGCGGCGCTGCTCGGCGAGGTCGGACGCGTGCTCGGCGGCCAGCAGCCCCTGCCGGCTCGCGACCTGCTCGGTCAGCAGGTCGAGCAGCCGCAGGGTGCGCTCGGTGTCGTCCCGGGCCACCACGGCGCCGACGTGCGGCAGGGTCGCGGCCGCGGAGAGCGCGCCACCGCCGTCCAGCACGTAGGCCCAGGCGTCATCGGGGGAGCAGGTGGCGGCGAGGGAGGCCAGCAGCGCACGGACCAGGGTGGTGCGCCCGCTGCGCGTGCCGCCCACCACGGCCAGCGGACCGTCGGCCAGCAGGTCCCAGGCCGCCGTGCCGCGGCGCTGTCGCGCCGGCTCGTCGAGCAGTCCGAACGGCAGCACGAGGCCACCGTCGACAGCGGGCACGCGGCGAGCTGGGGGGAGGTCGGCGAGGCGGACGACGGCCGGAAGCGGTGGCAGCCACGGGCTGGCGGGGACCGAGATCCCGGCCTGCTCGCCGGCTCGCGCGATCGCTGCCACCAGGTCGGCGAGGTCGGTACGCTCCTCGTCGCCGCCGGCGGAGGTCGGGGGCGCGGGCAGCGGGTCGCCGAGCGAGGCCCAGCGCAGCGGCTGCACCGCGGGAGCGGCCGGCCCGGAGCGGGCCGGGCCCGCGACCCGCGCGGTCTGCAGCTCGACCGGTGCGTCCGAGCCGCGGCGCAGCAGCGCCCGTCCCGGCGCCGTGACGGGCAGGTGGGCGGCCTGCGGGGTGTCGACCACGTCGACCGAGTCGGCGGGTTCCTGCACCCGCAGGGCGATCCGCAGGTTGGTGTTGGCCTTGATCTCGGCGCTGACCACTCCGGACGGGCGCTGGGTGGCGAGCACCAGGTGCAGACCGAGGGAGCGCCCCACGGCGGCGAGCCGCACCAGGCCGGCGACGAAGGCGGGGAGCTCCTCGGCCAGCACCCGGAACTCGTCGACGACGAGCACGAGGCGCGGCAGCGGCGGCAGCTGCGACCCGGGGGCCTCGCGCAGGGCGACGTAGGCGTCCAGGTCGCTCGCGCCGGCCGCGGCGAGCACGCGCTCGCGGCGGGTCACCTCCGCGCCGAGCGAGTCCAGCGCGCGGCCGGTCAGCGCGCCGTCCAGGTCGGTCACCAGGCCGACCGTATGGGGCAGCCCCGTGCACTGCGCGAACGCTGAACCGCCCTTGTAGTCGATCAGGACGAAGACCATCTCGTCCGGCCGGTTCGCCAGCGCGAGGCCGGCCACCAGGGTCTGGAGCAGCTCGCTCTTGCCCGAGCCGGTCGTGCCGGCGACCAGGGCGTGCGGGCCGTCGCGCCGCAGGTCGATCGTGACGGTGCCCCCGGCGCCTGCGCCGAGGGCGGTCGTGGTGCTGCGGGGGGTGGCGGCCCAGCGGTCGAGCACCGGTCCCGGGGACGGCTGGGCGAGGTCGAGCAGGTCCAGCAGCCGCACCTGGTCGGGCAGGCCGCTGCCGGCCAGGGGCGTGGCGTCGCGCAGCGGCGCGAGCCCGCGGGCCAGCCGGTGCGCCCAGCGCTCGGAGACGAGGTCGGCCACGACGTCCTCGACCGCCGACGTGCTGGTGCTGGCGACCCGCAGCCGGGTGGCGACCTCGCCGCTCACCAGCACGGTGCCGCGGCACTCGACCGGGAGCTGGGCGGGATCGGTGTCCAGGCAGATCGCCGTGATCCCCACGGACGGGCCGAGGTCGAGCAGCCGGGAGACCCCCGGCAGCGTGCGCAGCCGCTGCGCGCCGTCGAGCAGCATCACCATGTGCCGACCCTCGAACCGGCGGCGCTCGCCGGTGCCGCGGCGCGCCTGCTCCAGCCGGGCGTCGAGCAGCGCGACCAGCTCGCCGACGCGGCGGCGGCGCTGGTCGTCATCGACCCCGACCAGGGCGGCGACGCCGTCCCCCAGGCCGTCGGCCGGACGGGTGTGGGGCAACCAGGCGGTCCACGCCCAGTCACCCCCGGTGGTGGGCATGCCGGTGCCAGGGGGTCCGGCGAGGTCGGCCGCGAGGACGACGAGGCCCACGTGCCGGGGCGAGTGCAGGGTGGACAGCTGACCGAGGAGGGAGCGGGTCAGCGCCAGCACGCGGGGGCGGTGGCCGGCCAGACCCACGACGCCGAGGTCGGCGAGGGGCAGGATCACCGGGACGTCGTCGATGAGCGGGTGGTCCGGGCCGGCGGCACCCCCAGCAGGGGTTGCCCCGGACGGTGGGAGGACGGTGATGCGCGACGGCAGCGTCGCAGTGCCCACGCGCAGCTGCAGGAAGTCGTGGTCGGTGGTGTCACGCTCCCAGATCCGTTGCAGCACACCAGTGGCGATCCGCAGCAGCTCTGCGGCGTCGGGGGCGCCGGCGCGGCGGCGCAGGCCCTCGACGACCACGGCGTCGAGGAGCTGCTGGTCGAGCCGGGCCCGCTCCTCGTCGTAGGCGCGGGTGGCCGCGACGTGGTCCTTGCGTCCGCCGAGGTGGTCGCTGACCAGGTTGCCCAGGAGCATGAGCGGTGAGAGCAGCCCGAACAGCAGGAAGTACCAGGACTGCAGCACCAGGGCGAGCGGCACGGCCAGCACCAGCGGGACCAGCATCGCGATCAGGGGCACCCGGACGGCTCGACGCGGTGCCGGCGGCGTGGGGAGCTGCAGGGTGACGGCCTGCACCGGCGGGACGATCCGTGGCGAGCGGTTCACCTGGACCAGGCCCTCGAGGACCTCGGCGGCCGCCTGCTCGGCCCGCGGCACCCGCAGCGTGAGGGTGGACGACCCGAGGACCACCCGGGAGCGCTCCGTGACCGGCACCGGCTGCTCGCCGAGGCGGTGGCCGTCGACGAAGGTGCCGTTGGTGGACCCGATGTCGCGCACCGTGATGCCGGACGGGGTCACGGCGAGCTCGGCGTGCACGCGGGAGACGTCGGGGTCGTCGACGGTGAGCACGGCCTCGCCGGCGCGCCCGATGCGGTGCTGCCCGGGCGTGAGCCGGTGGACCAGCCCGGCGTCGGGACCGCCCACGGTGTGCAGCTCGAGGAAGCCGCCGATGGTGCCGGCCGCCCGCCCGGCCGGACCGCCCGCGCGCCCGACGCTGAGCAGGGCGCCCTCCAGCAGGGC
>JBBQSN010000031.1:0-24961 GCA_038213835.1 Actinomycetales bacterium
TACCCGGTGGCGGCGGTGATGGCGAGCACCACGATCACGCCGAGCAGGAGCGACAGCACCCACATCAGGAGATCCCCCCTGTCGAACGTCGTCGGTCAGCAGGGGGGCACGGACTGTGTTCGTCCATGGGGGCGGGCTCAGCTCCTCGAACGCGGGTACGGATGTCGTTGCAGGCTCGAGTCTCGCAGCAGCCCCGCCGTGGGCCAACTCGCCCGTGCGGACCGGCCGCCCCCGCAGGAAGGTGCGCCGGTCAGCGCCCCGGCGTTCCGGGAGGGCAGCAAGAAGCCCCTCGAGCTCATACCTCGAGGGGCTGTGCACGTGTCTACGCGAGCCTGCGCCGCTCGTGGGGGAGGCACGCCGTGAGGCAGGTGCGCCGGATCGGCCGGGAGGGACTGGTGTGCGCCGGGCCGGGAGCGCCTCTCGGCGCGGGGCCGCTCGATGCGGCTTCTGGTGGAGCCCGGGGCTACCGCGGCCCGGCGCACAGTCCAGCATAACGAGGCAGGGTGGGTGGGTGTTCCCGATCAGCGGGTCCGCCCGGCGTCCTCAGGGCGCCTGCAGGTGCCCCGACCGCCAGTCCCGAGCCGCGGCCTCGAGCTGCTCGGCGGTGCGGACCAGCCGACCCGCGCTGCGAGTGGGGTCGTGCTCGTCCCGCTCGGTGCGGTCGGCCTGGTGGGCGCGTCCGACCGCCACGATCCGGGCGAAGGCGGCCGCGCGCTCCAGCGCGACGGCGAAGTCGCCGGTGTAGACGCCGCGCAGCACGGCGTCGGCCATCTCGCGCACCTGCTCGGGCCCGGGCGGGTCGGCGACACCGGCGACGACCTCGTGGACGGGCGCGCTGCGGCGGCCGTCGTGGAACTCCCGCGAGGCCGCGATCGGGTCGCGGTGCACCCAGTCGCGCAGGGCGTACAGCCGCCAGAGCGCCCCGGGCAACGAGTCGGCGGGGGCGTCGGCCCACAGCTCGGCCAGGAGCTCGAGCCCGTGGTCCTCGGTGAGCGAGAGCAGCCGCCGGAACGTCTCGGGGTCCTCGCTCTCGCGTGCTCCGAGCACCAGCAGCCGCGCGGTGCTGTGCGCGGCCTCCTGCCGCTCGCGGGCCCCGAGCGCGTCGGGGCGCGTGTCCATCGCCGCCGGCCCCAGCAGGGTCGGTCGGTGGTAGCGCCGGGGCGAGGACGTCACGTCCTCATCCTGGCACCCGACCCGGGGGAGCGGCAGGACGGATCAGAACCGGACGACGGGCGGCGCGGGTCGCAGGTTCGCCCGGGGGCAGGACGCGAGGTCGAGTCCGCCGAGGGCGAGCGCCTCGTCACACAGGGTCTCGACGGTCCAGCCGTGCTCGGCGCCGAGCTTGGTGACGGTGACGCGGTAGATGGTGATCTCGTACCGGGACGGGGTGCCGTAGGCGACCTCGATCGAGCCGATCAGCTCGGCGCCGGTCACGTTGGAGGCGCCGTTCCAGGTCCGGTCCCAGCGGCTCCACAGGCTCGGCTTGGACTGCCACATCCCCCCGTTGCGCACGTCGCGCATGGCCAGCTCGACCAGGATCGAGCGGGCGGCATCCTCCGGCACGATCGCCGCCGGACGGATGATCTCGGTGACGGTGCCCTCGCTGTAGGCCTCGGAAAGCAGCAGGTCGGCGTCATCCAGCACGGTGTCCTCGCTCCACTCGATGTGGTCGTTCGTCCCGGGCACGGACCCGGTGGCTCCTCGTGCATCGGCTGGGCGGAACGCGTGCTTGAGCCCCAGGCCATGTGGTTCACGCACCGTCACCACGTCACGTTCCGTGCCCGGTTCGCCTCCGCCCCGGAAGACGTCGCGGGGACGACTCGCCCAAACGGTGGTGGCGGACGTGGCGCGTGGGGCACAATGGGCCTCGCGCGACGCGTGTGCTGCTCTCGAGCGGTGGTGGTGGCCGGCATCCGGCAGTGATCTGCGAGGTCCGTGGGGAAGACGTACCTCGAGTCACCAGGAGGTCGGTATGTCTGTTCCCATCACCCGGGGCGTGCTGTTCGTGCACTCCGCGCCGCGTGCGCTGTGCCCTCATGTCGAGTGGGCCGCCGGCGGCGTCCTCGGCGTGCGCGTGGCCCTGGACTGGACCCCTCAGCCCGTGGCGCCCGGCATGTTCCGAGCCGAGCTCTCCTGGCAGGCCCCCGCGGGCACCGCCGCCACCCTCACCTCCGCGCTGCGGGGGTGGGCGCACCTGCGCTACGAGGTGACCGAGGAGCCGAGCCGTGGCGTCGACGGCGGCCGCTGGATGCACACCCCGGAGCTCGGCATCTTCCACGCCGTCACCGACGTCCACGGCAACGTGCTGGTGCCCGAGGACCGGATCCGGGCGGCGGTCGAGGCCGGCGCCGGCGACCCGACGATCCTGAGGCACGAGCTCGACCTCGCGCTCGGCGCCTCCTGGGACGACGAGCTCGAGCCGTTCCGCTACGCCGGCGAGGGCGCCCCGGTGCGCTGGCTGCACCGCGTGGGCTGAGCGTCGTCCGGCTGAGCGTCGTCCGGCCTCAGCTCGCCGAGGGGTGCAGCAGCGGCGCGAAGCCGTTCGCCAGCGCCAGCACCGAGGTCGGCGGCGTCAGGACGACCGTGCTGCCCCTGGGTCGGGGCGACGGGTCGTGCCAGCCGCCGAAGGAGAAGGCCAACGAGCGCTCGCCCCGCAGCAGCCGGGGCGTGCGGTCCTGGACCACCACGGTGCCGTCGGGCAGGTCGTGCGCCGGTGCGGTCCAGGTGATCCGGTCGTTCGCCCGCTCCGGCCCGCGGCCGCGCCGCAACCGCTCGGCCGCCAGCAACGCGTCCAGCTCGGTCGAACGCGGCGGACGGTCCCGGCGCAGCCCGCGCAGGACGCCGTCCCGGTAGGCCAGGTACTCCTCGCGCCGGCACAGGCCGCAGGGCCGGTGCCCGGCGGCCAGGGCCACGGCGTCGTCGAGGAGGAACAACGGGGTCCACCGGTGCGGGGCGGCCAGCGGTTGGCGCCACCCGCGGTGCTCCAGCACGCACGAGATCCAGGCACGACCCTGGTGGTGCCGGACGACGCGCTCGGCGTCGTCGACCACGCAGCCCCGGTTGCCGGTCAGCAGGCCACGCTGCGGCACCGCGTGCAGGTCCCCGGCGGGATCGACCCTGTTGCGCCGGGGCACGGCGGCCCGACCGACCGGGTCAGACGCTGCGGAACGCCACGGCCACGTTGTGGCCGCCGAACCCGAACGAGTTGTTCAGCGCGACACCCGGCCCGATCTGGCGCGGGCCGCCGGAGACCACGTCCAGCGTGATCGCGGGGTCGAGGTCGGTGAGGTTCGTCGTGGCCGGGGCCGTGCCGTGGTGCAGCGCGAGGATGCAGAAGATGCCCTCGACGGCGCCGGCGGCGCCGAGCAGGTGCCCGGTCATCGACTTGGTGGCCGAGACCGCGACGTCACCGGTGCGCTCGCCGAGCACCGCCGAGATGGCGGCCGACTCGGCGATGTCGCCCGCAGGGGTCGACGTCGCGTGCGCGTTGATGTGCACGACCTCCGACAGGTCGATGTCGCCCGCCGACAGGGCCGCGTTCATCGCCCGGGTGGCGCCGAGACCGGCGGGATCGGGCGCCGCGATGTGGTGGGCGTCGGAGGTGAGCCCGGCCGAGACCAGCTCGGCGTAGACGGTGGCGCCGCGGGCGCTCGCGTGGGCGTAGGACTCCAGGACGACCATCCCGGCGCCCTCGCCGAGGACGAAGCCGTCGCGGCTGGTGTCATAGGGGCGTGAGGCGGTCTCGGGCGAATCGTTGCGCGTGGAGAGCGCGCGCATCGAGGCGAAGCCGGCGATGGGCAGCGGGTGGATGGCGGCCTCGGTGCCGCCGGCGATGACGACGTCGGCGCGGCCGGTGCGGATCATGTCGAGCGCGTAGGCCATCGCCTCGGCGCCGGAGGCGCAGGCCGAGACGGGGGAGTGTGCGCCGGCCCGGGCGCCGAACTCGATCGCGATCGCCCCGGCGGCGCCGTTCGGCATCAGCATCGGGACGGTCATGGGCAGCACCCGGCGCGGGCCCGACTCCTTGAGCACGTCGTAGGCGTCGAGCAGGGTCCAGACCCCGCCGATGCCGGTGGCCACGACGGCGCCGAGGCGTTCGGGGTCGACCTCCGGCGACCCGGCGTGCGCCCAGGCCTCGCGCGCGGCCACCATCGCGTACTGGCCGGACGGGTCGAGCTTCTTCGCCTCGTGCCGGGGGAGCACCTCGGAGGCCGGGACCGCCAGCCGGCACGCGAAGTGCACCGACAGGTCGTAGCGCTCGAGCCACTCCGCCGGCAGCGCGCGAGCCCCCGACTCGCCGGCCAGGGCGGCCTTCCACGTGCTGTCGACGTCCCCGCCGAGGGGCGTGGTGGCGCCGAGTCCGGTGACGACGACGCGGCGGTCGTCAGGGGTGCTGCTCATCGAAGTCGTTCTCCCGCTTCGGGTCCGGTGGACCTGTGGGTGGTTGTCTCGAGGTGCCGCCGACGGCGGGCCGGTACGGCCCGCCGCCGGTCAGCGACGTGCTGGGGCGATCAGCCCTGGGCCTGCTGCACGTACGCGACGACGTCGCGGACGGTGCTGAGGTTCTTGATGTCCTCGTCCGGGATCTTGACGCCGAACTTGTCCTCGGCCTGCACCACGATCGACGTCATCGACAGCGAGTCGATGTCGAGGTCCTCGGTGAACGACTTGTCCATCTCGACGGACTCGACCGGGAGGCCGGTCTCCTCGTTCACCAGCTCAGCGATACCAGCGAGGATCTCCTGCTCGCTCTGCGCCATGTTCGGACTCCTTCTGGGTGGGGTGCTCGGACGTACGGGGTGACACTACGACCCGCCACAGGGTGGGCGGGGGTCTCGGGAGGGGTGGAGCGTGGGCGGGGGTCTCAGGGGAGCCGGACGACCTGGGCCGCGTAGGCCAGGCCGGCGCCGTAGCCGATCAGCAGGGCGAGGCCGCCGGAGGGTGCCTGGCCCTCGGCGAGCATCCGGTGCAGGGCCAGCGGCACCGAGGCCGCCGAGGTGTTGCCGGTGTCGACGATGTCGCGCGCCACCGCGACGTGGTCGGGCAGCTTGATCTGCTTGGCCATGGCGTCGATGATGCGGACGTTGGCCTGGTGCGGAATGAAGGCGTCGAGGTCGTCGGGGGTGATGCCCGCGGCCTCGATCGCCTTGCGGGCCACCGGCGCCATCTGCCAGACCGCCCAGCGGAACACGCTCTGCCCGGCCAACCGCAGCGTGGGCCACTCCAGGGTGGGGTCGTCGCGCAGCTGGTCCCACGGCTGGTTCTGGGTGATGAAGTCCCCCCCGCCACCGTCGCTGCCCCACACCGTGGGGCCGATGCCCGGCTCGTCCGACGCGCTGACGACGGCGGCGCCGGCGCCGTCGCCGAAGATGAACGCGCTGCCGCGGTCGCGCGGGTCGGTGATGTCGGAGAGCTTCTCCACCCCGATGACCAGGACGTGGCGGGCGGTGCCGGCGCGGACCATGTCGTTGGCCAGCGAGATGCCGTAGCAGAACCCGGCGCACGCCGCAGAGACGTCGAACGCGGCGGCAGGAGTGGCGCCGAGCCGGTGCGCGACCAGCGGTGCGGCAGCCGGGGTCTGGAGCAGGTGCGTGACGGAGGCGAGGATCACGACGTCGATGTCGGCCGCGGTGAGCCCGGCAGCGACCAGCGCCTCGCGGGAGGCCGCCTCGCCCATGTCGACGACGGTCTCGTCCTTGGCGGCGAACCGCCGCGTGACGATGCCGGAGCGTTCGCGGATCCACTCGTCCGAGGAGTCGATGTACCGGCAGATCTCGTCGTTGGTGACGACGCGCTCGGGGCGGTAGGCGCCGATGCCGGTGATGCAGGCGTTGCCGGCCGTGGCCTGCGCGGTGATGGCGACCATCACGATCCTCCTTCGGGGTCGAGCTGCAGCAACGGCTGCCCCGGCGAGACGGTCTCGCCCTCGCTGACGAGCCACTCCACCACGGTGCCGCCCTCGCCGGCGGTGACCTCGTCGTCGTCGGAGCCGCCGGGGGTGTCCACCCGGGCCACGACGGTCTCGGCCCGGACCTCCTCGCCGGCGACGGCGGCCTCGTCGATGTGCACGGTGCCGGGCGCGCTCGCGACCACCACGCGCCAGGTGTTCTCGCCGTCCTCGGGGGCCGTCCCGTGCTCGGCGACCATCGCGCGGGCGGCGTCGAGGTCGGCGGGGGTCTTCAGCGCCAGGGTCTGCACGCCGGGCATGGCCCGCTTGGCGAGGTTGGTGAGCGTGCCCGCCGGCGGGATCTCGATGAGGCCGGTGACGCCGAGCTCGGTGAAGGTCTGCATGCACAGGTCCCACCGCACCGGGTTGCTCACCTGGCTGACCAACCGGCGCAGCACCTCCGCGCCCTCGTGCACGACCGTGCCGTCGGCGTTCGACAGCAGCAGCGTGCGGGGGTCGTGGGTGGTGATCGCCCGGCTGTGCCGCTCGAGCAGCTCGACCGCCGGCGCCATGTGCCGGGTGTGGAACGCCCCGGCCACCGGCAGCGGGATCACCCGGGTCCTCGCGGGCGGGTCGGCCTTCAGCGCCTCGAGCTGCTCCAGCGTGCCTGCGGCGACGACCTGGCCGGCCCCGTTGACGTTGGCCGGCGTGAGCCCGTGCCGCGCGAGCGCGGCCAGCACCTCGTCGGGGTCGCCGCCCACGCACGCGCTCATGCCGGTGCGGGTGACCGCCGAGGCCTGCGCCATCGCCCGCCCGCGCTCGCGGACCAGGACCATCGCCTGCTCGGCGCTCAGCACCCCCGCCGCCGCGGCCGCGGTGATCTCGCCGACGCTGTGGCCGGCGCCGCCCGCGACCTGACCGAAGCCCTCGGACGGGTGCGGGAACAGCTCGAGCAGCGAGACCAGCCCGGCGGCCACGATGAGCGGCTGGGCCACGGCGGTGTCGCGGATCGTCTCGGCGTCCGACGTGGTGCCGTGCTCCACGAGGTCGAGGCCGGCGACGGCGGACAGCCACGCCAGCCGGTCCTCCACGCCGGGGAGCTCGAGCCAGGGGGACAGGAAGCCGGGGGTCTGGGATCCCTGACCGGGGCACACGATGACCAGCACGGGGTCCAGCCTTCCGTCTCGGCGGTGCGGGTGCCGGTCACGAACCTCACAACGTTCTCCGGCGAATGTGGAGGAAACCTTCAAACGAGGGATCAGTCAGGGGGCGGGACGTGCAGCCAGGAGTCCGACCGCCTGGGCGGTCTGCAGGACGAAGGCGTCGCGGGGGCGGGTGGCGTCCCAGCCGGTGATCTCGGCGACCCGGCGCAGCCGGTACCGCACGGTGTTGGGGTGCACGAACAGGGCGCGCGCCGTGGCCTCCAGGGAGCGGCCGGTCTCGAGGTAGGTCGAGACCGTCTCGGCGAACGCCGTCCCCGCCGCCACCACCGGCGCGTGCACCCGGTCGAGCAGCGCCCGGCGGGCCGAGACGTCGCCGGAGAGCACCCGCTCGGGCAGCAGGTCGTCGGCGTGCACCGGCCTCGGCGCCGCCGGCCACGCGCGGGCGGCCGCCAGGCCGGCCATCGCCACCCGTGCCGAGCGGCCCGCGCCCGCGAGGTCGGTGGCCGTGGGGCCGACCACGACCGGGCCGGGGCCGAACCGCGGAGCGAGGTTCTCAGCCGCCACCGCCGGGTCGCCGGAGGTACCGAGCACCACCACGACCCGACCACCCTGGACGCCGACCAGCGCGTCGTCGGCCGTCGCGCGGGCCGCTCGGCGCAGGGCGTCCACGAGGTCGTCGTCGGTGCCGGAACGGGCGGCGCCCGCCCGTCCGGCGCCCACGACGACGGTGACGGCCGCGTGGTCGCTCCAGCCGAGCGCGGCCACCCGGGAGTGCAGGACGTCGTCGGTCTCGCCCCGCAGCAGGGCGTCCACGACCAGGGCCTCGAGCCGGGCGTCCCACGCGCCGCGGGTCTCGGCCGCCCGGGCATACACCTCGGCCGCCCCGAACGCCACCTCGCGGGAGTAGCGCAGCACGGCCTCGCGCACGGCCGCCACGGAGGCGGGGTCGTCGGGGTCGTCGGCCAGCTCCTCGACGTGGTCCTCGACCACCTGAACGACCGTGCGGACGAGGTCGAGGGTCTGGCTCAGGCTGACCGAGCGGGTCAGCTCGCGCGGGGCGGTTCCGAACACGTCGGCGGTGATGGTGGGGGTCTCGTCCTGGTGCTCGAACCAGGTCGTGAAGGCGCTGATGCCTGCCTGGGCCACCAGGCCCACCCAGGAGCGGTCCTCGGCGCCGAGCGCGCGGTACCAGGGCAGCGTCTCGTCGAGCCGGTGCAGCGCCGCCGTGGCGAGCGCACCGGTGCCGCGCCGGGCCGCCGCCGTCCTGGTCACGCCCAGCAGCCTACGCGGCCGGGGTTGTCGCACCCCGACAAAGCGCGGGGTCGAAGCGCCGAGGTGCGACCCGCGGGTCAGCTGTCGCCGCCCGCGTTGCCGGAGGTGCCGGCGGTGACGTCGTTGAGGCGGTAGAGCTCGTACGCCTTGGCCGGGGCGTCGGCCGGGACGGCACCGCGGGCCGCGAGCATCCGCAGCGCCTGGTAGGCCACCGACGGGCCGTCGATCTTGAAGTGCCGGCGCACTGCGGGACGGGTGTCGGACAGGCCGAACCCGTCGGCCCCGAGCGAGACGAACTCGTTCGGCACGAACTGGCGCACCTGGTCGGGCACGGCGCGCATGTAGTCGGTGACCGCGACGACCGGGCCGTCGCGCCCCTGGAGCTGCTCGGCGATGAACGGTTGCGGCGTCGGCGAGGACGGGTCGTCGAAGCCGCGCGAGTCGCAGTCCAGGCCGTCGCGCCGCAGCTCGTTCCACGAGGTCACCGACCAGACGTCGGCGGCGACGCCGAAGTCGTCGGCCAGCAGCTCCTGGGCCTCCAGCGCCCAGGGCACCGCCACACCGGACGCCATCAGCTGCGGCCGCTCCCCGACCTCCTGGGCGTCACCGTTCCTGGCCGCCTTGAGCAGGTAGGTGCCGCGCAGCAGGCCCTCGACGTCGAGGTCCTGCGGCTCGGGCGGCTGCAGCATCGGCTCGTTGTAGACGGTGATGTAGTACATGACGTCGCGGGTGCGGTCGTCGTCGGCACCGGGGCCGTACATGCGCTCCAGCCCGTCACGCATGATGTGGCCGATCTCGTACCCGAACGCCGGGTCGTACGTGATGACCGCCGGGTTGGTCGAGGCCAGCAGGGGAGAGTGGCCGTCGGCGTGCTGCAGCCCCTCACCGGTCAGGGTGGTGCGCCCGGCCGTGGCGCCGATCAGGAAGCCGCGGGTCATCTGGTCGGCCGCGGCCCACATCGCGTCCCCGGTCCGCTGGAAGCCGAACATCGAGTAGAAGATGTAGATCGGGATCATCTGCTCGCCGTGCGTGGCGTAGGCGGTGCCGGCGGCGGTGAAGGCCCCGACCGAGCCGGCCTCGTTGATGCCGACGTGCAGGATCTGCCCGTCGATCGCCTCCTTGTAGGCCAGCATCAGCTCGCGGTCGACCGAGGTGTAGTTCTGACCGTGGGGGTTGTAGATCTTGATCGTCGGGAAGAACGAGTCCATCCCGAACGTGCGCGCCTCGTCCGGGATGATGGGGACGACACGGCGACCGAACTCCTTGTCGCGCATGAGGTCCTTGAGGATCCGGACGAACGCCATCGTGGTGGCGATCTGCTGCTTCCCGGAACCCTTCTTCGACTGCTTGTAGGCCTCGTCGCCCGGCAGCGTGATCGCCGTGGAGCGGGTGCGCCGCTGCGGCAGCGACCCGCCCAGGGCCTGTCGGCGCTCGAGCAGGTACTGGGTCTCCTCGCTGTCCGGACCCGGGTGGTAGTACGGCGGAAGGTACGGGTTCTCCTCGAGCTGGGCGTCGGAGACCGGGATCCGCAGACCGTCACGGAAGTTCTTGAGGTCGGCCAGGCTCAGCTTCTTCATCTGGTGGGTCGCGTTGCGCCCGGCGAAGTTCGCGCCGAGGCCGTACCCCTTGATCGTCTTCGCCAGGATGACGGTCGGCTGCCCGGTGTGCTGGGTCGCGGCCGAGTACGCCGCGAACACCTTGCGGTAGTCGTGGCCACCGCGCTTGAGGCTCCAGATCTGGTCGTCGCTGAGGTCCTGGACCATCCGCCGGGTGCGCGGGTCGCGTCCGAAGAAGTGCTCGCGGATGAACGCGCCGTTCTCGGCCCGGTAGGTCTGGTAGTCGCCGTCGGGGGTGGAGTTCATCAGGTGCACCAGGGCGGCGTCGTTGTCCTTCGCCAGCAGCGGGTCCCACTCGCGACCCCAGACGACCTTGATGACGTTCCAGCCCGCCCCGCGGAAGTGCGACTCGAGCTCCTGGATGATCTTGCCGTTGCCGCGCACCGGGCCGTCGAGGCGCTGGAGGTTGCAGTTGATGACGAAGGTGAGGTTGTCGAGCTCCTCGTTAGAGGCCACCTGCAGCAGGCCGCGGCTCTCCGGCTCGTCCATCTCGCCGTCGCCCAGGAAGGCCCAGACGCGCTGCTGAGAGGTGTCCTTGATACCCCGGTTCTGCAGGTACTTGTTGAACTGCGCCTGGTAGAGGGCGTTCATCGGGCCGAGGCCCATCGACACCGTGGGGAACTGCCAGAAGTCCGGCATCAGGCGAGGGTGCGGGTACGACGGCAGGCCGCCGGCGGGGTGCGAGAGCTCCTGGCGGAAGCCGTCGAGCTGCTGCTCGGACATCCGGCCCTCGAGGTACGCGCGAGCGTAGACGCCGGGGGAGGCGTGCCCCTGGAAGTAGATCTGGTCGCCGCCGCCCTCGTGGTCGGGGCCGCGGAAGAAGTGGTTGAAGCCCACCTCGTACAGCGTGGACGACGAGGCGTACGAGGAGATGTGGCCGCCGACCGAGATCCCGGGCCGCTGCGCGCGGTGCACCATGATCGCCGAGTTCCAGCGCAGGTAGGCGCGGAAGCGGCGCTCGACGTCCTCGTCACCGGGGAACCACGGCTCGCGCTCGGGCGGGATGGTGTTGATGTAGTCGGTCGCGGTCAGCGACGGCACCCCGACGCCGAGCTGACGGGAGCGCTGCAGCATCTGCAGCATCAGGTACCGAGCCCGACGGCGACCGGAGTTCTCGGCGACGGCGTCGAGCGACTCGAGCCACTCACCCGTCTCCTCCGGGTCGATGTCCGGCAGGTTCGTGGGCAGGCCGTTGATGATCGGGCCGGACTCGTCACGTCGGGACACGGGTGCAGCTCCCTCGGGGTTCGTCGGGCGCCCGTGTCGCGGGCGCCTCCAGCTCGTCGCAGGAGTGGTGCGACGGTCCCATCCTGTCTGCTCCGGCGCCGGCCGTCACACCGGGACCGCTACCTGCGCGGGTGGGGACGCCCGTCCTACCCGGCCGACCTGGCCGCGCGCGTCGACGAGACGATCCGCTGAGGGTGGGTGTAGACGTTCAGCGTGGGGTGCCGCACGAACCCGGCCAGCGTGATGCCGGCCCGGTCGGCGATCTCGACGGCCAGCGACGACGGAGCCGAGACCGAGGCCACGACAGGCACTGCGGCGCTCCAGGCCTTCTGCACCAGCTCGAAGGACGCCCGGCCGCTCAGCACCAGCACGTGGCCGGCCAACGGGAGGCGTCCCTCGCGCGCCGCCCAACCGAGCACCTTGTCCGCGGCGTTGTGCCGACCGACGTCCTCGCGGGCCACGACCAGCTCGCCGTCGGCGGTGAAGAGGCCGACCGCGTGCAGCCCGCCGGTGCGGTCGAACACGGCCTGCGCCTCGCGCAGTGCGTCCGGCAGCCGGGCGAGCACCTCGGGGTCGACGACGACGGGGTCGGTCGACAGGTCGGCCCCCACCCTGTCCAGGACGGCCTCGACGCTCGCCGAGCCGCACACGCCGCACGACGAGGTGACCCCGAACGTGCGCCGACCGGTGAGGTCGGGGGGTGCGACGCCGGGCCGCAGCGTCAGCTCGAGGACGTTGAAGGTGGGGACGCCGCTCTCGTCGGTGTCGGTGCAGTGGACCGCCGCGGCGACGTCCTGCGCGGCGGCGAGCAGACCCTCCGCCAGCAGCCAGCCGACGGCGAGGTCGACGTCGTGGCCGGGGGTGCGCATCGTGGTGACGAGCGGCTCGCCGCCGACGCGCAGCTCCAGCGGCTCCTCCACCGCGAGGGTGTCGGGACGCCGGGAGGACCCGCTCCGTCCGAGGTCCCACCGTACGACCGGCACCCGCGTGCTCACCCTGCCCACCAGCGGATGGTAGGTCGGTCCGGTCGAGGCGGCACCCGGGGACTTGCGCGGGACGGCGTGGTGGAGCCCCTCGCCGTGGTCTACGGTCGTCCATAGCCGCAGGCGGACCGGAACCCGGGCGGCACCACGTCGTGAAGGAGAGCAGCAGGTGAGCATCACCGCGGACACCGCGGGCGAGTCGGACCTCGCAGGTCGGCTCGGTTTCGAGCGGGGGCACGTCGTCCAGGAGTTCGGGTACGACGACGACGTGGACCAGGACGTCCGCGAGGCGATCGAGGACCGCACGGGCAACGAGCTGGTCGACGAGGACGCCGACGAGGTCGTCGACGGCGTGATCCTGTGGTGGCGCCAGGACGACGGCGACCTGGTCGACGCCATGGTCGACACGCTGGGCGCGCTGGCCGAGGGCGCGCCGATCTGGCTGATCACCCCCAAGAGCGGCCGTCCGGGCCACGTGCCACCGGCCGAGGTCGAGGAGGCCGCGCCCACCGCCGGTCTGCACCTCACGCGCTCGATCGCCGCCGGCCCCGACTGGTCGGCCACCCGGCTGGTCACGCCGAAGTCTGCCCGCAAGGGCTGAGGAACCGTTGACGTTGCCCGAAATCGGTTCACCCGCACCGGACTTCACGCTCCCAGACCAGGACGGTCAGCCGTTCGAGCTGTCCGCCCTGCGGGGCCTGTCGGCCGTGCTGCTCGTGTTCTACCCGTTCGCGTTCTCCAGCACCTGCACCGGTGAGCTGTGCGCGCTGCGCGACGACATCGCCGTCTTCCGCACGGCGGGCGTCCAGGTCGTCGGGGTGTCGTGCGACCCCAAGCCGGCGCTCAAGGCCTGGGCCGACCAGGAGGGGTACGACTTCCCCCTGCTGTCCGACTTCTGGCCGCACGGCGAGGTCGCGAAGACCTACGGTGCGTTCTTCGAGCCCGCCGGGATGGCCGCGCGCGGGAGCTTCCTGGTCGACCGCGAGGGAGTGCTGTGCTGGTCGGTGCTCAACGGACCGGGCCGGGCCCGCGACCTCTCGGCGTACGCCCAGGCCGTCGCGGCGCTGTGACGGCGGGTGCGCGTCGGGTGCGCGGCACGCCTGGTTGGGCACCATTCGTGCGCCCATGCGGGTGACGACGTCACCGAGAGTTCCCGTGAACCAGGTCGTTGCGGTTTCATGGACCCAGCCGTGGCCGTCGATGACCCGAGACTTCGGCGGCCACGGCCTCCAGCCACCGCTCACCCGAGGGTCAGCCCGTGAGACAGTTCGGCTCCGGGGCCTGTAGCTCAGCTGGTAGAGCACCGCGTTTACACCGCGGCTGTCGTCGGTTCGAACCCGGCCGGGCCCACCGAGCGCGAGCCGCACTAGGCTCGTCGGCGTGACGTCTCCGACCCTCGGGCAGGTGGTCGAGGTGCTGGAGTCCGCCTTCCCGCCGGGCACCGCCGAGGACTGGGACGCCGTGGGGCTGGTCTGCGGGGATCCGCGCGCGTCCGTGCGACGCGTGCTGCTGGCGGTCGATCCGGTCACCGCGGTGGCCGAGGACGCCGTGGTCTCCGGCACCGACCTGCTGCTCACCCACCACCCGCTGCTGCTGCGCCCGGTGCACTCGGTGGCGGCCGACACCCCCAAGGGGCGCGTCGTGCACCGGCTGGTGCGGGGCGGCTGCGCCCTGTACGTGGCCCACACCAACGCCGACGCCGCGCTCGGAGGCGTCAACGAGGCGCTCGCCGACCTGCTCGGGCTCACCGACCTGCGACCCCTGGCACCGGCTGCCGACGCGGGGTCCAGCCCGTCGTCCGCCGGTCTCGGTCGGGTGGGCACGCTCGCGCAGCCCGTCGCGCTCGCCGACCTCGCCCGGCTCCTGGCCGACCGGCTGCCGGCCGTCGCCCAGGGCGTGCGCGTCAGCGGTGACGCCGAGGCGCTCGTCAGCACGGTGGCCGTGTGCGGCGGCAGCGGCGACAGCCTGTTCGCCGAGGTCCGCGACAGCGGCGCCGACGTCTTCGTCACGGCCGACCTGCGGCACCACCCCGCCATCGAGGCACGCGAGCACCGTGCCGACGGCCGTCCGTTCCTCGTCGACCTCGCGCACTGGGCCAGCGAGTGGCCCTGGCTCGAGCGCTGCGCCGTCTTGCTGCGCGAACGCTTCCCCGACCTGGAGGTCGAGGTCTCGACCCGGCGTACCGACCCGTGGACGTTCGTCGTCGCACCCGGTGGCACCGCCGACCTCATGACACCCCTGGACGACCCCGCGAGAGGATCCACCACGTGAGTAAGGCCAACGCCCTGGACCAGGTCCGGCTGCTCGACGTCCAGACGCTCGACACCCGCCTGCGCCAGCTCGCCCACCAGCGGCGCACGCTGCCCGAGCACGCGCAGATCTCCGCGCTCGACGTCGAGCGCGCCGCCCTGCGCGACCGCCTGGTGCAGGTGCGCACCACTGCGAGCGACGTACAGCGCGAGCTGCGCAAGGCAGAGGCCGACGTCGAGCAGGTGAGCTCGCGAGCTGCGCGCGACCGGGCCCGGCTCGAGTCCGGTGCCGGCTCGGCCAAGGACCTCCAGGGTCTGCAGCACGAGCTCGAGTCGTTGGCGCGCAGGCAGTCCGCCTTGGAGGACGTCGAGCTCGAGGTGATGAAGCGGCTGGAGGCGGCGCAGACCGAGGCGTCCGGTCTCGAGGCGTCTGTCGCCCGGGCCGACGAGCGGGCCGCCGAGCTGGCGACGAGCCGCGACGCGGCAGTGGCCGAGGTCGACGCCGAGGCGGGCACGGTCACGACCCGACGCGACGACATCGCCGGCGGGCTCGACCCGGCCCTGGTCGCCCTGTACGAGAGGATCCGCGAGCAGACCCAGGGGATCGGCGCGGCCATGCTGCGCGGGAAGCGCTGCGAGGGCTGCCGCTCCGAGCTCACGCCGGTCGAGCTGAACCGGATCAAGGGACTGCCGCCGGACGAGGTCGCGCGCTGCGAGGACTGCCGCGCCGTCCTGGTGCGCACGCCGGACTCGGGCCTGTGAGCACCTCGGGCTACGAGGGCGATCTGACCCCTCGCGAGGCCTGGGAGCTGCTCGAAGGCGATGCCGACGCCGTCCTGGTCGACTGCCGCACGCAGGCCGAGTGGGCCTACGTCGGCGCCCCCGACACCTCGCCGCTCGGGCGGGCCCACCTGAGCCTCGAGTGGCAGCAGTACCCCACTGGCCGGGTGAACGACCGGTTCGTGGACCAGTTGCGAGAAGCGTTGGGGGACAGGCAGGACGTCCCGCTGGTGTTCCTGTGCCGCTCCGGGGTGCGATCGGTCGCGGCGGCCCGGTCGGCCACGGCCGCCGGGCTCGGCCGCTCGTACAACGTCCTGGACGGCTTCGAGGGCGGGATCGACGCCGACGGGCACCGCGGACGCACGGGGTGGCGAGCCGAGGGCCTGCCCTGGCGGCAGTCGTGAGCCGTCGGCCACCCGACCCCGCGGGCTGGCGTCCGGACACCATCGCGGTCCGAGGCGGACTGGAGCGCACCGGGTACGACGAGACCGCCGAGGCGCTGTTCCTCACGTCCGGCTACGTCTACCCCGACGCCCGCACCGCCGAGCAGGCGTTCACCGGCGAGGTCGATCACCACATGTACTCGAGGTACGGGAACCCGACCGTGGAGGCCTTCGAGCGTCGGCTGGCCCTGCTCGAGGGTGCTGAGGACTGCTTCGGCACCGCCACCGGCATGGCCGCGGTGTTCACCTCGCTCGCGGCCCTGCTTCGGCAGGGCGATCGCGTGGTCGCCGCCCGCAGCCTGTTCGGCTCCTGCTTCGCGATCCTGGACGACATCCTGCCGCGATGGGGCGTGCGCACCTCGTTCGTCGACGGCACCGACCTCGACCAGTGGCGGCAGGCGCTGGCCGAGCCCGCCGCCGCGGTCTTCTTCGAGTCGCCCTCGAACCCGATGCAGGAGATCGTCGACGTCGCCGCGATCTGCGAGCTCGCGCACGCGGCGGGTGCCACCGTGGTCGTCGACAACGTCTTCGCCACCCCGCTGCTGCAGCGCCCGCTCGAGCTCGGGGCCGATGTCGTCGTCTACTCCACCACCAAGCACATCGACGGGCAGGGACGCACCCTCGGAGGTGCGATCCTCGGCAGCACCGAGTACGTGCGCGGGCCGGTGCAGGAGCTGATGCGGCACACCGGGCCGTCGATGAGCCCGTTCACGGCGTGGGTCGCGCTCAAGGGCCTCGACACGATGTCGCTGCGGGTGCACCGGATGCAGGAGTCGGCGTTGCGGCTCGCGGCGTGGTTGGAGCAGCGGCCCGAGGTGTCGTGGGTGCGCTACCCGTTCCTGCCCTCGCACCCGCAGCACGACCTCGCCCGACGGCAGATGACCGGCGGCGGCACCGTCGTCACGTTCGAGCTCGACGAGACCCCGGGTCGCACCGGTCGCGAGGCCGCGTTCGCCCTGCTCGACGGCATGCGGCTGATCGACATCTCGAACAACCTCGGCGACTCCAAGTCGCTCGTCACCCACCCGGCCACCACCACGCACCGCCGGTTGGGGCCGCAAGGCCGTGCGTCCGTGGGGATCACGGACTCCGTCGTCCGGATCTCGGTCGGCCTCGAGGACTGCGCCGACCTGATCGAGGACGTCGAGCTCGGCCTGAGAGCCCTGGGCCACACAGCGCTGGGGGAGTAGGGCATGGCGGACGCGGTCGAGCTGGAGGTCGCCGGACGCACCGTGCGCCTGTCGAGCCCGGACCGCGTCTACTTCCGGACGGGCCAGACCAAGCTCGACCTGGCGCAGTACTACCTCTCGGTCGGCGACGGCATCGTCAACGCGTTGCGCGAGCGGCCGTGCATGATGCACCGCTTCCCCGACGGCCTCGCCGGCAAGAAGGTGCACCAGAAGCGGGTGCCGCGCGGCGCCCCGCCCTGGCTCGAGACCGTGCAGGTCACGTTCCCCCGCTACAACCGGACGGCGGACGAGCTCTGCGTCACCGACCTCGCGCACGTCATCTGGGCCGTCCAGATGTCGACCGTCGAGCTGCACCCCTGGAACAGCCGACGCGCCGACACCGAGAAGCCGGACGAGTGGCGGATCGACCTCGACCCGATGCCGGCCTGCCCGTGGGACCGCGTGCAGCGGGTCGCCCACGTCGCCCACGAGGTGCTCGAGGACCTGGGTGCCGTCGGCTGGCCGAAGACGTCCGGCGGACGCGGGCTGCACGTCTACGTGCGGATCGCCCCCGAGCACGGGTTCGCCGACGTGCGGCGCGCGGCGCTCGCGTTCGCCCGCGAGGTCGAGCGACGGGCACCGGACGAGGTCACGACCACCTGGTGGCGCAAGGACCGCGACCCTGCGGCCCTGTTCGTCGACTACAACCAGAACGCCCGCGACCACACCATCGCGAGCGCGTACTCGGTGCGGGCCAACGCCGAGGCCACCGTCTCGGCCCCGATCCGCTGGGACGAGGTCGACCACGTCACGCCCTCGGACTTCACCATCGTCACGATGCCGCCGCGCTACGCCGAGATCGGCGACCTGCATGCCGGCATCGACGACGCCGTCTTCGACATCGCGCCGCTGCTGGAGTGGGCCGAGCGCGACGAGGCCGCCGGCGCCGAGCCCGTCCCGGAGCCGGACGAGCGGTAGACGGCCGTCGGGTCAGGACGTGGACCACCAGAGCGCGGCGACCGAGACCGGCAGCACCACCACCGAGAGCAGCGCGCCCTTGCCGAGCACCTCGCGCCAGACCACCTCGGCACCGTAAGCACGGCAACGGTCCGCCCACAGCAGCGTGGCCAGCGACGCCCACGGCGTCAGCAGGGGAGCGGCGCCCACGCCGACGAGCAGCGCCATCAGCTGGACCTCGCCCTGCGCACCGGGTTCCAGGGCGAGGTAGGCGGGCAGGTTGTTCAGCAGGTCCGAGCCGAGGGCGCCCACGGCGGAGGTGCGCAGCAGCTCGAGGTAGCCGTCGCCGGGGCCGAGCAGCCGACCGGCGAGGGCGTCCAGGCCGTGCCGGTGTGCCGTCTCGACGACGGCGAACAGGCCGAGCACGGCCATGAGGGTCTGCCAGGGGACGGTGAGGTTCGACAGCACCCTGGGCCGCCGCCAGGCCGTCAGCGCGCCGAGCACGGTCACGGCCGCCGCAGCCGACGCCCATACCGGCAGCCCGCTGACGAAGGCCGGGACCAGTGCGAGGCACACCGCGCCGGTGCCGATCGTCCAGGTGCGGTCCGGGACCCGGTGCGGCGGCGGCACCTTGTACCGCGTGCCGAGGTCGCGCCGGTGCAGCACGGCCACGACGACCAGCGTGACCACGACCGCGGCCAGCGCGGGTGCCCACGCCAGCGCCAGGTACCCGACGACACCGGTGCCGAGCCGGTCCAGCGCCAGCAGGTTGGTGAGGTTGGAGACCGGCAGCAGCAGCGAGCCGGTGGCACACAGCCAGACCGTCGTCAGCGCGAGCACGCCCACGGGGGCGCCGGTGCGCCGGGCGGTCACGAGCACGACGGGGGTGACGAGCACCGCGGTGGTGTCGAGCGAGAGCACCGTCGTGCACGCCCACGCCACCAGGGCCAGCAGCAGCCAGAGCCGCCAGGTGCGCCCGCCGCCGGCGATCGCCGCCCAGCGGGCCAGGACGTCGAACACGCCTGCAGCCGAAGCGATCTCGGCGATCACGGTGAGCAGGGCGACGAAGACGAGGATCGGGCCGACCCGGGCCAGCACGTCGCCGGCCGACGACGGGTCGAGCGCGCCGGTGGTGAGGCAGACGGCGGCGGCGACCACGGGTAGCACCCAGACGAACCGGAGCCGTCCACGCCGTCCGGCCCGTGCCTGGTCGTCCTGCGCGTCCTGCAGGACGACCGGCACCTCAGCCCCGCACGACGACGTCTAGCACCCGGCTGCCGTCGCGCGCCTGTTCGGAGAGCTCGACGTCGAACGCCTCGCCCACCGCCGCTGCCAGACCGCGGGGGCTGACCGGGTCGCGACCGGCGCGGGACACCAGGTGCCGCGCCACGAGCCCGCGGGTGTGCTTGGCCATGTGGGAGACCACCGAGCGTTCCCCGCCGACGTCGCGCAGAACCCGCACCGAGACCCTGCGCTCAGCGACCTCGCCGGTCGGACGCCACATCGCCGTGTAGGTGTCGGAGCGGCAGTCGACGACGAGGCCTCCGGCGGCCAGGGCCACCAGCTGGTCGGCGAGGTGCGCGCGCCAGTAGGCCGCCAGCTCGACCGGCTCGCCGGCCGGGCCGAGGGGGAGGCGGGCGCACGCCGAGGTCCGGTACGGCGGCACCCTGTCGTCGAGGCGCAGCGCTCCGTACGCGGCTGAGACCACCACGAGCCGGGTGCGGGCGCGGCGCTTGGCTCCGGGCGACAGCGACGCGACGTCGAGGGCGTCGTACAGGACGCCGCGGTACAGCTGCGAGACCGGCAGGGCCGGCGCGGTCTCCCACCGCGTGTTGCGGTCGACCTCGGCCTGCAGGGTGCGCGGCACGTCGAGCACCTGCAGGGCGTCCGGCCGGGCACTCGCCCGAGCGACCTCCTCGAGCACGCGGCGGCGGGGCTCGGCCAGGGCGGGGAGGCTGAGGGAGGCGAGGTCGAGCGGGTTCCCCCGTCCGCGGCTCGCCTTGGTCTCCGAGGGGGGCAGCAGCACCAGCACGCGCACAGCGTGGCACGGGCCGGCGCAGCGGCCCGTCGCTAGGGTTGCGGCCATGGCGCACCCGACGACGATCGTGCCCGCCCGGCTCGAGCCCATCCTGGACGCACTGCTCCGCGAGCTGGAGATCCAGGAGGCGTTCCCCGCCGAGGTGCTGGCCGACGCCGTGCGGTCGACCCGCGAGGCCGGCCTGCCGGAGGATGACCGCACGGACCTGCCGTTCGTGACCATCGACCCGCCCACGGCGATGGACCTGGACCAGGCGATGCACCTCGAGCGCCTCGGCGACGGCTGGCGGGTACACTACGCGATCGCCGACGTCCCGGCCTTCGTCCGCCCCGGTTCGCCGACCGACGAGGAGGCCCGGCGCCGGGGGCAGACCCTCTACGCCCCGCACCGCCGTGTCGCCCTGCACCCCCCGGTGCTCAGCGAGGACGCCGCGAGCCTGCTGCCAGCCCAGGTGCGTCCTGCGTTCGTCTGGACGATCGACGTGGCCGCCGACGGCACCCGCACCGCGACCGCGCTCAGCCGCGCGCTGGTGCGCTCGCGCGCTCGCTTCGACTACGAGCAGGTGCAGGCCGCCCTCGACGCCGACCAGGTGCCCGAGCCGTTCTCGCTGCTGCCGACCCTGGGCGCGGCGCTGCAGGCGGCCGAGCGCGCGCGCGGAGGGATGAGCCTCGGCATCCCCGACCAGGAGGTCGAGGAGGTCTCCGGGGAGGTCACGGGCTACCGGCTGCGGTACCGGCCGCGGCTGGCCGTGGAGGACTGGAACGCCCAGGTGTCGCTGCTCACCGGCATGGCCGCGGGAGAGCTGATGGTGCAGGGCCGGGTCGGCGTGCTGCGCACGATGCCTGCCCCCGACGACCGCACCGTCGCCCGGTTCCGCCGGCAGGCCAGGGCGCTCGGGGTGGACGCCCCCTCCGAGACGTCGGTGGGCGACCTGCTGCGATCGCTCGACGCTCAGGACCCGCGCCAGCTCGCGCTGCTGCACGAGTCGACAGCCCTGTTCCGTGGCGCGGCCTACACCGCCCTGGACGGCGAGGTGCCCGACGGGCTCGTGCAGGCAGCCGTCGGCGCCTCGTACGCCCACGTGACGGCACCGCTGCGCCGGCTGGTGGATCGGTTCGGGCTGGTGACCTGCGAGCACCTCGTCCGCGGGGCCGAGGTCCCGGCGTGGGTGCGCGAGGCGCTGCCCGCGATGCCCGCCCTGATGCAGGCCTCGGACCGGCTGTCCGGCGCGCTCGAACGGGCCACGATCGACCTGGTGGAGGCGGCCACCCTGTCAGGCCGGGTGGGGGAGGTGTTCGACGCGGTCGTGGTCGACGACGGCGAGGACCGCAAGCGGGGCAGCGACAGCAGGCTGGTGCAGCTGAGCGACCCGGCCGTGCTGGCGCGGTGCTCGGGCACTCCCGAGCTCGGCAGCCGGCTGCGGGTCCGGTTGGACGAGGCAGACGTCGAGGGCCGCGTCGTCCGGTTCTCACCCGCCGGCTGACACGTCGTCGAGGGTCGTGACGCTGCCGTACCCTGGGCGGCGCGGACGAGTCGACCGGGCGGCCGCGTCGGGACGGGCAACCGTCCCGCCGAGGAACGTCCGGGCTCCGCAGGGCAGGGTGGTGGGTAACACCCACCCGGGGTGACCCGCGGGAAAGTGCCACAGAGAGAAGACCGCCGGTGCACCACCGCCCCTCGGGGCGGCAGGCGCCGGTAAGGGTGAAACGGTGGTGCAAGAGACCACCAGCACCTCCGGTGACGGGGGTGGCTCGGCAAACCCCACCCGGAGCAAGGTCGAGCAGGAGGCGTTCGAGGGCTGCCCGCCCGAGCCTTCGGGTAGACCGCTGGAGGCGTGCGGCGACGCACGTCGTAGATGGATGGCCGCCACCCGGTCCGGAGCGATCCGGCCGGGGACAGGACCCGGCGTACAGGTCGACTCGTCCGCACCCCGATTCGTCGGATCAGGTGAGCCTTGCCTATCCTCAGGAGGTGCCCGTCGTCATCACGAAGAAGAAGTGCTGCAAGGACCGCCCGCGCTGCAAGACGTGCCCGCTGGTCCTCAAGCGGCTCTGCGACGTCGGCCTCGCCGAGCGGCTCGGGGAGCGGTCCGACGCTCGCGAGTTCACGGTCGCCAAGAAGGTGCCGAAGAAGGTCCTCAAGGCCGCGCGCGCCCGCTGACCGGGAGGTATCCCGACTGCTCGCGCGCGCGATTGCTCCGACCGGGTGAATCGTTAAGAAGTCCTCAAGTTCTCGACCGACCCGACCGATCACCCACGCACGAGGCCCCCCTGCCGGGGGCCCGACCGGGTGGTCGATGCAGTGGTGGTCTCAGAGGGGTGGCTCTGATGGGCAAGAAGGTGGGGCTCGCGCCGCGCAACTCCGCAGAGGCGGTGGCGCTGGGCGTGTCGGCGTGCTTCCTGGTGGTGGCCGGTGTCGTCGTGCACGGGAACGCCTCGGTCGAGCGGGCCAACGAGTCCAGCAACCCCAGCTACGCCGCTGCCGTCGAGGTGCCCCGTACCTACTCCCACCCGTCGCCCCGCCTCACGGTCGGCTCCCGGGTCCCCGTCCTGACCGCCGAGCCCCCGCTGGTGATGCTCCCGGTCAACCAGCAGGTCGCGGCCAAGCTGGCCGCCCAGGGCACCTGGCGCGGCGACGGCGTCATCCTCGTCGCGTACCAGCGTGGCGCCGCGACCCTGTCCGGCGGTGGCGGCCTGTCCGGCATCGTCGTGGGTTCGCAGGCCTCGCCCACCCACCTCAGCGGAGCCGTGGGCTTCCCGACCAGCACCGTCGCGCCTGGGTCCGGCGCCATCACGATCACCCCGCCCCCGACCCCGCCGGCCGCCGCAGGGCCGACGACCCCGCCGACCACGGGTCCGACGACGCCGCCCACCACGGAGCCGACGACCCCGCCGACCACGGAGCCGACGACGCCGCCCACCACGGAGCCGACGACCCCCCCGACCACGGAGCCGACGACCCCCCCGACCACGGAGCAGACGACCCCGCCCACCGATCCGGGCTCCGGCACCGGGGACGGCAGCAGCACCGACTCCGGCTCGACGAACGGGTCGACGACGGGCTCGGGCACCGGCTCGACGACCGGCGCCGAGAACGCCGTCACGACCGGCGAGACGGCCAGGGCCGAACCCGTGCCGGCTGCTCCCGCCCCGGCCCCTCCCGCCCAGGCCCCTCCCGCCCAGGCCCCTCCCGCCCAGGGCCCGACGCCCCAGGGCGGTGACGTCTGACCCACGGCGCAGGGCCGCCCCGAGCGGGCGGTCAGGGCGTGGTGAGCACCTCAGGGCCGCTGTCGGTCACCAGGATGGTGTGCTCGAACTGGGCCGTCCGCCGGCGGTCGGCCGTCACGACGGTCCAGCCGTCGTCCCACATCTCCCACTCGCGGGTACCGAGCGTGATCATCGGCTCGACCGTGAAGGTCATGCCCGCCTCGATCAGGTCGTCGTGCTCGGGTGCGGCGTCGTGGTGGGGCACCACCAGGCCGGAGTGGAAGCTGGTGCCGATGCCGTGGCCGGTGAACTCGTGCACCGTGGCGAGCCCGTGCCGGCGCGCGTACGACTCGATCACCGCGCCGATGACGTTCAGCTGCCGACCGGGCCGCGCGGCCCGGATGCCGCGCCACATCGCGGCCTCGGCGTGCTCGACCAGCCGACGGGTCTCCTCGTCCGGCTCGCCTGCGACGAAGGTCGCGTTGGTGTCGCCGTGCACGCCGCCGACGAAGGCGGTGATGTCGATGTTGCACAGGTCGCCCTCGGCCAGCACGGTCGAGTCGGGGACGCCGTGGCACACCACCTCGTTCACCGAGGAGCACAGCGACTTCGGGAAGCCGCGGTAGCCGAGCGTGGAGGGGTAGGCGCCGTGGTCGAGCAGGAACTCGTGGCCGACCCGGTCCAGCTCGTCGGTGGTGACCCCGGGGGCGACGTGCCGGCCCACCTCCTGCAAGGCCTGGGCGGCGATGCGCCCGGCCACCCGCATCCGCTCGATCGTCGCGGCGTCCTTGACCTCGGGACCGGGGTCGGGGGCGGGGGCGGGACGGTCGACGTACTCGGGCCGGGGGATCGAGGCCGGGACGGGGCGGCGGGGGGTGATCGTCCCCGGGACCAGGGCGCGGTACGGCGCGCTCGAGGTGCTGCTGGGCATCGGGTCAGCATAGGCTCGCCGCACGGGGCGAGGACGCCCCACCGACCCCTCATCAACGCAGGAGGCGCCGTGGCCGAGTATTGGTTCAACACCACGACCAAGCAGGTCGAGGAGGGGCATCAGAGCGACTGGCGCAACCTGATGGGCCCGTACGGCACCCGTGAGGAGGCCGAGCGGGCGATCCAGAGCGCGCAGGAGCGCACCGAGAAGTGGGACGCCGAGGACCGCGCCGACAAGGACTGGGGCGCGGGCTCGGACAGGGGCTCCGACCAGGGCTGATCCAGGGGCAGCGCCCTGCCTCGAACGCCCGACGTCAGCGGCCGAGGACCGCCATCGCCGCGCTGCGGCCGGCGATCGCGCTGACCCCGCCACCGCGACGCGCTCCGGCCCCGGCCAGCAGCACCCTCGGGTGCTGGGTCTCGACGCCCCAGCGACCCACGTCGGCATCGTCCTCGGCCCACGGCCACTGCAACGGTCGTTGGAAGATGTTGCCGCCTGGGAGCCCGACGTCGGCCTGCACGTCGAGCGGGCTACGGGCCTCCAGGCACGCGGTGCCGTCCGGTGCGCGCAGCAGGCAGTCCTCGATCGGCTCGGCCAGCACCGAGTCCAGGCTGCGCAGCGTGGCCGCCAGCGCCTGCTCGCGGACCCCGTCGTTGTCGCGGTCGAACAGCCGCGACGGCATGTGCAGGCCGAACAGGGTGAGGGTCTGTGCGCCGCGCTCACGCAGGTCCGCGCCGAGGATCGTGTCGTCCGACAGCGAGTGGCAGTAGATCTCGCACGGCGGCAGGTCCGGCACCTGCCCGGCAGCCGCCTGCTCGTAGGCCGTGCGCAGCTGGCTCGCTGTCTCGTTGACGTGGAACGTGCCCGAGAACGCGACAACCGGGTCGACGTCCTCGCGCAGCCGGGGGAGCCGCTCGAGCAGCATGTTGACCTTGAGCTGGGCGCCCTCGACCGGCTCGCCGCCGGAGTCGCCGAGCAGCTGCGCCAGGGTCGCCGGGGCGCAGCCGGCCAGCACGTGGCCGGCACCCACCCGGTGCTCA
>JBBQSN010000032.1:0-24868 GCA_038213835.1 Actinomycetales bacterium
GAACCCGCCCGTCTGGTTCCAGCAGGTCGACGAGCACCGACCGGGGCGGGGGCGCGTCCACGTCGACGTCTCGGTCCCGCACGACGTGGCCAGGGCCCGGGTCGCTGCGGCCGTCGCCGCCGGCGGGACGGTCGTCTTCGACCGGCACGCCCCCGCCTGGTGGACGCTGGAGGACCCCGAGGGCAACCTCGTCGACGTCGCCACCTGGCAGGGCCGCGACTGACGCCCCCGCGGCCGGTCAGGTCGCGGACCTGCCGAGTGAGCTCCGGGTCGCGGTGTCGCAGCGCCCGGCGGCCAGCTGGGGGCGGGTGAGGAAGAGCGCGTCCCGAAGGTCCGCCCCGCGCAGGTCGGCACCGCGCAGGTCGGCCCCCAACAGGTCGGCGTGGCGCAGGTCCGTCCCCCGCAGGTCGGCCCCGATCAGCAGCGCTCCGCGCAGGTCCACCGCCCGCAGGTCGAGACCCCGCAGGTCACGGCCGACCAGGTCGGCGCCGGGCGAGAACCGCTGCGGAACCGGCCCGGACTGCCGGTGCTGCCGACGGACCTCGGCACTGACCTCGCGCAGGAGCGCCCCCACCTCGCGCCGCACGCCTGGAAGGTCGGTGCCGAGGAGGGCGGCGACCGGTTGGTCCGTCAGGGCCAGGACCTTGCGAACCAGGTTGTCAAGTCCAGAGGGTTGCGCGCGGAGTCGTCCTGCCTCGCGGAGGTGGGTGAGCATCTCGTGCAGCTGGTGCACCACGGGCAGGGCGGCGAACATCGCCGCAGCCGACGCCGGGTCGTCGCGCCACGACACCTCGGCGAAGGTCACCTGGGACACGTGCTGGCCGGCGCCGAAGCAGTCGTAGACCGTGCAGCCCCTCCAGCCCGCCTCGCGCAGCCGGTCGTGGATCCTGCACCGGTCATCCGCCAGCAGGTTCTTGCACGGCACCCCGGCCGGCTTGTCGACCGGGAAGTCCGCCGAGCGCGCGAACGGCAGCGCCACGCAGCACAGGCCGAAGCAGCGCGAGCAGTCGGGGACGAGGTCACGTCCGGCTGCCTCGCGGGCCGAGCCGCCGACCGACCCGAGGCTCAGGGGTTCGCCGCCCGTTCCGCGTCGCCCCGCAGGATGCAGAACTCGTTGCCCTCGGGGTCGGCCAGCACCACCCAGCCGCCACCCTCGGGGGTGCGGGTGTCGTCGACCTCCCGCGCCCCGTGCTCGATCAGCCGGGCCAGCTCCTCGTCGCGCGTCCCCTCGACGGGCATCAGGTCGAAGTGGATCCGGTTCTTCACCGACTTGCCCTCGGGCACCTCGATGAACAGCACCCGGTGCACACCGTCCGGGGCGAAGATCATGCACTCGTCGTGGCCGGGGAGGTTGGGGTCGTCGGGGTCCTCGCGGTAGCCGAGCACGCCGCACCACCACACCGACTGGGCGTACGCGTCCGCGCTGTCGACGGTCGTGTGGGACAGGTAGGACGTCATCGCGCCACCGTGGTGCCCGCGCGCGGCACCCGTCAAACGCCTTCGGCGCCGGGACGGGCGGGCCGGGGAGCGACCCGCGCCGTGCAGGCGGGAACCCGTTCGGGTTCGACCGCGGGGCCGGTCGCGGTCGGGGTTGCCGGCCCGCTCGCAGGGTCCGCACGTCGCAGCTGCGCGGGTGCGTCCTGCCGGGCCGTCTCCGGGGCCTTCCGAGGGTCCTGCTCGGTCGCGTGCTCTCCGTGCACCGTCCCGGAAGGCATCCTTGCGGCACCGTCGTCGAGTCGCCGGGACTGCACCAGCGACCACCCGGCCCAGGCCAGGCCGGGGACGGCGACCACCGCCACGGCGACGGCCACGGTCGTGCGCTCGGCCAGGGCTCCGGCGATCAGCGCGCCACCGCCCTGGACCGACATCAGGGCGCCCTGCGCGAGCGAGAAGGCCGTGGCCCGGTTGGCGTGCGGCAGCCGTGAGCCGAGGATGGTCCCGATCGAGACGGTGAGCGAGGCAAGCGCCCCGAGCAGCAGCAGCGGTACCACGCCGGCCAGCAGCGCCGGCACCGTCAGCAGGAGCGCCACCGACACCGAGAGCGCGGCGAGCACCACGAGGGACGAGATCCGCAGCAGCCGGGCGTGCGAGCCGGTGTGCGGCAGCACGAACATCGCCGACAACGCGCCGGCCGCGATCACCGCCGACAGCAGCCCGGCGCGCTCGGCCCCGGCGCCGGCGTAGGCGTCGGCGTACAGGACGACCAGACCCTCGGCCGCCATGATCGGCATGCTCGCCAGCACGAGCAGCACCAGGGCGGTGAGCAGCAGCCGGTCGTCACGGTAGACCCGCGCTGCGCTGCCCACGTGGGCGGCGACACCGCGCAGGTCGGACCAGTGCCGTTCAGCGGGTTCGGTCGAGGCCCGGGTGGTGGTCCGCATGGCGGCGATCAGTGCGGCCGACAGCACGAACGTCGCCGCGTTCACGGTCAGCGCCCACGACGGGCCTGCCAACGCCACCAGGCCGCCGCCCACGGCGTACCCGACCAGCAGGCCCGCCTGGTAGGAGGCATTGAACAGCATCAGGGCGCTGCCGTAGTGCTCCGGCCCGGCGAGGTCGGGCAGGGCGGCCGACCGGGCGGCCTCGAACGGCGGGCTGGACGCGGCCGCCACGAAGACCAGGACGAACAGTGTCCACACCGGCATCGGCAGCCAGGCGACGAGCAGGAAGACGACGACGCGGACCAGGTCGCTGACCACCATCACGCTGCGGTGCGAGAACCGGTCCGCGAGGGTGGACAGCACCTGGCCGAGCCCCAGCCAGGGGGCGAGCGAGACGGCGGTGACCGCGGCCGTGGCGAACGGCGAGCGGGTGCGCTCCAGCACCAGGTAGGCGAGCGCGAGCCGGGCCGACCAGTCACCGATCTCGCTCGAGACCTTGGCCATCCACAGCAACCGGATGTCGTGGTGCCGCAGCGGCACGGCCAGGGCGCTGACGCGGTGCCGGACCCAGGACGTGCTCGGACCCGGGGCACGCGTCGAGCGCTGCTGTCGCCTGGCCACCGTGATCACCTCTGCTGGTCGCGGACGGCGTGCCCGTCCGCCCCGACGTGACCGATCCGCTTCCTTTTGTACTGCATCGCGACGTGATGCGGCACCTCTTGAGCGTGCAAGGTGCATCAGGACGCCACCGCCACGCTCCTCCCTACGAACCACCAGGCCGAACCGCTCCCGGCGACGAACCCCGGAGCAGAGCCGGAACGGCACGACCGACGAGGAGGACGACGATGTGGGACACCGCGGACGAGCCGGGACCCGTCGTGCACCTCTCGCACGCGCTCCCCTGCACCCGGTGCGGGCACGAGTCGCACCAGTTCCTGGCCTGCTCGGACGTCTGCGCGTGCGAGCCGCCGACACTGCCCTGGCTCCCCGCCCGGTCGACCGCGGCCTGACCGCCCGGCCCGGTCAGGACGACGGTCGGCTCCCGCGGACGGCGAAGGCCCTGGCGGTGAGGTGCACCGTGCCGTCCGCGCGCACCGGGAGCCGGTCGACCACCTCGTCGCGCAGCCGTGCCCGGGCGGCCTCGGGCAGCCCGGCCACGTACGCCGGCGCCGGGCCGGTGCCACCGAGGAACGGCACCCAGTAGTCGTCGACGCCGGTGAAGACCAGGGGCACCTCCAGGTCCCGGGTCCGCACCTGCACCAGGCCGGCGGTCTCCAGCAACGAACGCAGGGCGGCGGGCCGGCAGACCGGGAAGAGCTCTCCCTGGTCGAGCGTCACCACGCCGGGGTCCAAGGCCGTTGCGGCGTCCCAGAACAGTCGGATCATCTGCATGCCCTCGGCGTAGTCCCAGACGTACAGACCCATCTCGCCGTCAGGACGCAGCACGCGGACCATCTCCGCCACCGCCGCGGCCGGGTCCGGCACGAAGTTGAGGACGAGCCCGCTCACCACGCGGTCGAATCCCGCGGTGGTGAACGGCAGCCTCCCGGCGGTGGCCCGGACCACCTCGACCCCTGGCCGCGCCCGTGCCGTGGTCAGGAGGCCGGCACTGGGGTCGGCGCCGACGACCCGGCCAGACGCGACGGTGCCGACCACCGCGCCGGCCAGGACCCCGGTGCCGCAGCCGACGTCCAGCCAATCGAGGTCGGACGGCGGTTCGAGCCAGGTCAGCAGCCCGGCGGCGACCAGCGCGCTCCAGCGACCCATGTAGCGCTGGTAGCGCTCGCCGTCGGCCCAGGTCGTCGTCGCGCCCACGTCGTCCACCTCGTTCCCGCCGGGCCGCAGCCACTCTGCTCTCCAGTGTGGCCGCACCCCTCCTGACCACGGAAGGCCCGTCGGCGAGTTCCCGCCCCGTCGTCGCAGCCGCGCACTAGGGTTCTCGCCCATGGAGGACTCGCCGTCCCGTCAGGACCACGTCGCCCACCCGCTCGGCATCGACTTCGGGGGCTCCGGCATCAAGGGGGCCCCGGTCGACCTCGGCACCGGCACGTTCGCCGCCGACCGGGTCCGCATCCCCACCCCTGAGCACTCCACGCCCCAGGCCGTCGCCGAGGTCGTGCGCGAGCTGTTGGCGGCCTTCCCCGAGCACACCGGCACCCCGGTCGGCATCACCGTGCCGGGCGTCGTGCGGCACGGGGTCGTCCAGTCGGCCGCGAACATCGACGAGGCCTGGATCGGCACCGACGCCGACACCCTCTTCACCCGCACCCTGGGCCGCGACGTCCACGTCGTCAACGACGCCGACGCCGCCGGCATCGCCGAGGTCCGCTGGGGTGCGGCGCTGGGCGTCAGGGGGTTGGTCGTCGTCACCACGCTCGGCACCGGGATCGGCTCGGCGCTGATCATGGACGGCCGGCTGGTACCGAACTCCGAGCTCGGGCACCTCGAGATCGACGGCCACGACGCCGAGTCCCGCGCCGCCGCCAGCGCGCGCGAGCGCGAGGGCCTCTCGTGGCAGGAGTGGGCCGAGCGGCTCACCCGCTACTACCGCACGGTCGAGATGCTGTTCTCCCCTGACCTGTTCGTGGTGGGCGGCGGCGTCAGCAAGAAGGCGGAGAAGTTCCTGCCGCTGATCGACGTCCGCACCCCGCTGGTGCCGGCCACGCTGCTGAACACCGCCGGCATCGTCGGCGCGGCCGCGTGCGCCGACGACGAGGCGCGGGGGCGGTCGGACGCGGTCGGGTGATCCTCGAGCGGGTCCACGTCCCGGACCACTGTCGCCCGCCGGCGACCCAGTGGCCGATGTGCCTGCCGTGGCCCGGCTCGCCGACGAGGGCTCGACCTCACGACGCCCCCGCAGCGCTACCTGCCGCACCTGCTCGACGACTCCCTGCCCGGCGCCTGAGGCGTCGTGGCCCGGGAACAGACCTGGGCGCCCACCGGTTGAGGTGGTTGAATGTTGAACAACTAGGAGGCCGCCATGCCCGCGATCACCGTCCCTGACCTCACCGTCCTGCCGCGCATCGCGCGACCCGGAGCCGACGCCCCGCAACGACGCGTCCGTCAGGTCACCACCGCACCGAGCGGCTACGAGGGCGAGGGCTTCCCCGTCCGCCGCGCCTTCGCCGGCGTGGACCTCTGCGACCTCGACCCCTTCATCCACATGGACCAGATGGGCGAGGTCGAGTACGCGCCGGGCGAGCCGAAGGGCACCGCGTGGCACCCGCACCGCGGCTTCGAGACGGTCACCTACATCATCGACGGCACCTTCGAGCACTCCGACTCCGAGGGGGGCGGCGGCGTCATCACCGACGGCGACACCCAGTGGATGACGGCCGGCTCCGGCCTGCTGCACATCGAGAAGCCGCCGGAGTCGCTGGTGATGAGCGGCGGGCTGTTCCACGGCGTACAGCTCTGGGTGAACCTGCCGAAGGCGCAGAAGTTCCACCCGCCGCGGTACCAGGACCTGCGCGCGGAGCAGCAGTCGCTGCTCACCAGCGCTGACGGCGGGGCCCTCGTCCGGGTCATCGCGGGAGACGTGGACGGCCACCAGGGGCCGGGCGGGACGCTCACGCCGATCACGGTCGCGCACGCCACCGTCTCCCCGGGAGCGGGTCTGGAGCTGCCCTGGCGCGCCGACTTCAACGCCCTCGTCTACGTCCTGGCCGGTCGCGGCACGGTCGGTGTCGAGCAGCGCCCGGTGCGCAAGGGTCAGCTGGTCGTGCTCGGCACGGGAGAGGCGATCACCGTCACCGCCGACCGCAGCCAGTCCGGCAAGGAGCCGGACCTCGAGCTGCTCTTCCTCGGCGGCCGCCCGATCCGCGAGCCCGTCGCGGCCTACGGCCCGTTCGTGATGAACACCAGGGCCGAGCTGCTGCAGGCGTTCGAGGACTTCCAGGCCGGCCGCCTCGGTCGGATCCCCCCGCAGCACGGGCCGGACCGCGTCATCACGACCTGACCGGCTCGGCCCTAGGCTTGATCCCATGAGCTCCGCGACCCGGACGACCGCCCGCCCCACCGGCGCCGACGCCTGGTGGCGCGGTGCGCAGGCCCCGCGCAGCCTGGCCGACCTGGTCGTCCACCACGCCGTGACCGACCCCGACCTGCGGCTGCTGTCGCGCCGCGACGGTGCGTCCTGGGTGGCCGTGACGGCGGCCGAGTTCCGGCTCGAGGTCGAGGAGGTGGCCAGCGGCCTGGTCGCCGCCGGTGTGCAGCCCGGAGACCGCGTCGCCCTGATGTCCAAGACCCGGTACGAGTGGACGCTGGTGGACCTCGCGATCTGGGCCGCGGGAGCCGTGGGCGTCCCCGTCTACGAGAGCTCGTCGGCCGAGCAGCTGCGCTGGATCCTGCAGGACTCCGCGGCCGTCGCCATCGTGGTCGAGCACCACGGCCACGAGGCGTTGCTCGCCGAGGCGCGCGAGGGTCTCGAGGGCAGCGGCCCCGCGCACCACTGGGTGCTCGACGCCCGCACCCCCGAGCTGACCCTGGACGCGTTGCGCCGCGGCGGGTCCGACGTCCCGGCCGAGGAGCTCGAGGCGCGCCGCGCCGGACTGGACCGGGGCACTCTCGCCACGCTGATCTACACCTCCGGCACCACAGGGCGCCCGAAGGGCGTCGAGCTCACGCACGGCAACTTCCTCGACGAGGTGTCGTCGGCGATCGAGTTCCTGCCCGAGCTGTTCGAGGACCCGGACGCCTCGACCCTGCTGTTCCTCCCGCTCGCGCACGTGTTCGGACGGATGATCCAGGTGGCCGTCGTGCAGATGGGCGTGCACACGGGCCACAGCGACATCGCCCGCGTCACCCAGGACCTCGCCACCTTCTCGCCCACGTTCGTGCTCGCCGTGCCGCGGGTGTTCGAGCGGGTCTTCGACAGCGCTCGGCGCAAGGCGGTGGCGGGCGGCAAGGAGAAGGTCTTCGACGCCGCCGCGCAGACCGCGATCGACTGGAGCCGGGCCCACGACCGCGGCCGTCCCGGCCCGGTGCTGCGTGCCAAGCACGCGCTGTTCTCCCGGCTGGTCTACGGCAAGATCCTGGACGCCCTGGGCGGCAGGGCGCAGTGGGCCGTCTCCGGAGGGGCGGCGCTCGGCGAGCGGCTCGGCCACTTCTTCCGCGGCATCGGGGTCACAGTGCTCGAGGGCTACGGGCTCACCGAGACCACCGCCGCGACCACGGTGAACACCCGCGCCGGCCAGCGGATCGGGTCGGTCGGCCGTCCCTTGCCCGGGTTCGGGGTGCGGGTCGCCGGCGACGGCGAGGTGCTGATCCGTGGCGGCCACGTCTTCACCCGCTACCGGGGCGACGACGCCGCCACCTCCGAGGCGATGCGCGACGGCTGGTTCGCCACCGGCGACCTCGGGTCCGTCGACGTCGACGGCTACCTCACCATCACCGGGCGCAAGAAGGAGATTCTGGTCACGTCCGGGGGCAAGAACGTCTCCCCGGGCCCCCTCGAGGACGTCGTCCGCTCGAACCCGCTGGTCAGCCAGGCGCTCGTCCTCGGCGACGACCGGCCGCAGATCACCGCCCTGGTCACCCTGGACCCGGACGGTGTGGCGGCGTGGCTCGAACAGCACGGCCGGCCGCCGACGCCCGTGGCCGAGCTCACCGACGACCGGGACCTGCTGGCCGTGGTCAAGGCATCCGTCGACGAGGCCAACCGGGGCGTCTCGTCGGCGGAGGGGATCAAGAAGTTCCGGGTCCTGGCCGTGGACTGGACCGAGGCGGGCGGCCACCTGACCCCGAGCCTGAAGATGAAGCGCGCCGTGATCATGCGCGACTTCGCCGCCGACGTGGAGGCGCTCTACCCGCGGCACTGACCGCCGCGACCAGGAACGAGCTGGTGGCCTCGCTGCCGACGGTCGTCCAGGTGGCGCCGGTGTCGGGCCGAGCGAGGGTGACGGCGGCGGCAGCCCGAGCGGTTCGAGCTGCCGCCGACGTTCACGCCGACTCGTGCAGCGCCTTCACCTCGGCGCGCGCGGCCACGACAGCCTCGTGCTGACGCTGCACCACCGCGCGGAAGCCATCGCTGAGGTCGGCCTCCAGCGCCTTCTCGTACTCGGAGACCGAGTGGTCCTCGCCCGTCACGGCCGCCCCTAGAACTCCCTGGGGGTCGTCACCGGTCACGGCGTCCTTGAGGGACAACCACCCACGGTGCACGGCCGCCACCGCCGACCCGCCGCGGTCGACGTCGTCCCCGTACTCGTGGCCCAGCTGCACGATCTCGTCGGCGAACCCGGCTCGCTGCTGCGCGAGCTTGGCCATGGTCTGCGCCCACGCGTCGTGCTCGTCCCCGGACAGCCTCTCGGCCGCCGTGCGGTACCCCTCCTGGCCGTCCTTGAGCGTCTGCACCAGGTCCTTCGCGACCGTCTCGTCCGCCGACATCGTCGTCTCCTCTCGTGGATGGTGACCACACGCTAGGTCGGTTCCGCCGCTCCCGCGCGGCCATGCGTCCTGCCGAGGCGCGGTGCCGACGGCCCGGGCGCCCAAGGCCAGGTCGTCACCACGTCGGCGCGACCGGCCGGGTCGCGCTCGTCCAGGTACAGCTGTTGACCGGCTCGGTGGCGCCTGTTGGCGGGGTGGTCCGGGTCGGCCGGCCAGCCGTCTCGAACGGCCATCCGCCGGAACGTCTCGGCGAACGGGACGTCGATGAACACGACGAGGTCGAACCGGCCGTCGAGGCCAGGGCGTTGCAGGAAGATGCCGTCGACCACGAGCACCTCGTCGTCAGCGGCCTGCCGCCAGCGGTGCGGGAGCCGACGATCGGTCTCGACGTCGTGCGCCGCTGCCACGTAGCGCCCGTCGCCGTCGGGGGCGAACGGTGCCAGCAGGCTCGCGACGAGCGCCTCGTCTTCGTCGGAGTCCCGGTAGAAGCCCTCGGGGTCCTCACGTCCCCGCGCGTGCCGCTCGGCGGCCGGTCGGTGGGAGCCGTCCTCGCTCACCGCGACGGCCGGACGGCAACGATCGTGGACGCCCGCCCCCAGGCCCGCGGCGAGCGTGGTCTTGCCGGACCCGTCCGCCCCGTCGATCCCGACCCGGCACCGCTCCCCCGGTGGCAGGCCACCACGCGGGCGACGAGGCGGTCCAGGCCGCCCGGGTGGGTGGGGTCGCCAGGCTCGGACCGCGTGCTCAGGTCGGGCGCCACGGTGCCAGCCGAGGCCGCCGGTCCAGTGGTCACCGCGGCGCAGGTGGCCGACCACCGTGCGCTCCAGCGAGGTCCGCTGAGGGAGGGCGTCATCGAAGAAGGACCACCGCCCGCTGGGTCGAGGCGTCGCACCCGGCCGGGGTGAACGGGCCGCAGTAGTCCGGGATGTGGCAGCCCAGGGCCAGCCTGGCGTGCACCGCAGGCCCGTGCGCCGCGACACCGGCGGCGTCGGCCGCCGACAGCGGGCGCTCCCACTGCAGCAGGCCGAGCTGGACGATCCGCCCTCGCGGGTGGAGGGCGAGCCACCCGGCGTTGACGCACCGCCCGCCGTGGCCGTGCCTGCGTCGGGTGTGGGTCAGGTGCCGTCCGACGTCGGCGCGGCGGCCACCATCGCCAGCAGTGACGTCGACGTGCGGGACACCGAGTCCAGCAGCGCGTCGACGAGGGCGTGCCCGGTGGCAGGGCGACGTCGGCGGGCTCGACCGCGGCCAGGGCGTCGAGCCACTCCCGCAGCGCCGCGTCCCCCCGGAGCAGGTCGAGGGCGAACGGCGCCTCGGGCCCCCTGGGAGGCGCCCCACGTCACGAGTCCGCGGGCCCTCCTGCGAGGACGTCGTCCAGGGTGGACAGGTCGTCGGCGGTGGGCTGCCAGCGGCCGGCAGCGACGTTGGCGAGGACCTGCTCCGGACAGGTGGCGCCGGCGATGACCGAGCCGACGGCGGGCTGGGCGGCCAGGCCGCCGATCGCGACGTCGAGCATCGAGATGCCGCGCTCGTCGGCGAACCGGCCGATCGCCTCGATCCGGTCGAAGTCGGCGGCGGCGAGCCGCTCCGGACGCGAGGCCAGCCGGGTGCCGTCGGGGGCGTCGCTGCCGCGCCGGTACTTGCCGGTCAGCAGCCCGGAGGCCAGGGGGAAGTACGGCAGCAGGCCCACGCCGACGGCCTCGCAGGCGGGCACGACCTCGGTCTCGACGTCGCGCTCGAGCAGCGAGTAGTGGTTCTGCGCCGAGACGAACGGGGTGAGCCCGCCGGTGCGCGCCGTCCAGTCGGCGTCGACGACCTGCCAACCGGTGAAGTTCGAGCTGCCGACGTACCGGACCTTGCCCTCCAGGACCAGCTCGTGTAGCGCAGCGAGTGTCTCCTCGACCGGCGTCAGCGGGTCGGGGGCGTGGATCTGGTAGAGGTCGATCCAGTCGGTGCCGAGCCGGCGCAGGCTGGCCTCGATCGCGGTGCGAACGTACCGGCGCGAGCCGCGGGCACCCCAGTCCGGGCCGTTGACGCCCTGCATGTCCATGCCGAACTTGGTGGCCACGAGCACCTCGTCGCGTCGGCCGCCGAGGGCCTTCCCGAGCAGCTCCTCGCTGTGGCCCGGGGTGCCGCCGTAGATGTCGGCGGTGTCGAACAGGGTGATGCCGGCGTCGATTGAGGTACCGACCACCGCGTCGGTGCCGGCGGCGTCGATGCGCCCGCCGAAGTTGTTGCAGCCGAGGCCCACCACCGACACCGTCAGGCCGCTGGCCCCCAGGCGGCGGTACCCAGGATCGGCGTAGGTGGCGAGACTGGCACTCTGTCCTCCAGGGGTGGGCGTGGCTGCTCCGGACGTATGATCGGTGGAGGTCTGCGTCACACCAGCACCCTACGACCCTCAGGTCGGCCGCTCGACCGGCCGAAGGAACCAAGGACGGCGCGCGCTCGTCGGTCCAGGGGCAGGATCTGACCGATCTGTTCGTCGGCGCGCCCATCCGCGCCGGGGTCCGTACCGAAGCACCGTAGGTGCCGCGGTCGACAGGCGCGACGACGAGGCAGGACGCGAGAACGACGGACAGGACCGAGACCGAGGCACGACGAACCGTGCGCACCGAGACGACACCGAGACGACGAAGGCCGAGAAGTTGACCCAGTCGAACCAGCTGGTTGACCGGCGCCGCACCCGCTGGCACCGGACGCTGATCGCTGCTGCGGCCGCGCCCCTCGTGGTGGCCACGCTGCTGCTCGCGCCCGCGGCGATGGCCGCGCCGGCCGCTGGTGAGCCGGTCCCCACCGCGCCGGTCGCCGGTGAGCAGGACGCCGGTGAGCAGGACGGCGGTGAGCAGGACGGCGGTGAGGTGGTCCCCACGGACCCCACGGGCGAGCACGTCCCCACCGCCGAGGAGCTCGCCGAGCAGACGGCCGAGGCCGAGCGGCTGGCCGGCGAGGTCGAGAACACCGCGGACGCCCTCGCCGGTGCGCGCTCGAAGATCGACGACCTCAGCGAGTCGGCAGAGGCCGCCCTCGACTCCGAGCGTGCGGCGCAGCGGGCCCAGGCCCAGGCCGAGAGCGAGCGTTCCCGCCAGGAGCTGCGGCTGCAGGCCGCCACCGCGCTGGTCGAGTCCCGCAAGGGCGAGCTCGGGCGATGGGCGGCCCAGACCTACCGGCACGGCGGCTCGATGGGCGACATCGAGAACTACCTGACCCTGCTGCAGTCCGACAGCTCCGACGACCTCGGCCAGCGGGTCCAGATGCTCGACCTCGTCGGTCGCTGGCGCGGGTCCGTGGTCGACACGGTCGAGGAGGCCGAGGAGGTCCAGACCGACGCCACGACGAAGTCCGCCGCCGCCGCCGAGGCCGCCGTCGTGGCCGCGGCGCAGGCGGTCCAGGCCCGCACCGAGGCAGCCGCCGCGCTGGGCGAGCAGCAGTCCCAGGTCGCGCTCTACGGCGCCCTGCTGCGCAAGGTCGAGGGCGAGGCCGTCGAGGCCGACGAGAAGACCGAGGAGATGGCGCGCGTGCGCGCCGAGGCGGAGCAGCTGCGGCTGGCCGCCCAGGCCGCCGCCTTCCGCGACAACCGGATCACCGGGGCCATCGGCGACTGCACGGGCCTGCCGACCGAGGGCTACGCCAACGGCGCCATCCCCGTGGTCGCACTCTGCCCGCTGTTCGCAGCACCCGGCCACCGGCTCCGCGCCGACGCCGCGTTCGCGTTCAACTCCCTGAGCGAGGCCTACGCGGTCGAGTTCGGCACCCCGATCTGCGTCACCGACTCGTACCGCACGTTCGAGGGGCAGGTGGCCGTGCGCGCCGCCAAGCCGACCCTGGCCGCGGTGCCGGGCACGAGCAACCACGGCTGGGGCACGGCGGTCGACCTGTGCGGCGCCATCCAGACCTTCGGCTCGCCGCAGCACCTGTGGATGCGCCAGAACGCACCGCTCTACGGCTGGTTCCACCCGCAGTGGGCCCAGCAGGCCGGCAGCAAACCGGAGGCCTGGCACTGGGAGTTCGGCGCCTGATCGCGTCGGCTCCTCACCCGGCGGTCCGCTGACCGGTCGGCCAGGATGAGGCGTGAGCGCATCAGGTCCGACCCCGCGCTTCCGGCTCCGGTCCGTCGCACTCACCGCCTACGGCCCGACGGTCGTGGCTGCCCTGGGGCACGGCGCGGTGCTGCCCGTCCTGGCGCTGCGCGCTCGCGAGCTCGGCGCCGACGTCGCCACCGCGGCGCTCGTCGTCGCACTGCTCGGGGTCGGCCAGCTGGTCGCCTCGCTGCCGGCAGGCGCCCTCGTCGCGCGGTTCGGTGAGCGGCGCTCGCTGGTCGTCGCAGGGCTGGTGGACGCCGCTGCCATGCTCGCCGCCTCGTTCGCCAGCTCGGTGCCGGCGCTGGCGGCGGCGGTGCTGGTCAGCGGCGCGACCTGGACCGTCTTCCTGCTCGCCCGGCAGGGCTTCATGATCGAGGTGGTCCCCGAGAACGACCGGGCGCGAGCCCTGTCGACGCTCGGCGGCAGCCACCGGGTCGGGCTGTTCGCCGGACCGCTGCTCGGGTCCGTGCTCATCGCCGCGGCCGGTCTGCCCTCGGTGTTCTGGCTCGCGTCCGCGATGTCGGCGTGCGCCGGGCTGCTGGCGCTGCTCCTTCCCGACGTCCGCCGCGAGGCGCGCACCGAGCAGCGTGCCCTCAGGGTGCTCGACGTGCTGCGCGAGCACCGCCACGTCCTGGCCACCCTCGGGAGCGCGATCGTCGTCCTCGGCGCCACCCGTGGCCTGCGGATCAGCGTGCTGCCGCTGTGGTCGGAGTCGGTCGGCCTCAGCGCCTCGGAGACCTCGCTGGTGTTCGGGGCCGCCGCGCTGGTCGACGTCGTGCTGTTCTACCCGGCCGGCATGGTGATGGACCGGTTCGGGCGCACCTGGGTCGCGGTCCCGGTCACCGCCGTCATCTCCCTCGGCGTGCTGCTGCTGCCGCTGGCGACGACGTTCGGCACCGTGCTGGCCGTCGCCGTCCTGATGGCCGTCGGCAACGGGATGGGGGCGGGCATCGTGATGACGCTCGGAGCCGACGCCGCACCGGTCGAGGGGCGCTCCCAGTTCCTCGGCGGCTGGCGGCTCGCGGGCGACGTGGGCGCCACGGCCGGTCCCCTGCTCGTCTCGGCCGTGGCCGCGGTGGCGCCCCTGGCCGCCGCGTGCGTCCTCACCGGTGCACTGGGGCTGCTCGCCACCGGGTGGGTGGGCCACCAGGTGCGTCGGGTCGACCTGGCCCGTGCAGGACGCGCGAGGATGCTCCGATGAGCGAGCGAATCATCAGGCACAGCGCGGTGCGAGCGCCGCGGGACGAGCCGTGAGGTACCTCGAGGACCACACCCCGCTGGTCATGGCGCACCGCGGCTTCAGCCTCGACGGTCTGGAGAACTCGATGGTCGCGTTCGCCGCGGCCGTCGACCTCGGCGTGACCCACCTCGAGACCGACGTGCACGCCACCGCCGACGCCCGGTTGGTCGCCTTCCACGACGACGTGCTGGACCGGGTCACCGACGGCCGCGGCGCGGTGGCCGACCTGCCCTGGGGGAGGGTCCGGCAGGCCCGGATCGGTGGCAGCGAACCCGTCCCCCTGCTCGAGGACGTCCTCGGCACCTGGCCGCAGGTCCGGCTCAACATCGACGTCAAGGCCGCCGGGGCGGTCGGTCCCCTGGTCGACGTGGTGAACCGCACCCGGTCCTGGGACCGGGTCTGCATCGCCTCGTTCTCGGACGCCCGCCGCCGCGCCGTGCTGCACCGGCTGCCCGTGGGGGTGGCCTCCTCCCCCGGTCAGCGGACGGTCGGAGCCTTCTGGGCCGCGACCCGGGCTCCTTCCCCGCTTGCCGTGCTGCGACGGATCACGCACGACGTGGTGTGCCTGCAGGTGCCGGAGCGGCACGGCCGGGTGCGCGTGGTCGACGACCGGTTCGTGCGGGGGGCGCACGCCGCCGGGCTGCAGGTGCACGTCTGGACGGTGGACGAGGCCGCCGACATGCACCGGCTGCTCGACCTCGGCGTCGACGGCATCATCAGCGACCGCGCCGACACGGCCCTGGAGGTCGTGCGGGAACGGGGTGCTGCTGGGCCATGATCTGCGCATGACCTCCGAGCCGGGCACCCTCGTCCCCGAGGGCGTCGAGCCCGACCCCGTCTCCCGCGGCCGGCAGCGGCGTGCGTGGTACTTCTACGACTGGGCCAACTCCGCGTACGTCACGACCACCAGCACGGTGCTCATCGGCCCGTACCTGACGGCCGTGGCGCGCGCCGACGCCTGTCCGGACCTGGCCGCCGGCGAGGTCTGCCGAGCCGACCTGTCCGTACTCGGCGTCCCCGTCGCCCCCGGTTCGCTGGTCGCGTACACGGTGGCGTTCTCCACGATCCTGGCGGCGCTGCTGCTCCCGGTCGTCGGCGCCATCGCCGACCGCTCCTCGCGGCAGAAGCAGATGCTGGGTGGCTTCGCGTGGGTGGGTGCCGCGGCCGCGGCCTGCCTGGGCCTGGTGTCCGGGGGCAGCTGGGAGCTCGGGGTCCTGCTCCTGGTGGTGGCCAACATCAACCTGGTCTGCTCGCTGGTGGTCTACGACGCCCTGCTCTGCCAGGTGGCCACCCCCGACGAGCGCGACAAGGTCTCCAGCCGCGGCTGGGCGCTGGGGTACCTCGGTGGCTTCCTGCTGCTGGCGGTGAACCTGGCGGTCGTGCAGGGCCACGACGCGCTCGGGCTCACCGAGGGCGAGGCGGTGCGGCTCAGCCTGGCCACCGCGGGCCTGTGGTGGGGGCTGTTCACCCTGGTGCCGGTGCTGGGCCTGCGGAACCGGGAGCCGATCCACGCCGTGGAGGTCGACGGCGTCCCCGTCCACGACGAGAGCACGCTCGAGACGATCACGGGGTCGTTCGCCCAGCTGGCCGTGACGCTGCGCGACCTGCGCGGCTACCGGAACACCTGGATGTTCCTGCTCGCCTACTTGTTCTTCAACGACGGCATCCAGACCGTCATCAACAGCTCCAGCCTGTACGGCTCCGAGGAGCTGGGCTTCGAGCAGGCCCAGCTGATCCAGACCATCCTGCTCGTGCAGCTGGTGGCCGTGTTCGGGGCGCTGCTGTTCGGCCGGGCAGCCGTGCGGTTCGGTGCCAAGCGGTGCGTCCTGGTGGGCATCGGGCTCTGGCTGGTCGTGGTCGTGATCGGCTTCGTCATGCCCGCCGGCCAGTTCACGCTGTTCCTGGGCCTGGCCGTGCTCATCGGCATCGTGATGGGCGGCACCCAGGCGCTGTCCCGCTCGCTGTACAGCCAGCTGGTGCCCGTGGGCCGCGAGGCGGAGTACTTCAGCCTCTACCAGGCCGCCGAGCGCGGGACGAGCTGGTTCGGGGCGGTGCTGTTCGGGCTGGTCTACCAGCTGACCGACTCCTACCGACCCGCGATCATCTCGCTGATGGTCTTCTTCGTGGTCGGCGGTGCGCTCCTGACCAGGGTCGACATCCGCAAAGGGATCGAAGAGGCCGGGAACATTCCGCCGAAGGTGGTCTGAGGGATGCACCCCGCCGGTGTGTGAAGCACCACGTCCTTCACACGACCTTCACGCGGCGGGGCGGAACAGCACCCCCGGCCCAGGCGTTCTCCCAGTGTGGGACCGACTCCCACGAGTGCCACCACGGGGACCGCAGGAGGGACCACCACCATGGCCGAACGAAGCCTGAGGGGCAGTGGGCTGGGATCATCCAGCCTGGAGTCCGAGTCCGGTGTGGCCGCTGCACCACGACAGTTCGCCGAGTACGTGTGCCCGACGGGTCACGTGACTACGCTGCCGTTCTCCGTCGAGGCCGACGTCCCGGCCCTGTGGGAGTGCCGCTGCGGTCTGCAGGCGCTGCTGCGCGACGCCGACCGCCCCGAGGTCGGCCCCGTCAAGCCGGTCCGCACGCACTGGGACATGCTGATGGAGCGCCGCACCGAGGCCGAGCTGGAGGAGCTGCTCGCCGAGCGCCTCGCCCTGCTCCGCAGCGGCCGGCGGCACAAGCGCAGCGCCTGAACCCACGGCGCCACCGGCGCCAGCACAGACCGGACGCACCTCGGTGCGCCCAGCACAGGCCCTCGGGCGGGCAGTCCCCCCTGATCCCCGCCTGGGGGCCTGTTGCCGCCCACCGGCCTCCCCGCCCCGTTCCCGGGTCGGGGACGTCCGGCGTCCCGGCCGGGACGGAGCCGGTTAGCCCTTGCGGAAGCGGTCCGAGCTGGGGGACGGGTCGACGACCTCGCCCTGCAGGACGGCTCGCGGACCCGGGGACGGGTCCGGCTCCGTGCGGCCCGAGGTCGGGGCGGTCGTGGTGCGCCCACCGGTGAAGCGGGCCGCACGGCGCTCGACCAGGTCCAGCAGGAGCCGCCGCGGCAGCGCCCGGGTGATCGGGAGAAGGCAGGCGATGCCCGCCAGGTCGGTGAGCAGCCCGGGCAGCAGGATCAGGACCGCGCCCACCAGCACCAGGCTGCCGTCGACGATCTGTCGCCCGACCCGGGGGGCACCGGCCGGGCGGCCGCGAGCCGGGACGACGGTGGAGCCGTCCACCACGACCGGGGTGCCGACGCCGAGCGCCTCTCGCAACGAGCGCCAGCTGCGCGGCGCCTCGCGCACCAGCAGGGCCGCGCCGACCAGGGTGCCGACCAGCAGCACCAGCATCGTGGGCAGCACGCCGATCTGCTGCGCGACGGCGATCAGGACAACCACCTCCAGCACGGGCAGCACCAGCAGGGCCGCGAGCAGCCAGCGAGGCCAGCGGCGACGGGTTCGCTCCCCCACGGGGCGACCGGACGGGCCGCTCACCGGTGCCACCGGCCGTCGCGGCGCTCGGCCAGCACCTGCTGCACCTGGGTGGCGCGCCGCCGGGCGCCCCACACCACGATCTGCACCAGCGCCTCACGGACGATCTCGCCGCTCATCTTGCTGACGCCCTGCTCGCGCTCGACGAACTCGATCGGCACCTCGGCGACGACGAACCCGGTGGTGACGGCGCGCAGCGTGAGGTCGACCTGGAAGCAGTACCCCTGCGACGTCACGTCGTCGAGGTCGATCTTCTCCAGCACCTCGCGGCGGTAGGCCCGAAAGCCCGCGGTGGCGTCGTGCACGCCCAGACCGAGGGCGGCGCGCGTGTACACGTTGGCGCCGCGGCTGAGGGCCTGCCGGCGCAGCGGCCAGTTGCGCACCGAGCCGCCGGGCACCCACCGCGATCCGATGACGAGGTCGGGGCGGTCGGGGGCGCCCAGACGGTCCAGCAGCAGCGGGAGCTGCTCGGGCTGGTGCGAGCCGTCGGCGTCCATCTCCACCAGGACGTCGTAACCCTGCGCCAGCCCCCAGGCGAAGCCGGCCCGGTAGGCGGTTCCCAGTCCGCCCTTCCCGGGCCGGTGCAGCACGTGCACGGCCGGGTCGTCGGCGGCAGCGAGGTCGGCGAGGTCGCCGGTGCCGTCGGGGCTCGCGTCGTCGACGACGAGCACGTCGGCGGTGGGGACGGCGGCGCGCAGCCGCGCGAGGGTGCCTGGCAGCGACGCCCGCTCCTGGTAGGTCGGGGTGATGACCAGGACCCTCACGACGTCTCCTCGCTCTGTGCCGGGATGGCTGCCGGGATGTCTGCCGCAACTCCAGCCGGGTTGGCCGCAGCGGTGTGGCGACGCCCGGTCCGTGCACCGGTCCGTGCACCGGTCCGTGCACCGGTTCGAGCAGCGGTTCGAGCACCGACCAGGGCCCCCAGGATGCCACCTGCTGCGAGCACCAGCTCCGGACCCGTCCCCAGCCGGTTGGCCAGGGTCGGGGTGGTGCGCAGCGGCAGCCGGGCCTCCAGCACCGCTGCGCTGAACAACGAGGACCGGTCCACCAGGGTTCCGTCGGGGGCGATCATCGCGCTCACCCCGACCGTGGAGACGTGCACGACCGCGCGGCCGGTCTGGACCGCGCGCACCCGCGACATCGCCAGCTGCTGCACGCTCTCGTCCGAGAGCCCGAAGGTCGCGTTGTTGGTCTGCACCACGAGCAGGCTCGCCCCCCCGGCGACGACGTCCTCGACCAGGTCGTCGTCGACGACCTCGAAGCAGATCAGGTCACCGACGCGCACCGGGTCGGCTCGCCCCTCGACCACGACGTCGAGCAGGCCGACGCGGTCGCCAGGGGCGAAGTTCCCGGCCTGGTCGATCAGCGGTGTGATCCGGCGGAAGAGCTCGCGGTAGGGGACGTACTCGGCGAACGGCACCGGCTGGCGCTTCTCGTACCGGGCCACCGGTCCCTCGTCGGGCACCCAGAGCAGCGTGGTGTTGCGGATCCGGCCGTCGTCCCCGCGCACCAGGGTGCCGACCAGCGTCGGTGCGTCGACGTCGTCGACGGCCTCGGCGATGACCCGGGTGGCGTCGGCGTTCGCGAACGGGTCGATGTCGCTCGCGTTCTCGGGCCAGACGACGAGGTCAGGCTGCTCCGAGGTGCCGGCCCGGACCGCGGCGGCGAGCGAGCGGGTGCCCGCGGCGTGGTTGTCCAGGACCGCGCGGCGCTCGGCGTTGAACTCCAGGCCGAGCCGGGGGACGTTGCCCTGGACCCCGGCCACCGCCAGCTCACCGTCCTCGGCGGTCGTGGGGACGGGCACGACCAGCCCGGCGAGCAGGGCCACGCCGGCCGCCGCTCCCGCCAGCGCCGCCCGCACGGGCAGTCCCCGGACCAGCGCGGTCACTCCCTCGAGCAGCAGCAGGCCGACGACGGCGACGGCGAAGGAGACCAGTGGGGCTCCCCCGACGGCGGCCAGGCCGACGGTCGGGGCGTCGGCCTGGGAGAACACCAGCCTGCTCCAGCCGAAGCCGCCGAACGGCACCCGGGCCTGCAGCGCCTCGACCGCCACCAGCGCGCCGGCGCCGGCGAGCACCCGGGTGGTCAGGTGCGGCAGGGCCGACGTGAGCCGCAGCAGGACACCCAGCAGCCCGAGGAACAGCGACTCGGTCACCGACAGCGCGATCCAGGGCAGCGCGCCGACCTGCAGGCCGGTCCAGCGCAGCAGCGGCAGCAGGAACGCCAGGCCGTACAGCAGGCCCAGCCCGAACGCGCCGCGCGGTCGCGCACCGCGGACGGCGGCGGCGAGGAGGGCGACCGCGAACGGTGCCATGAACCACAAGGACGGCCCGGGGAAGGACACCAGGGCCAGGACGCCGCCCACGACGGCCGCGGGCACGACGAGCGCGATCCGCGGGGGTGGGGGCGGCACCGCCTGAGCCTATCCGGGGTGGGCGGCGGCTCGGTGGGCCCCGCCCGGGCCGGTGCAACCCCCGGTGCCCGGGAGGGGCGGGAGGGTCGGGCGGCGGGAGGGTCGGGTGGTGGGACCGGTCGGCCCGCGCGCCCTTCGGGCCGAACCGTGCCGCGGTGGATCCGCGGCGACGGCACGTTGTCTATAGAGCGCGCGGGCCCGACCGTGGCCCCCCGGCGCCGCTTCTCGGCGGCCGCTGGCTACGTCCCGGAGCCCGGCCCGACCGGCCTCGGCGTGGTCGTTGCCGAGGTGGTCTGCCGTGATCCTGGGACCCGTTGGTCGGACGTCGCGTCGTGACGACCGGGTGCCGAACCTACCCGTCGTCCGGAGGTGGGTGTCAACCCTGGTCTGACCTGCGGCTTCGGGGTATCGGTGCAGGTCAGCGCAAGGGCTCGACGAGGAAGATTCCCTCGCATCGGACCGACTGCGCGGCGTGTCGCACGGCGTGTCCGAAGCGTTGCGCCGCAACCGTTCTGGTTCGAGGGCCGTTCAGGTTCCGGGGACCACGACGGTGCCGGTGGCGGTCGTCGCGCCGCCCGGCCGGGCCAGCACCTCGGCGGCCGACGCACCCGTGGCCGGGGTGCCCCGGCAGACCACCCGGGCGACGAGGTCCAGGGTGCGGCTGCGGTGGCCGACGCGAGTCACCGTGGCCTCGATCTCCAGCACGTCACCGGCCCGAACAGGTGCCAGGAAACGGACGTCGGAGTAGCCGGCGAACAGGCCCTCGTCGCCGTCGGTGCGGATGCACACCTCGGTGGCGACGTCGCCGAAGCAGGCCAGCGAGTACGCGCCGTCGACGAGGTTCCCCGCGTAGTGGGCGTGGCTGTACGGCACGTACCGGCGGTGGGTGACCCTCAGTCCCACCCGGGGGTCGGTGCCCGGCTGCGGCTCGGTCATGCGCTCTTCCTCCTCGGGGCGTCGGCCGCGGGGGCCGGGGGCAGCAGGGCGTGCACGAGGTAGGACGCCACCTCGCCGGGCGTGGTGCCCTTGCCGAAGATCCGGTCGACGCCGAGGTCGGCCGCGCCGCCCTCGGCGAAGCGCGGCCCGCCGACGACGAGGTGCGGGGCCGTCCCCTCCTCGTAGGCCTCCCGGAAGGCGGCAGACATCTCACGGGTGTTGTGCAGGTGGGCGTCGCGCTGGGTGACGACCTGCGAGACCAGGACGGCGTCGGCCCGGGCTTCGCGGGCCGCCTCGACCAGCTCGGGGACGAGCACCTGCGCGCCCAGGTTCACCACCGTCAGCTCGCGGTAGTACTCCAGGCCCTTCTCGCCGGCGAAGCCCTTGATGTTGAGGATGGCGTCGATGCCGACGGTGTGGGCGTCCGTGCCGATGCAGGCCCCCACCACGACCAGCTTGCGACGCAGCCGCTTCCTGATCGCGAGGTTGACCTCCTTGGCGGTGAGCATCGGGTACTCCCGCTCGACCACCTGCACGGCCGCCAGGTCGACCAGGTGCCGCACGGGTCCGTAGACCACGAAGAAGGTGAAGTCGGGACCCACCGGCTTGGCGTGCACCACGAGGGCGGGCTCGATGCCCATCGCGGCGGCGAGCTGGGCGGCGGCGCCCTCGGCCCGCTTGTCGTGCGGCACGGGCAGCGTGAAGGACACCTGGACCATGCCGTCGCCGGTGGTGTCGCCGTAGGGACGCACGACCGTGGGAGCGTCGGGCGGGCTGCTGGGCCCGGTCATCGGGTCGCCCCCTCCTCGAGCAGGTCGACGGCCGGGTTGAGGTAGCCGGCGGCGCGCTCGACCACGCCGTCCAGGCCCTTGCCCCGGGTGGCGGGCCGCTTCATCAGGCCGAAGGTGCCGTCGGCGATCGCGGTGAGCAGCGGCGTGCTGCCGCCGTCGTCGACGATCCGTTCCAGCAGGTCTACCGCCTCCCCCAGCACCTGCCGGGCGCGGGTCTGGATGTAGCCGTCGCGAGGCGGGTGGAAGTCCTCGACCAGCCCGCCGGCGGCCCCCAGCACGTAGCGCACGTTCTGCAGGGCGAGGTCACGGTCGCTGATCCACGGCGTCACCACCGCCTCGGTCATCATCCCGACGAGCAGGATGCCCTGGCCGGTCATCGCGCCGACCAGGTTGAAGAAGCCGTCCAGCAGGTAGCCGCGGAAGACGTCCCCGGTCATGTGCTTGGTGGGGGGCATCCACTTCAGCGGCGCGTCCGGGAAGAGCTGGCGGGCCAGCAGGGCGTGCGCCAGCTCGGTGCGGAACGAGTCGGGCAGGTCGGGGTTGATCTCGAAGGCGTGGCCGAGACCCAGCTGCCAGTCCTGCAGGCCAGCCTCGTGCGCGAACGCCTCGTTCAGCAGCTGGCTGACGGTGACGGTGTGCGCGGCCTCGACGGCGTCGGCGGTGGTGAGGTAGTTGTCCTCGCCGGTGTTGATGATGATGCCGGCGCGGGCGTGCACCTGGCGGCTGAAGCGCTGGTCCACGAAGGTGCGGATCGGGTTGATGTCGCGGAACAGGATCCCGTACATGGAGTCGTTCAGCATCATGTCGAGCCGCTCGAGCCCGGCCAGGGTGGCGATCTCCGGCATGCACAGGCCCGAGGCGTAGTTGGTGAGCCGCACGTACCGACCCACCTCCTTGCTGACGTCGTCGAGCGCCGCCCGCATCAGCCGGAAGTTCTCCTGGGTGGCGTAGGTGCCGGCGTAGCCCTCGCGTGTCGCGCCCTCGGGCACGTAGTCGAGCAGGCTCTGGCCGGTGGAGCGGATCACGGCGATGACGTCGGCGCCCTCGCGTGCGGCGGCCTGGGCCTGCGGGATGTCCTCGTAGATGTCGCCGGTGGCCACGATGAGGTAGATCCACGGCCGCTGGGCGGGGTCACCGTGCCGCTGGATCATCCGCTCGCGCGCTGCGCGCGAGCGGTCGATCCGGCGGATGCCCGCGGCCACCGAGGTCCGGGCGGCCTTTCCGGCACGAGCGGCGTCCCGGCCCTCGGGCACGCGCAGGTCGATCGCGCCGCTGGAGGCCTTCTGCGCGAGGGTCAGCAGGTCGGGGGCCTCGCCGCGGGCCAGGGCGTCCCAGACCGGCAGGACGATCCCGTGCTCGAGCCCCGCCTGGGCCCGCACGGCGTCGACGAGGTGGTTCACCCACGGCACCCGCTCGGCGTCGGCGCCGGCCAGTCCGGCCATCCGGAGCGTGGCGCGCTCGACGGAGACGGTGGTGTGGGTGCGGGCGAGCCGGACGACGGGCTTGGCGGCCTTCTGAGCCAGCCGGCGCGCGGTGCGCACGGTGCCCGGGTCCAGGTCGAGCAGGCCGTGCTGCCCCGAGGTGCGGGCGCGCGACCGCGACGGAGCCGAGGGGAGTGAGGACATGCGGCTGAGGCTAGCAGCGGGCGGCAGATCTCCGGTGAGGATCGCGATGGACGGGAAGACCTCCCGTTGCCTTGTGGACGGGTCGCCAAGTGGGCCTCCGCCGGCGGGGACACGGCGAGCGGCGGTCGGGTCCAGGCGCTCCCGGCGGGTAGCGTTCGGCCGGTGACCTATACGGCTGTGCGCCTCCTCGTCCTGGTGGCGCTCAAGCTGTGGTGCCGGTTGACGGTCCGCGGCGTGGAGAACGTCCCCCGCCAGGGCGCCGTGCTGGTCGCCAGCAACCACCTGTCGTTCCTGGACAGCATCGTCATCCCCGTCGCGGTCCCCCGCCGGGTCCGGTTCCTGGCCAAGAGCGACTACTTCACCGGCACCGGTCTCGGCGGCGCCTGGAACCGGTGGGTGTTCACCGCCATGGGCGCGGTGCCGGTGCCGCGTGGGTCGCACGCGGACGCCCGGGCCGCTCTCCTGCTGGCCAAGGAGGTGCTGGACCGCGGCGAGGCGTTCGGCATCTACCCCGAGGGCACCCGCTCGCGCGACGGCCGGCTCTACCGCGGTCGCGCGGGCGTCGCCTGGCTCGCGCTCGAGACCGGCGCCTCGGTCGTCCCGGTGGCGGTGCACGGCACCGATCGCGTGCAGCCGGTGGACTCCAGGTTCGTCCACCCGCACAAGATCGTGGTCGAGTTCGGCGAGCCGGTCCCGGTCGACACCGTGGCCCACCTCTCCAGCGCCGGCCAGAGGCGGCGGGCGCTCACCGACCTGGTGATGGAGCGGATCGCGGCCATGAGCGACCAGGAGCCCGCCGGCCGGTACAACGACCACCAGTCGCCGACCGGGTAGCCGCGCGGCGTCCTCCCGTCCGTCGGGCGGCCACGTGCCCCTGCAGGGTGCGGCCGCCGAGGGAACAGCATGAACGTCCGGCTGCAGCCTCGATCGGGTCAGGCCTGGTGGACGACGTCGCCGCGCAGCACCGAGGTGCGGCAGGTCGGCAACGGCGCGCCGGGGGTGAGGTCGGGCAGGCCGGGGACGCCCGAGCGCTCGTCGGTGCTCCAGGCGGAGATCCGCGCGTCGGGGGCCTGCACGACCAGATCAGAGGGTTCCCAGACCGCGAACGTGGCCTCTGCGCCGGGAGCCAGCACTCCGGCCTCGTCGCGCAGCGCGGCGCGGTGGGCGCCCCGGGTGTGCGCGGCGAACGCCGCCCGGGCGCTGATCCGCTGCTCGGGCACCTGGTGGAAGACCGCGGCCCGCACGCCGGCCCAGGGGTCGACCTCGGTGACCGGGGAGTCCGACCCGAACGCCAGGACCACGCCCGCCGCCGCCATCGAGCCCACCGGGTTGAGCGTGGGACCGCGCTCGGCACCCAGGCGCTTCGCGTACAGACTCTCGCCGCCGCCCCACAGGGCGTCGAACGCCGGTTGCATGCTGGCCGAGACGCCGAGGTCGGCGAGCAGCTCGGCGGTCTCGCGGTCCGAGCCCTCGACGTGCTCCAGCCGGTGCCGCGACCGGCGGATCGCCACGACGCCCACCTCTGCCGCCG
>JBBQSN010000033.1:0-24722 GCA_038213835.1 Actinomycetales bacterium
GCGCCTCCACGCCGTCGGCGGCCTCGCCCACGACCTCGATGCCCGTGTCCGCCGCGAGCATCCCGCGCAGCCCGTCGCGCACGACCGGGTGGTCGTCGACGACGACCACCCGCAGCGGTCCGGCCCGCCCCGGCTCAGCCACGAGGGCCCACCGGCACCCGCAGCTGGACAGCCGTTCCCTGCCCCGGCCCTGACTCCACGACCAGCACCCCGCCCAGCCGTTCTGCTCGCCGGCGCATGCCCGTCAGCCCGAACCGCCCCGGCGCCGCAGGGCCGTCCATGCCCGTGCCGTCGTCGCGGACGTCCAGGGCGAGCTCGCCGGGCATGAAGCTCAGCGTCACGCCGACCCGGTGCGCGGCGGCGTGCCGCTCGACGTTAGCCAGCGCCTCGCCGGCGACCCGCAGCACCGCGCTGTCGACCTCGGCCGGGACGTGGACCACGATGCCGGTGACGACGGCGTCGGCGGGCGTGCCGGTGCGACGGGACCACTCGTCGACCGACGCCTTCAGCGCGTCGACGAGGTCCGAGCCGTCCAGGGCCGCCGGCATCAGGCCCTCGACCGAGCGCCGGGCCTCGCCGAGGGCGCCGCGGGCGAGGTCGGTGGCCCGGTCCAGGCGCCCGGGGCCCCCCGGCGACCCGGACCGGGCGGCCTCGAGCTGGGTGAGCACCGCCATCAGGCTCTGCGCGATCGTGTCGTGGATCTCCATGGCGAGCCGTTCGCGCTCCTCGTGCCGACCGGCCTCACGCGCCCGCACCAGCAGCTCCGCCTGCAGGTCCTCGTTCTCGGCGAGCGCCTCGGCCAGCCTCAGGTTCGTCCGTTCCAGCTGCTCGATCGTCGAGACGCGCTCCTGCGCCAGGTGCGCCTGGTCGCGGTCCACCCAGGTGAAGAACAGGACCAGGCCGGCGTTGAGGACGATCAGTGCCACGAAGACCGCGGCCTGCACGGCGCCCCTGGGCGGTAGGCCGCCCGACTGCGACCCGGCCATGGTCACCGCGGTCACGACGACCAGGACGGTGCCCGTGCGGCGCGGCGCGAGCCTGGCGACGTCGAAGTAGCCGACGAAGGTCGCCAGCGCGAAGAAGGGGTTGAGCACGCACAGCACCGCCATCACGGCGGTGCGGCCCACGACGTACACCCGGGAGCGCCGGTCGTCCGGCCCGGTGCTGTCCCACCGGTGCCCGACGAGCACCTGGTGCCACGCCGCCACGCCGAGCACGAGCAGCACCGAGGCCACCACGTCGCCGGTGCGCATCCCCACCAGGCGTGCGGTGGCAGCGCACACGGCGCTCGCGAGCACCATCAGCACGGGGAAGGCGTGCCGCAGCAGCAGGTCGGTGCGACGCTCCACCCTGCTCGCGAGGTCGTCCACGTGCTCCCCCTCCCTCACTCCCAACGGAAGTATCGCGCGGCGAGGGCGCCCAGGCCCACGGCCCAGGCCGCTACCACCAGCAGGTGCACCGGCTCGGGCCACCCGCCGCGGGCGGCGGCGTCCATCGCGTAGGCCGCGGCGCCGAGCGGCGTGAGGGCCACGACGTCGGCGAGCCAGCCGGAGAACACGGTCACCGGGACGTAGACGCCGGCGGTGAACATGCTGGGCACGAAGACGGCCGTCCCCACCACGGCGGCGGTGCGCGTCGAGCTCACCACGCCGCCGACGAGGCACCCGGCGGCGAGGGTGGCGAGCAGCGCCAGCAGCATCGCCAGCGCCCACGGCACGGGCGCACCGGGCAGGGGAACGCCGTAGACGACCCGGCCGACCAGGACCACGAGCAGACCCGACACCACGACGGCGCTTCCGTGCAGTACCACCTGGGCCGCCAGCACGTGCCACGGCCTGGCCGGGGTGGTGGCGACGCGGCGCAGCACCTTGGTCTCGCGGTAGGCGCTGAGCACCTGCGGCATCGCCTGGACCGCGGCCATGATCACCGCGAGCAGCACCGAGATCGGCACGTAGAGGTCGACGATCCGCAGACCGCCGAGGCCCGGGTCCGGCTCCCGGAATCCGGGGACGAGCCCGATGATCACGAGCAGTATCGTCGGGAACGCCGCGATCCAGAACAGCGAGAACGGCTCCCGCAGGAAGAGCCTGGTCTCGGCCGCGAGCACGGCCCGGCCGGGGCGGGACCGGCGCCGCGGTGCCGCCGGCCGGGGCGTGGTGGTCGTGGTGGTCACGAGGGTGCCTCCTCCATGGTGGCGGACCGGGCCGGCGGGGACGGCTCCTGCTGCTGCGTCCCGAGCCGGCGGACGACGTCCAGGTAGGCGTCGTCCAGGGTGGCGTCGGCGACCCGGAGCCGCCGCGGAGCGGTCCCGAGCGCGTGCAGGTGGGCCAGGACGGCCGTGACGCCGTCGTCGTCAGCCTGCACCTCGACCTCGGCGCCGCGCGCCCGCACGGTCCGCACGCCCTGCAGTGCCTGGACCCGCGCCACCCGGTCGGCGCCGAGCGGCTCGTCGGTGCGGAACGACATCGCCGTGGGTGCCCCGCTGCCTCTGACCACCTCGGAAGGGCTGCCCTCGGCGACGACCCGGCCGTCGGCCACCAGCACCACCCGGTCGCAGAGCCGCTCGGCCTCCACCATCAGGTGCGTCACCAGCACGACCGTGGTGCCGCCGGCCCGGACGTCCTCGACCAGGTCCCAGGTGCTGCGGCGCGCCTGCGGGTCCAGGCCGGTGGTGAGCTCGTCGAGCAGCACCACGCGGGGACGCCCGACCAGAGCCAGGGCGATGGCGAGGCGCTGCTGCTGCCCCCCGGACAGGTCGCCGTACCGGGTGCCGGCCGAGGACGACAGGCCGAGCCGCTCGATCAGCGGGTCGGGCTCGAGCGGGTCGTCGTGGAAGGCGGCGAACAGCCCGACCGCCTCCCGGACGCTGAGCCGGACCTGCAGGCCGCCGGTCTGCAGCTGGACCCCGAGCACCCGTGTGAGCGCGTCCCGGTCCCGCCACGGCACCAGTCCGGCCACGGTCACCGTGCCGGAGTCGGGCCGGCGCAGCCCGGCGACGATCTCGACGATCGTGGTCTTGCCGGCGCCGTTGGGCCCCAGCAGCCCCAGGACCTCGCCCTCGTGGACGTCCAGGTCGACGCCGTCGACGGCCCTGGTGGTGGCATAGGACTTGCGCAGGTCGCGCACCTCGATGACTGCCATGGCCCCACCCTCCCGGCAACCGCCACGGCTCCTCCTCCGTCGATCGGCTGCGGACCGATCGCCGATCGGCCAGCCGGCGCGAGTCCCGGGCCCTGCGACCCGGTCGCGGCAGCAGACGCCCGACCCCGGCCGACTCCGGGCGCCGGCCTCCTGCGTGCGGCGCACTCAGGCGGGGACGACCCTCAGCTCCACCGAGTCGACGTGGTCGGCCACAGCGCGCGAGGTGGCCAGCGACTCCCCGACCCGTGCGGTCAGGGCGTCGACCTGCTCGCGGGTCAGCCCCGACCGGACCGCCAGGACGACGGCCAGCTCGGCCCGTCGGCCCGGCTCGCACCGAGCGGCCTGCAGCGACTCCTCTTCGTCCGCGAGGGCTGCGACAGCGGCCTGCACGTCCGGGTGCTCGGGGGACGGCACCCAGGCGAGGTCCTGGGCGACGGCCCACATCGCCGGTCGCGGCACCAGCACGCCGGCCCCGCCCGGGTCGACCACCAGCAGCTCGCAGCCGTCGTCGACGGCCGACAGCGCCGCGCGGCGCGCGTGCACCGGGACGGGGCGGGCGCGCGCGTCCCATGCCTGCAGGGCGGCGGTGCTGCTGAAGACGGGCAGCACCTGGCGGCCATCGGGAGCGGCGAGGGTCACCAGGGCCATGTCGGCGCTCTTGTCGGTGGCCCGCCCGGTGAGGCTGCTCTCGCCGGATTCCCCCAGCACCGCGACCACCGGGACCAGCACCCGGGCGGCGGCCAGGGCCGCCACGACCGCGCGGACGTCCCCCGCCTCGACGGCGGCGAGCAGCGCCGGGTCGGCGGAGCCGTCGTCGCCCGGGAACTGCTGCGGCGACAGCAGTCCCGTCACGGCGCGACGCCGTCGGGGAGGACCGCCTCCACCTCGACCTCGACCAGCATGTCCGGGTGCACGAGGGCGGCGACGCAGACCATCGTCGCGGCCGGACGCACCGAGCCGAGCACCTCGCGGTGGGCCGCTGCGACGGCGTCGCAGTGCTCCGGGCCGACGACGTACAGGCGCGAGCGCACGACGTGGGCGAGGTCGGTGCCGGCCTGCTCGAGTGCGCGACCGACCACCCCGAACGCCTCGACCGCCTGCGCCCGGGCGTCGCCGACGTGCAGGACGTCGCCGTCGACCGCCGACGTGCTGCCCGCCACGAGCACCCGGCCGTCGACCACGACCGCGCGGCTGTATCCGGTGACGTCCTCGTAGGGGCCGCCGCCGGAGATGCGTCTGACCCGGTCAGGCACGCGTGCCACCCGCCGTGGCGAGCGCCTCCACGAGCGTGAATGCCGATGCGTACAGGGCCTTCCCGACGATGGCCCCCTCGACCCCGAGCGGCACCAGCTCCCGCAGGGTGGCGAGGTCAGCCAGGCTGGAGACCCCGCCGGACGCGACCACGGGACTCTTGGTGCGAGAGCAGAACTCCTGCAGCAGAGCGGTGTTGGGGCCGGTGAGCGTGCCGTCTCGGGAGACGTCGGTGAGGACGTAGCGGGCGCAGCCGTCGCGGTCGAGCCGCTCCAGGGTCTCCCACAGGTCGCCGCCCTCCTGGGTCCAGCCGCGGGCCGCCAGCGTGGTCCCGCGGACGTCGAGGCCGACAGCGATCCGGTCGCCGTGTCGAGCGACCACCTCCGCCGTCCAGGACGGGTTCTCGAGGGCGGCGGTGCCGAGGTTGACGCGGCGGCACCCGGTCCCGAGGGCGCGCTCGAGCGAGGCGTGGTCGCGGATACCGCCGGAGAGCTCGACGTCGACGTCGAGCGCACCGACCACGGTCGCCAGCAGCTCGGCGTTGCTGCCGCGGCCGAAGGCGGCGTCGAGGTCGACCAGGTGGATCCACTCGGCGCCCTGCTCCTGGAACGACAGTGCGGCGTCCAGCGGTGCGCCGTAACGGGTCTCGCTGCCGGCCACGCCCTGGACGAGGCGGACGGCCTGCCCGTCGGCGACGTCGACGGCCGGCAACAGCTCGAGCCGTCCGTCCGGGGCGGTGGTGGGATCGGTCACGAGGAGGGCCTCCGGTCGAAGACGAGGATGACGAGCAACGGCCACAGCAGCAAGGAGAGCACGAGGGCCACCACCCGGAGCTTCCAGTCCGATACCTGCGTCCACAGCAGCGCGTTCAGCAGCAGCAGCACCGCGAGCAGGGCGACGTCCTGCCGGCGACGGCGACGACGCAGCACCGAGTCCGGTCGAGACCGCCGGCCGCTGTTCTTGGGGGCCAGGCGTCCGCCCAGCTTCTGCCGGGCCTGGCGCCGGCGCAGCTTCGCCGCCTGCGCCTTCGCGTCGCGGGCCTGAGCGGCCTCCCGGACGGCGCGGCGCTGCGCCCGTTCCTTGCTCACGCGGCGCTCACGGGCGGCTCAGGTTCACGAGAGGGACCCGACCCAGGTGCGCAGCAGCTGGAGCCCGGCGTCGCCGGACTTCTCGGGGTGGAACTGGGTGGCCGAGAGCGGGCCGTTCTCGACCGCGGCCACGAACCGTCCGCCGTGCTCGGACCAGGTGACCTGGGGCGCCCGCAGCCTGGTCCCGGACGTGTCCAGCTGCCAGCGCTGCACCCCGTAGGAGTGCACGAAGTAGAACCGCTGGTCCTCCAGGCCCGCGAACAGGCGGGAGCCGGGAGCGACGTCGACCTCGTTCCAGCCCATGTGCGGAACCACCTCGGCCCGCAGCGGCTCGACCGTGCCCGGCCACTCGCCGAGGCCCTCGGTGCGTCGACCGTGCTCGACGCCCTCGTCGAACATCACCTGCATGCCCACGCAGATACCGAGCACCGGCCGGCCACCCGCCAGCCGACGGTCGACGACCTGGTCGCCGCGCACGGCGCGGAGCCCGGCCATGCAGGCCTGGAACGCCCCGACGCCCGGGACCACCAGGCCGTCGGCACCCTCGGCCGCCCGCTGGTCGGCGGTGAGCTCGACGGACGCGCCCACCCGCTCGAGCGCGCGCACGGCCGAGCGCACGTTGCCGAAGCCGTAGTCGAGGACGACCACGCGGGGAGTGGATGGCACCGAGACAGCCTACGAGGCCGGCTCGGAGGTGGCGTCGTGCCCACCCCGGCGCACGGCCAGCACGGTCGTGCCGGCCGCCAGGAACAGTGCGAGGCCCACCGCGAGCCAGCTGCCGTCGGCGGAGGCCGCCCGGACGCCCTCGACCAGGGCGAACAGGACGGCGACCACGGCGACGGCGACCGCCACGGCGACCACCCGGTCGGCGCGGCGTCGACGCGCGGGGCGTCCGGGGTCGTGCTCTGGTCCGTCCCGCGATGACGGCGTGCCGGGACGCAGCGCGATCCGGACGGCGCCCTCGGCCTCGGCGGCGTCCCCGACGCCCACGAGCAGGGTCGAGACGACATCGGGCAGCGAGGCGAGCAGCAACCCCGCAGGCGGGGCGTCGGCCAGGGCGCCCCTGGTCCAGCGCTCGGCGCCGATCTGCCCGTCGGTGCGCAGGAGCAGCAGCACCGGGGCACGGCCGAGCACCCGCGACAGACGCGGCACGGCGGTGGCGTGGTCGCTCTCGGGGTCGAGCACGACGGCGCAGGCGCCGCCCGCCGGGACGACGTGCCCTCGGACGCCCAGCCCGGCGCAGGCCCGGGCCAGCCGGACCGGGTCGGGCGAGGGGACGACGAGCACGCGCCGCACGTCGGGGGGCTCCGGGGCGATGCCTCCAGGGTCGGGCGGGGAGCTCACAGCGTGCCCTTGGTGCTGGGCACCCCCTGCACCCTCGGGTCCGTCGCCATCGCGGCGCGCAGCGCACGCGCCACGGCCTTGAACTGGGTCTCGACCAGGTGGTGCGGGTCGCGACCGGCGAGAACCCTGACGTGCAGAGCGATCTGGGCGTGGAAGGCCAGCGTCTCGAAGACGTGCTGGGTGAGCGAACCCGCGTACGCGACGCCACCGTTGCCGCCGCCGATGAGCGCGTAGGGCTGCCCCTCGGGCTCACCGGTGTGCACGCAGTAGGGCCGGCCGGAGACGTCGACGACGGCCTGGACGAGGCACTCGTCCAGGGGGACCGTGGCGTCGCCGAAGCGGGAGATGCCCTGCTTGTCGCCGAGTGCCTGCCGGATCGCCTGTCCCAGCACGATCGCGGTGTCCTCCACGACGTGGTGGGCGTCGACGTGGGTGTCGCCCTGCGCCTGGACGACGAGGTCCATCAGCGAGTGCCGCGCGAACGCGGTGAGCATGTGGTCGTAGAAGCCGACCCCGGTGCCGATCCGAGCGGTCCCGGCACCGTCGAGGTCGACCTCGACGACGACGGTGGACTCGCCCGTCGTCCGCTCGACGCGGGCGGTGCGGCTCATCGGTGCTCCTGGCTCTCGGTGGTGGGGACGGCGCGTCCCAGTGTGTCAGCCAGTGCGGCCAGGAAGGCCGTCGTCTCGTCGGGCGTGCCCGCGGTGACGCGCAGGTGACCGGGAACTCCGACGTCGCGCACCAGCACGCCGCGGTCGAGAAGGCCTGTCCACGTGTTCTTCTCGTCCTCCAGGCCACCGAACATCACGAAGTTGGCGTCGCTCGGGACCGGGCGCAGACCCAGGACGCGCAGCTCCTCGACCAGGCGGTCGCGCTGCTCCTTGATCGCCTCGACCGTGCCGAGCAGCCTGTCGACGTGAGTCAGCGCCGCACGGGCGACGGCCTGGGTGATGCTGGACAGGTGGTAGGGCAGCCGCACCAGCCGCATGGCCGCGCAGACCCGCTCGTCGGCCACGAGGTACCCCACCCGCGCACCGGCCAGGGCGAAGGCCTTGCTCATCGTCCGGGTGACCACGAGTCGCTCCCGTCCGGGCAGCAGGGAGACGGCCGACATCGTTCCGGGGCGGGCGAACTCGGCGTAGGCCTCGTCGACGAGCACGATGCCGGGCGAGGCGTCGTAGACCTGCTCGACCAGCGCGAGGTCGAGCGCCGTCCCGGTCGGGTTGTTGGGCGAGCAGAGGAAGACGACGTCGGGACGGTGCTCGCGCACCGCCGAGGCGACCGCCGTCGCGTCGAGCGAGAAGTCGTCGCGACGCGGGCCGTCGACCCAGTCCATCCCGACCCCGCCGGCGATGATCGGGTGCATCGAGTAGGCCGGCGTGAAACCCATCGCCATGCGTCCCGGGCCGCCGAACGCCAGGGCGACGTGCTGCAGCACCTCGTTCGAGCCGTTGCCCGCCCAGACCTGGTCGGCGCAGACCGGGCATCCGGTGGATCGCACGAGGTACGCCGCGAGGTCGGCCCGCAGCGCGGTGTGCTCGCGGTCCGGGTACCGGTTCAGCCCGGCGACCTGCTGGGCGACGGCACGGGCCACCTCGTCGACGACCTCGGCCGGGACGTCGTACGAGCTCTCGTTCGTGTTGAGCCGCACCGGGACCTCGAACTGGGGAGCGCCGTACGGCTCTCGCCCGCGCAGATCGGGGCGCAGGGGCAGGTCGCCACGGCTCACGACGGGTCCGCGAACCGGGCGGTGACCGCCTCGCCGTGCGCCGGCAGGTCCTCTGCCGTGGCGAGCGCGACGACGTGGTCGGCCACCTCGGCCAGCGCCTCACGGGAGTAGTCGACGACGTGGATGCCGCGCAGGAAGGTCTGGACCGACAGCCCGCTGGAGTAGCACGCGCACCCGCCCGTGGGCAGCACGTGGTTGGAGCCGGCGCAGTAGTCGCCCAGCGACACCGGTGCGTACGGACCCACGAACACCGCACCGGCGTTGCGCACCCGGGCGGCGACCTCGGCGGCGTCGGCCGTCTGGATCTCCAGGTGCTCGGCGGCGTAGGCGTCGACGACGGTGAGTCCGGCGTCCAGGTCGTCGACGAGGACGATCGCCGACTGGGGCCCGGCGAGCGCGGTGGCGACGCGTTCGTGGTGCTTGGTGGTGGCCACCCGCACGACCAGCTCGGCCTGCACCTGCTCGGCGAGGGCGAACGACGCGGTGACCAGCACGCACGCGGCGTCAGGGTGGTGCTCGGCCTGGCTGATGAGGTCGGCCGAGACGTGCACCGGGTCGGCGGTGTCGTCGGCGAGCACGGCGATCTCGGTGACGCCCACCTCGGAGTCGATGCCGACCAGGCCCAGCACGAGCCGCTTGGCGGCGGTGACGTAGGCGTTGCCGGGTCCGGTGACGATGTCGACTGGAGCGCAGACCCGTTCTCCCGCAAGCGGTCCGTCCGTCTCGTACGCCCCGTGGGCGAACATCGCGACGGCCTGCGCGCCCCCGACGGCATAGACCTCGTCGACCCCGAGCAGGGCGCAGGCGGCCAGGATGGTCGGGTGCGGCAGCCCGCCGAAGTCCTTCTGGGGCGGGGAGGCCACGGCCAGCTCGGCCACCCCGGCCTCCTGCGCCGGCACCACGTTCATCACGACGCTGGACGGGTACACGGCCAGGCCGCCGGGCACGTACAGGCCCACCCGACCCACCGGGACCCACCGCTCGGTGACGGTGCCGCCCTCGGCCACGCGGGTGACGGTGTCGGTGCGCCGCTGGTCGGTGTGCACCAGCCGGGCCCGCCGGATCGACTCCTCCAGGGCGGCGCGCACCACCGGGTCGAGCTCCTCGAGCGCCTGAGCGAGAGCGGCGGCCGGCACCCTGAGGTGCTCCGGGCGCACTGCGTCGAACCGCTCGGAGGCGTCTCGCAGCGCGGCCGCACCGCGCTGCCTCACGTCATCGACCACGGGCCGGATCTGCTCCACGGCGGCCGTGACGTCGAGCGCGGCGCGGGGCAGGTGCCCCCGCAGCTCGCGGGCGTCCAGGGTCCGGCCGCGCAGGTCGAGGTAGCGCATCACGGTCCCAGCCTACGTTCGGCCGTCCAGGTCCCCGCGCTCAGTCGGCGGTGGGGCCGGGGTAGGCAGCGCGGTGGGCGGGCAGCACCCGGGTGAACGTGTCGTCGCAGGTCGGCGGCTCGACCCCCAGGACCTGCGCCGCCAGGGTGGCCAGGTGCGCCTGCCAGCCGGCAGCGTGACCGTGCACTGGTTCGCAGGGAGCCGACGGTCCGGCTCGCCGGCGAGCTCCCAGGTGACCTCGAGCAGGCGGGGTGGCTCGCAGCGCGTCACGGCTCCCGTCGTCTCGGCGCCGGCGCCGACGTCGATGCGGAAGCGCGTCCCGACCGCTGGGTCCCCGTCCAGGGTCGTGGTGGCCATCCAGCGTCCGATCCGGGTCGGCGAGGTCATCGCTTCCCACAGGTCAGATGCCGTGGTGGCGAAGACCTGCTCCACCCGCAGCGCGGACCCTGCTGGCCCACCTCGCAGCACCGCCACCAGCTCCTGTGCCGTCTCGCTCATCGCTCCTCCTGCTGCTCGTCGCTCTCGTCGTCGCGTTCCTGGCGTCGCCCGAGGGCGACCTCGGTCTCCAGCGCACCCATCCGGTTCCGCCAGAAGCCGCGGTGCCGTTCCAGCCACACGTCGACCTCCTGCAGCGGCTCGGTGCGCACGACGTACACCCGGCGCGTCCCCTCCGCGTGCGCCACGGCGAACCCGTTCTCGCGGTTGCCTCGCTGCCGCGGCCGGGCAGGTCTACGGTCGAGGAGTGCAGAGGTTGGCCCTGTTCCCGCTGGGCACCGTGCTGGTGCCCGGGCTCGTGCTGCCGCTCACCGTGTTCGAGCCCCGCTACCGGGCGCTGGTCGCAGACCTGATGGCCAAGCCCGAGGGCGAACGCGTCTTCGGCGTGATCGCGATCAAGGCCGGGCACGAGGTCGGCGAGGGCTCGGCCCGGGCGCTGCACGAGGTGGGCACCACCGCCGTGGTGCGCCGGGTCACCGAGAACCCCGACGGCACCGTCGGCCTGGTCACCAGCGGGGCCGTGCGCTTCCGCCTGCACGGGGTCGACGCGGCGGCCGGTACGCCGTACCTCACCGGGCTCGTCAGCACCCTGGAAGACACCGAGGGCGACGACGTCGACGTCGACCCGCTGGCCGACCGGGTGTCGGCGGCCTACAGCCGCTACCGCGACGAGCTCGGCCTCGAACCGCCGGAGCTGCCGTCCTCCCCCCGGGTGCTGTCCTACCTCGTCGCGGCCGGCATGGTGCTCGACGTCGCCGAGCGGCAGTCGCTGCTCGAGCAGCCGGACACCGCACGCCGGCTGACCGCCGAGGCCCGGCTGCTGCGCCGCGAGCGTGCACTGGTCTCGGCCCTGCGGGCGCTCCCCCACCAGGGTGGCTGGGAACCCGCGAGCCTGTCCTGACGTCCTCGATCGACCTGGTACCGAACTGGTGCCGCCTGGACGTCGGGCAGGGGTCGAGGGGCTGACAGCTCGGTGAGAAGGTGGCCGTCGTGACGATGACGCCTGCCACCCGCGCGCTTGAGGAAGCAGGCGTGGCGCACACGGTGCGCGTCTACGAGCACGACCCGGGCAGCACCGCCGCAGTGGGCGGGTACGGACTGGAGGCCGCCGCGGCCCTCGGCGTCGACCCTGCGACCGTGTACAAGACGCTGCTCGCCGAGGTCGACGGGCGACTGGTCGTGGCGGTCTGCCCGGTGACCGCCCAGCTCGACCTCAAGGCCGTGGCGGCGGCCGTGGGGGGCAAGAAGGGCCGGATGGCCGACCCGCGGGCAGCGGAGCGGGCCACCGGCTACGTGGTCGGCGGGATCAGCCCGCTCGGGCAGCGCAGGCGCCTGACCACCGTGGTCGACGCCAGCGCCCTCGGGCACGACGTCGTGCTGGTCAGCGCCGGGCGCCGCGGCCTGGAGGTCGAGCTCAACCCGGACGACCTGGTGCGGCTGACCGGCGCGGTCGTGGCGCCGGTGGCCGCCGCCTGACCGGCCGCCCTGGACGCGGGTACCGTGGTCGACGTCGACGGGGGCCGATGCGCTCGCACGTGAGGCACGATGACCTGGACCTTCGACCTCAGCAGCCGCCCGTTCGACGACCTCGAGCGCGCCGTGCTCGCCCCGGACCTCGAGGCGCTGGGGTCGGACGGCACGTTGCTCCAGGTGTGGGGAGCCACCGTCTCGGTGCGCAGCGCACTGACCCGACCTCGGGTGCTGCGGGCCCACGACGGTGGCGCCCTTGTCGGGGCGGCGGTCGTGATCGTGTGCCGGGACTTCGGACGCAGCTTCTTCTCCTCCCGGCCCGCGTACTCGGCGACCCGGATCTCGCCGCCGATCTGGTACTGGGAACGAGCCGGCCTGGGGACCGACGGCCACAGCGGGCCCGGAGTGGTCGCCGCGGGCGTCCGGCGCGAGGACTTCGTCGTGGCGGCGGTGCAGTGGCTGCGGCGGCGGTTCGTGGCCGGCACGGTGGTGGAGGCCCCGCAGGAGCCCGCGCGACCGGGACAGCTTGACTGGCCGGGCACCGGCGTCTCGACCGTCTCGTTGCGCGGCGGTGACCGGGCCGCCCTGCTGAGCGCGCACCGCAACCTGCCTCGCAAGGTCCGCCGGTTCGCGGCCCGGGGTGGCCGGGTCGAGCGGCACGACGGCCCGCTCCCCCGTCCGCTGCTGGACCAGCTGCTGTCGACGTACCGGCTCGGCCGCCCGATCAACCCACCGTTCGTCGAGCTCTACCCCCGGATGGTGACGGCGCACTGCTCGATCCGCTCGGACCGGCTCGTGCACCTGGTCGCGCGGATCGCGGACGACCCCGTCGGCTACCACTCGTTCTGGCGGTCCGGCTCGATGCTGTCCCTGCTGTCCGGCGCCTTCTCCCGGCCCCCGGGTGGCACCGCGCACGCGTACGAGAACGTCCTGCTCGGCGCGCTCGACCTCGCTGAGGAGCTCGGTGTCGCGACCGTCGACCTCGGCCCCACGGTCAACCCGGTCAAGGCCGCGCTGCTGGACCAGGCACCGACCCGGGTCCGGTTCGTCACGGGTCTGGCGCCGGTGCGGTGGGGGCTGGCCGCAGTGCTGCCACGGAGCCGGCTCGCTCCGGGACACGTCAGCGCGACCCTCGGGCAGGGCCGGTGAGCCACCAGGGTCAGGGGTCGGTGGGAGGGCTGATCAGCAACCACGCCAGCAGGCCGACGAACAGCACGCAGGCCGTCGCGCCGGGCCAGAGCAGGACCACGAGCGGCGTGGTGAGGTCCAGGGGCGCGCGCAGGGCCTCGACGCCGGCCCCCTGCTGCGCCGCGATCGAGGCAGGTCCGACCAGTCGACCGAGCTGCCAGGCGATCGCGGCGGCGACGGTGCCCCCGACCAGGGCCACCGAGCTGCGGCGCAGGATCAGCTCGCCGGGACGCACGAGCAGGGCGATCGCGGTCAGCGCGCCCGCGGCCAGGCACAGCCCGGCGAACGCGCCGTCGGCGGTGGCGAGGACGTCATCGGACGGACCGGGAGAGGCGACGAGGTCCTCGACGACCACCACGGGGGTGTCCGGGACGATCGCCCACCACGCCAGCGCGACGGCCACCGCGAGCAGCAGCAGCAGGACCGGCACCGCGAACCAGCCCGTGACGCCGCGACGGCGCAGCCCCCGGGCGCGCACGGGCAGGGCAGGCCCCCCGGCCGGCTCGAGGTGCGCCGGTGAGGTGGGCTCAGACAAGACAGCCCGGACCCAGCAGCGCCTTGAGGTCACCGAACAGGGCCGGTGAGGCGGTGACGCGGAGGGCGTCCGGGAGCTTCATCAGGGTGGCCTTGTCGTGCTGGGTCAGACGCAGGTGGACGTCGGTGACACCGGGGTGGGTGCCGAGGACGTCCTTGAGCCGCGCGACCATCGGCTCGGTGCAGCGCGCGGTGGGCATCGAGATGACGACCGGCCCGCGCGGGCCCTCGGAGACGTCGGGCAGGCTCATCTCCTGGGCGTTCACAGCCGGGACGTCGTCGCGACGGTTCAGCCGCCCGCGCACCACGACGACCTGGTCCTCGCGCAGCTCGTGCGAGACGGTCTGGTAGGTCTGCGGGAAGAACAGCACCTCGATCGAGCCGGCGAGGTCCTCGACCTGGGCGATCGCCCAGGTGGAGCCAGCCTTGGTCATCTTGCGGGTGACCGAGGTGATCATGCCCGCGATCGTGACCGTGGAGCCGTCCGGACGCGACTCGTCGGCGAGCAGGTTCGCGATCGAGGTGTCGGCGGCCGAGGCGAGCACGTGCTCGACCCCGAGCAGCGGGTGGTCCGAGACGTACAGGCCGAGCATCTCCCGCTCGCTGGCGAGCTTGAACCGCTTGTCCCACTCCAGGTCCGGGATGGGCGGCAGGGTGGCGAGCTGCACGCCGCTGGCGTCGTCGAGGCCGCCGAACAGGGAGTCCTGCCCGATCGCCTCCTGCTTCTTCTCCTCGACCAGGGCGTCGACGTAGGTCTCGTGGATCGCGGCGAGCCCGCGGCGGGTGTGCCGCAGGGAGTCGAACGCGCCCGCCTTGATCAGCGACTCGATGGTGCGCTTGTTGCACACCACGGCCGGGACCTTGCGCAGGAAGTCCTCGAAGGAGGTGAACGCGCCCTTCTCCTGCCGGGTGCGCACGATCGCCTCGACCACGTTGTGCCCGACGTTGCGGATGGCGGCCAGCCCGAACCGGATCTCCTCGCCGACGGCCGCGAACACGCCGATCGAGGTGTTGACGTCCGGGGGCAGGACGGTGACCTGCATCCGTCGGCACTCGCCGAGGTAGAGAGCGGACTTGTCCTTGTCGTCGCCGACCGAGGTGAGCAGGGCCGCCATGTACTCGGCCTTGAAGTTCGCCTTGAGGTACGCGGTCCAGTACGAGACGAGCCCGTAGGCCGCCGAGTGCGCCTTGTTGAAGGCGTAGTCGGAGAACGGGACCAGGACGTCCCAGAGGGACTTGATCGCGCCCGCGCTGAAGCCGTTCTCCTGCATGCCGGCCTCGAAGCCGACGTACTCGGCGTCCAGCACCTCGCGCTTCTTCTTGCCCATGGCGCGGCGCAGCATGTCGGCCTTGCCGAGGCTGTACCCGGCCAGCTTCTGCGCGATCTCCATGACCTGTTCCTGGTACACGATCAGGCCGTAGGTGGTGCCGAGGATCGGCTCGAGGGCCTGCGCGAGCTCGGCGTGCAGGTACTCGACCTCCTGCTGCTTGTTCTTGCGCAGGGCGTAGTTGGTGTGCGAGTTCGCGCCCATCGGGCCCGGGCGGTAGAGCGCGATGACCGCTGAGATGTCCTCGAAGGTGTCCGCCCGCATCAACCGCAGGAGCTGGCGCATCGGGCCGCCGTCGAGCTGGAAGACGCCGAGCGTGTCGCCGCGGCCGAGGAGGGCGTAGGTCGCCTCGTCGGTGGGGTCCTTGGACAGCGCGTCGAGGTCGATCGCGACCCCACGGTTGGCCTGCACGTTCTTGAGGGCGTCGTCGAGGATGGTGAGGTTGCGCAGGCCGAGGAAGTCCATCTTGACCAGCCCGAGGGCCTCGCACGTCGGGTAGTCGAACTGGGTGATGACCTGGCCGTCCTGCAGCCGCCGCATGATGGGGATGACGTCGAGCAGCGGCTCGCTGGACATGATGACGCCGGCGGCGTGCACGCCCCACTGCCGCTTCAGGCCCTCCAGGCCGCGGGCGGTCTCGTCCACCCTCGCGACCTCGGGGTCCTCGGCGTGCAGGGCCCGGAACTCCCCGGCCTCCTTGTACCGCCTGTGCTCGGGGTCGAAGATCCCGGACAACGGGACGTCCTTGCCCATCACCGCAGGCGGCATCGCCTTGGTGATCTTCTCCCCCATCGCGAACGGGAAGCCGAGCACGCGGGAGGAGTCCTTGACCGCCTGCTTGGCCTTGATCGTGCCGTAGGTGACGATCATCGCGACCCGGTCGTCGCCGTACTTGTCGGTGACGTAGCGGATCACCTCGCCGCGGCGGCGCTCGTCGAAGTCGACGTCGAAGTCAGGGAGCGAGGGGCGCTCGGGGTTGAGGAACCGCTCGAAGATCAGGCCGTGCTGGAGCGGGTCGAGGTCGGTGATCCGCATCGCGTACGCGCACATCGAGCCGGCGCCCGAGCCGCGGCCGGGCCCGACCCGGATCCCGTTCTCCTTGGCCCAGTTGATGAAGTCCGAGACGACGAGGAAGTACCCGGCGTAGCCCTTGGAGACGATGACCTCGGTCTCGAAGTCGGCCTGCGCCCGGACCTCGGTGGGGACGCCGTCGGGATAGCGCACCAGCAGGCCGCGATCGACCTCCTTGATGAACCAGGAGCGCTCGTCCTCGCCCTGGGGGCACTCGAACCGGGGCATGAACCGCCCCTCGGCCTCGGTGAAGGAGACCTCGCACCGCTCGGCGATCAGCAGCGTGTTGTCACACGCCTCGGGCAGGTCGCGCCAGACCTCGCGCATCTGCGCCGGGCTCTTGAGGTAGAACTCGTCGGCGTCGAACTTGAACCGGTCGGGGTCGGCCAGGGTGGAGCCGGACTGCACACACAGCAGGGCGGCGTGCGCGGTGGCGTCCTCGGCCCGGGTGTAGTGCAGGTCGTTGGTGGCCACCAGCGGCAGGCCGAGGTCCTTGGCGATCCGCAGGAGGTCCTGGTGGGTGCGGCGCTCGATCTCGAGCCCGTGGTCCATCACCTCGGCGAAGTAGTTGCCCGCCCCGAAGATGTCCCGCAGGTCGGCCGCGGCCTCGACCGCCTGGTCGTACTGGCCCTGGCGCAGCCGGGTCTGGACCTCGCCGCTGACGCAGCCGGTGGTGGCGATGAGGCCGCCGGCGTAGGTCTGCAGCAGCTCGCGGTCGAGCCGGGGGAACTTGCCGTAGACGGCATCGAGGCTGGCCTGCGAGGACATCCGGAACAGGTTGTGCATGCCCGCGTTGTTCTCGGCCAGCAGGGTCATGTGCGTGTAGAGACCGCGGGAGGAGACGTCGTCGCGGCCCCCGCTGCCGTAGGTGACCCGGCTGCGGTCGGTGCGGTGCGTGCCCGGCGTGACGTACGCCTCTACGCCCACAATGGGTTTCACGCCGTGCTTCTGGGACTGCTTCCAGAACTCGTAGGCGCCGAAGACGTACCCGTGGTCGGTGGTCGCCAGGGCCGGCATGCCCATCCGCGCTGCTTCGGCGAACAGGTCGCCCACGCGCGCCGCACCGTCGAGCATCGAGTACTCGGTGTGGTTGTGCAGGTGCACGAACTGGTCGGACGAGCCGGACGGCATGGGGGGGGCGGCCTCCTCGTGCGCGCTGGTGCGGGCGACGACCGGGGAAGGGTCCCGGCACCTACGAGGAGGCGCCGGGGGTGGCCGTGTGGTGGTCCCGTACGGGTGCTGGATGGTGCGCTGACTGGTCCCGAGTCTAGGTCGTGGCACCGACGGTCCGGGTCACCGGGACGGCGTCCCTGGTGGCGTCGGCGTGTCCCGACGGCGTGTCGGCCGGGGTCCTCGGCGCGGTGCCGTCACCCGGCGTCCCGCAGCCGCCCGAGGGCGCCGGACAGGTCGTCCGGGTAGTCGCTGGAGTACTCGACCCGCTCGCCGGTCCCGGGGTGCTCGAAGCCGAGCCGGTGGGCGTGCAGCCACTGCCGTGACAGGCCCAGCCGGGCCGACAGGGTGGGGTCCGCGCCGTAGGTGATGTCGCCGACGCAGGGGTGCCGCAGCGCGGCGAAGTGCACCCGGATCTGGTGGGTGCGGCCGGTCTCGAGCCGCACCTCCACCAGGCTGGCCGAACGGAACGCCTCGACCAGCTCGTAGTGGGTGACGCTCGGCTTGCCCGCGGTGGTGACCGCCCACTTCCAGTCCGAGGACGGGTGCCGGCCGATGGGGGCGTCGATGGTGCCGCTCACCGGGTCGGGCAGGCCCTGCACGACCGCGTGGTAGATCTTGTCGACGGTGCGGTCCTTGAACGCCCGCTTGAGCACCGTGTAGGCGTGTTCGCTCTTGGCCACCACCATCAGGCCGGACGTGCCGACGTCGAGGCGGTGCACGACGCCCTGGCGCTCGGCGGCCCCGCTGGTGGAGATCCGGTAGCCCACGCCCGCGAGCCCGCCGATCACGGTCGGGCCGCTCCAGCCCGGGCTCGGGTGCGCGGCGACCCCGACCGGCTTGTCGACGACCACGATGTCGTCGTCGTCGTGGACGATGCGCATCCCCTCGACGGCCTCGGCGACGACCTCGACCGGGCCCCGCGGGTCCGGCAGGTCGACCTCGACCCAGCCCCCCGCCACCAGGCGGTCGGACTTGCCGGCGGGACGACCATCGAGCCGGATCGCTCCGTCGGCGGCCAGCGCCGCCACCACCGAGCGCGACAGGCCGAGCATCCGCGACAGGCCGGAGTCGACCCGGTCGCCGTCCAACCCGTCGGGGACGGGGAGCGTGCGGGTCTCAGGCATGGGTGTCCTCGTTCTCGTGGGGCTCGCCGGTCTCGTCGGTCCCGTCGGTGTCGCTGTGCCTGGGGCGCTTCGGCCGGGCGACCTCGCGCGAACCGTCCGGGCTGATGCCGACCACGCCCAGCAGGGCGATGGCGGCGGCCGCGCCGACGATCCAGACGTCGGCGACGTTGCCAACGAACCAGTCGCGGTAGGCGATGAAGTCGATGACGTGACCGCGGCCGAACCCCGGCTCGCGCAGCAGCCGGTCTGTGAGGTTCCCCAGGGCGCCGGACAGCAGCAGCCCGAGCGCGATCGCCCAGCGGCGGCTGCCGAGCCTGCGGGAGACCCGCACGATGACGACGACCACGACGACCGCGACCGCGGTGAACAGCCAGGTGGTGCCCTCCCCGAGGGAGAACGCGGCCCCGGGGTTGAACAGCAGCCGCAGTCCGAGCCAGCCGTCGACCAGCGGGACGACCTCGGACCCGGACAGGTTCGCCAGGGCCAGCCACTTGGTGACCTGGTCCGCCGCGTACCCGAGGACGCAGACCAACCACAGCAGGACGAGCAACCTGCGCCGGGTCGCGGCCGGGACCTCGCGCCGGACCAGCACCCGACCACCGCGGGCCCGGTCCGTGGAGTCGTCGTCGACGGGCCCGGGGACGGCGGCGTCCTCGGGCGGGGCGCTCTCGGGCGCGGAGGCGGGGTCGGTGGACATCGTCCCTAGCCTCCCACGCGGCCGTGGTCGCCCCGACCTCCGCCGACGCCCGGGCCGTCGTCCGGGTGCCCGGGGCGCCCCGTCACCTCAGTGGTGGCGCTCCTGCTCCTGCTTGCAGGTGACGCAGAGGGTCGCCCGGGGGAAGGCCTGCAGCCGCGCCTTGCCGATCGGCCGACCGCACGACTCGCACGACCCGTAGCTGCCGTCGTCGATGCGGGCCAGCGCGCGGACGTTCTGGGCCATCAGCTCGCGGGCGTTGTTCGCCAGCGAGATGCCGTGCTCGCGCTCGAACGCCTTGCTGCCGGTGTCGGCGGGGTCGTCACCGGCGACGCCGGCGTTGTCACGGATCAGGTCCGCGATCTGCTCGTTCGCCACCGCCAGCTCGGCGTTCAACCGGTCCATGTCGGCGCTCAGCTCGGCCCCGACCGCCGTCAGCTCGGACCTGGTCCACGGGCTCTCGTGCTCGTGCACCTGCATGTTCGCGGCCGCCGCCTTCTTCGCGGCGGCGGCCCTGGTCGCCGGGGCCTTCTTCGCCGCGGTCCTGGAGGCGGGGGCCTTCTTCGCCGCGGTCCTGGAGGCTGGGGCCTTCTTCGCGGCGGCCTTCGTCGAAGGGGCCTTCGTCACGGGGGCCTTCTTCGCCGCGGTCTTGGAGGCGGAGGCCTTCGTCGCCGCGGTCTTCGAGGAGGGTGCCTTCTTCCTGGCGCCGGCCTTGGTCGCGGCGGCCTTCTTCGCAGGCGCCTTCTTCGCAGGCGCCTTCGTCGCGGAGGCCTTCTTCGCCGTCGCCCCCTTCACGGCCGCCTTCGTCGCGGCGTTCTTGGTCGCGACGGCCTTCTTCGCAGGCGTCTTCTTCGCCGCCGTCTTCTTCGCCGCCGCCTTCTTCACGACCGCCTTCGCCGTCGCGGCCTTCCTCGTGGCTGCTGCCGTCCCCGCCATGGGTGGCCCCTCCTACCGGGCAGCACCGCCCGCTCGTCGTGCCGCGAGAATAGGGGGACGACGGCGCGGGCGCGACGCGCGACTCGCCGACCGGCGCTGCGAACCCCGTGGCACGCAACAGGACGTGGCGACGACCTGGTGGTCGCCGCCCCGTCCTGGGGTGCTGCGTGCCGGCCCGTCAGGGTCCGGCACCGGCCGGCTGGTCGGCCGGCGGCGGGTCAGCCCAACAGATCGCCCTCGCCGGAACGCCCTGGAGCCAGGCTGCCTTTGCTCTCGAGGTCCTTGAGCTGGGTCTCGAGATAGGACTTGAGCCGCGTGCGGTACTCCCGCTCGAAGCCGCGCAGCTCGTCGATCTTGCGCTCCAGGAGGGAGCGCTCCTGCTCGAGCGCACCGAGGGTCTGCGACTTCTTGGTCTCGGCCTCGCGAACGAGCCGGTCGGCCTGCTCCTCGGCCTCGCCGATCAGCTGGTCGCGCTTCTCCTCGCCGCTGCGCACGTGCTCGTCGTGCAGCTTCTGCGCCAGGGCGAGCATGCCCGTCGCCGCCTCGGGGCCGGCGCCGCCGACCGTCGAGGTCACGGCAGGTGCGGGCACCTGCGCTGCCGGCATGACCGGCTGCGGGGCGACCGGCTCCGACTCCGGCTTCGGCTCCGGGGTCGGCTCCGGCTCGGGGGTGGGCTCCGACTCGGGCTCCGACTCGGGCTCCGACTCGGGCTCCGACGACTTAGTGAGCGATGCCGTGCCGGTTGCCGCGCCGGCCCGGGACAGCTCGCCGACCCGGTTCTCGCAGGCCGCGAGCTTGGCCTTCAGCTCGTCGTTCTCCTGCTGGAGACCGCGGAGCGTGTTGACGACCTCGTCGAGGAAGTCGTCCACCTCGTCCTGGTCGTACCCTTCCCGGAACTTCGTGGGCTGGAACGTCTTGTTGACAACGTCGTCTGGCATCAGAGCCATGTGGTCACCTCATAGCGATGTTCGGACCGCGTGACCCCGACCAGCCGGGATCCAGCGGCAACGTTAGCGGACGTGCAGGGCCCGCGCAGTGAGCGCGTCCACGCGATGGCGAAGGAACTCTAGGTACTCGCTCGGACGGCCGCACCCAGGACGAGGTTCATGGCGAGCCCGGTCACCAGCATGATGACGAGGAACGCCAGGTCCAGCCTGATCTGGCCGATCGACAACGGTGGCAGCACCGACCTCAGCGCCTTCAGCGGCGGGTCGGTCGGGGTGTAGACGACCTCAGCCACCAGCAGCATGAACCCGCGCGGACGCCACTCGGGCGAGAACGACTGGATGACGTCGAGCACCAGGCGCGCGATCATCAGGACGAAGAAGACCAGCAGCACGTAGTAGAGGAAGAACAGGAACGGGGCCACGTCAGCACCCTACGTTCTGCACGGCGACAGCCGAGAATCGGGTCGATCCGGGTCCGGTCAGCTCTGGTTGAAGAAGCCGCTCTGGACCGAGGCGTTGGTGCGCGCGGCAGGCGCCGCCGGGGCGGTCACCTCCACGTGCGCCGGCGAGAGCAGGAACACCTTGCTCGTCACCCGCTCGATCGAGCCCCGGAGGCCGAACACCAGACCGGCGCTGAAGTCCACCAGCCGCTTGGCGTCGGCGTCGTCCATGTCGGTGAGGTTCATGATCACCGGCACCCCCTCGCGGAAGCTCTCGCCGATCGTCTTGGCGTCGTTGTACGTGCGCGGGTGGATCGTCGAGATCCGGGTGAGCTCACCACCCACCGGCTCGGACACCACCCGCTGCGGGCCACGGTCGCGCTTGATGTGGGTCACGGGCGCACCTCGCTCCTCCGGGGCCTCGTCGGCCCTAGTGGCCGGCGTCGACCCGGTCTCGTACTCGTCGTAGGCCCTGGACTGCTGGTCCTCCTCGGCGAGCCCGAGATAGACCATGGCGTTGCGTAGGCCGCCCATTGCTTGACTCCTCCAGTCGTACCCCACTGCGGTCGCGGGGACCGACGATCATGACGACTCGGACGCTACCCGAGGGGAGGGCGCGAACCGAGGACCGCCGTCCCGACACGCAGGTGTGTCGCGCCCGCCGCGATCGCGGCCTCGAGGTCGCCGCTCATCCCGGCCGAGATCACCTGCGCCGTGGGATGTTCCGCGCGCAGGTCGTCGGAGACCTGCCGCAGGCGGGCGAACGCCTCCGCAGGGTCGCTGCCCGCCGGCGCGACCGCCATCACCCCTCTCAGCGTCAGACCCGTTGTGCCGGTGATGGTCTCGGCCAGGGCGGGAACGTCAGCGGCCAGCGCGCCGCCTCGCCCGGGGGCGCCGTCCAGGCTGACCTGGACCAGGACGTCGAGATCACGTCCGGCGAGCTCGGCCCCCCGCCCGAGGGCGGTGGCGAGCCGGTCGCGGTCGACCGAGTGGACGAGGTGCGCCCAGCGGGCCAGCGCGTTCGCCTTCTTCGTCTGCACCTGCCCGATCGCGTGCCAGGTCAGGTCCAGACCCTCGCACTCCCGGGCCTTGTCACCCCCCTCGGCGACGCGGGCCTCGCCCACGTGCCCCACCCCGAGCCCGGCCAGCAGCCGGACGTCGGAGACCGGGTAGGTCTTGGTGACCACGACGACCGTGACCTGCGACCGCTCCCTGCCCGCGTCGGCGCAGGCACGCACCACCCGCTCCTCGACCGCGGCCAGCGCGTCCGACAGCTCGGCCCCCCGGTCGGCACCGGCGGCCGGGTCCGCGGGACTCACCGTTCCCCGTCCAGCACCACGACTCCGGCGAACCGCCCGGTGCCGCCGGAGTGGCCGTCCCGCCGGTGCGAGAACAGGTCCGGACGTTCGACCGTGCACCCACGGACGAGCTCGACCGGAACCCCCTCGGAGTGCAGCTGGTGCAGGACGCCGGCGGCGACGTCGATCGACGGCGTGCCGGTGCCGCTCACGGAGGCCGCGACCGGCACGACCGCGGCCACCCGGTCGCGCAGCTCCGCGGGCACCTCGTAGCAGCGCGCGCACACCGACGGACCGACGACGGCCCGGACGTCGCGCGCGCCGAGGTCGCGCATCGCCGCCAGGGCCGAGGGCACCACGCCGGCCGCCATGCCCTGTCGCCCGGCGTGGGCGACGGCGACGACACCGGCCGACGGGTCGGCCAGCAGCACCGGCACGCAGTCGGCCACCATCACCGCCACGGCGGTCCCGGGGGTGCGGGTGACCACGACGTCCGCGGACGGCCCACCGCTATGCCAGGGCGCGTCGGCGACCGCCACGTCGGTGCCGTGAACCTGGTCGGCCAGGAACAGCCGCTCGGGCGCCACCCCGACCCGGTCCGCCAGCCGGCCGCGGGTGGCCAGGACAGCGGCCTCGTCATCGCCGACATGCAGCCCGAGGTTGTCGGTGCCGAAACGGCGATCGTCGGTGGGATCGCCACCGCGCCCGGTGAACCCGAGCAGCACCCGCGACCAGCCGGACGCGACGGGACCCCGCGACCACCAGAGCAGGTCACGGGGTCCGTCGTGCGCGGGCTGTCGACCGGAGGCAGGGAGCACCCGGTCAGTCCACCACGGCTGAGCCTTAGAGCGCCGCCGGGACGCTCACTTGAGGAAGTCGGGCACGTCCAGGTCGTCGTCGTCGAAGGTGGTCGCGCGCTGCGCACCGCGGCGCACCGGCTCGCGGTCGAGGTCCAGCGGACGGTCGGACCCGGACGGCTGCACCGGCTGGGCACCGGCCGAGCCGCGACCGTCGTCCTGCCGGGTGGAGCCGCCGGGAGCGCCGGCCTCGGCCTGGGCCAGGGGCACGACCCGCTCGCGGTCGTGATGCGGGGCGGGCCGGGTCGCGGGTGCGGCGACCTGCGGGGGCACCGGGGCCTGCTGCTGGGTCTGGGCCCGCCCGCTCACCTGGCCGAGCGCCCGGGCGTCGCGGCGCCGGTTCGGCATTCCGCCGTCGAAACCGGCCGCGATGACGGTGACCCGCACCTCGTCGCCGAGCGCGTCGTCGATGACCGTGCCGAAGATGATGTTGGCCTCGGGGTGCGCGGCCTCCTGCACCAGCCGGGCCGCCTCGTTGATCTCGAACAGGCCGAGATCGGAGCCACCCTGGAAGGACAGCAGCACGCCGTGGGCGCCGTCGATGCTCGCCTCGAGCAGCGGCGATGAGATCGCCAGCTCGGCCGCCTGCACCGCGCGGTCCTCGCCCCGGGCCGAGCCGATGCCCATCAGGGCCGAGCCGGCGCCCTGCATGACCGACTTGACGTCGGCGAAGTCGACGTTGACCAGGCCGGGGGTGGTGATGAGGTCCGAGATGCCCTGGACGCCGGACAGCAGCACCTGGTCCGCGGCCTTGAAGGCGTCCATGACGGAGACGCCGCGGTCGCTGATCGACAGCAGCCGGTCGTTCGGGATCACGATGAGGGTGTCGACCTCCTCGCGCAGGCCGTCGATGCCGGTGTCGGCCTGGGTGGCGCGCCGACGGCCCTCGAACGTGAACGGCCGGGTGACCACGCCGATGGTGAGGGCGCCGAGCGTGCGGGCGATCCGGGCGACGACCGGCGCCCCGCCGGTGCCGGTGCCGCCGCCCTCGCCCGCGGTGACGAAGACCATGTCGGCGCCCTTGAGCACCTCCTCGATCTCCTCCGCGTGGTCCTCGGCGGCCTTCTTACCGACCTCGGGGTCGGCGCCGGCACCCAGCCCGCGGGTCAGCTCGCGACCGACGTCGAGCTTGACGTCGGCGTCGCTCATGAGCAGGGCCTGCGCGTCGGTGTTGATGGCGATGAACTCGACGCCCTTCAGGCCCACGTCGATCATCCGGTTGATCGCGTTGACGCCGCCGCCGCCGATGCCGACGACCTTGATGACGGCCAGGTAGTTCTGCG
>JBBQSN010000034.1:0-24641 GCA_038213835.1 Actinomycetales bacterium
CTGTGGGTGGCTACCGTGCTGCGCTGGGTCGACATCCAGGGGCCCTGGACGCTCGTCGCGGCGCAGGCGGTGCGCTGGGTGGTCGCGGTCGTCGCCGTCGGGGTCCTTGCCGTCTGCGTCGCCGCTCGGCAGCGTGCCGTCGGCGCAGCGGCGGCCCTGCTCGTGCTGGTGCACGCGGCGATCGCCGTCCCGTCCTTCCTTCCCGGACCCGAGACCGCGCCGACCGACGACGACCTCGTCGTGATGGCGGCGAACGTCGAGCTGGGCCAGGCCGACCTGGAGGCGCTGGCCGCGGCCGTGCGCGCGCACGAGATCGACGTGCTGGTGCTGCTGGAGCTCACCCAGGAGGCGGCCGGCCGGCTCGACGACGCGGGCCTGGACGCCCTGCTGCCGGAGCAGGAGCTGCAGCCGGCCGCGGGACCGGCCGGGTCAGGCGTGCTCTCGCGCTACCCGCTCGACGTCCAGGAGGTCGCCCCCAGCCGGTTCGCCCAGCCGGCCGTTGAGGTCGCCACGCCCCAGGGACCGGTGCTGCTCCGGGCTGCGCACCCGACGCCACCGGTCCGGTTCCCCGCGCTGTGGCACCGAGAGCTCGGCGACCTGGCGGGCTGGGCGGTCGGCAGCCGCGAGCAGGACCTCCCCGTCGTCCTGGCCGGCGACCTCAACGCCAGCTCGGACCATCCTGCCTTCCGCCGGCTCACCGAGGTGCTGACGGACGCCCACGCCGAGCGCGGCCAGGGATGGGTGCGCACCTGGCCGCAGCGCGGGATCGTGCCGCCGTTCGTCCAGCTGGACCACGTCCTGGTCCGCGGCCTGCCCGTGGTCGACGCCGGGACGGTGGTGCTGCCCGACACCGACCACGCGGCGGTCTGGGCGCGGCTGGGTGCGCCGGGTGGTTGAGCAGGGCACCATCGGTCCGTGACAGAGCCCGGACGAGGACGCCCGGCGACCCGCCGCGTGCGCATCACCAGCCCGCGCACGGGGGCGCCGCGACCTGCCCCACCGCGCTCGGCCACCACCGACATCGACGAGCAGACCATGGTCGGCGAGCTGTACATCAGCTCGCTGGTGCGCACCCAGCTGCGGCTGGGCCTGGCCGTCCTCGCCGCGTTCGGCGTCACGGTGGGCGGTCTTCCGCTGCTGTTCCTGCTGGCACCCGGGCTGTCCGGGGTCGAGCTGCTGGGCGTGCCCCTGCCCTGGCTCCTGCTCGGCGTCGGCGCCTACCCCGCGATCGGGCTCGCCGCGTGGGCGCACCTGCGCGCGGCGGAGCGGATCGAGCGCGACTTCGCCGAGCTGGTGGAGCGGCGGTGACCTCACCCGTCCTCGGCGTGCTCGCTGTGGCGCTGGTGTGCGTGGCCACGATCGCGATCGGTGCCGTGGGCCTGCGCGTCTCGCGCACCACCAGCGACTTCTACGTCGCCTCCCGCGCCGTCACGCCGCTGGGCAACGCCTCCGCCATCGGCGGCGAGTACCTATCCGCCGCAAGCTTCCTCGGGGTCGCCGGCCTGGTCTTCACCGGCGGCGTGGACATGCTCTGGTTCGCCGTCGGGTACACGGCCGGCTACCTCGTCCTGCTCTGCCTGGTCGCCGCCCCGCTGCGCCGCTCCGGGGCGTACACGCTGCCGGACTTCGCGCAGTCGCGGCTGTCGTCCACGTCGGTGCGCCGCGCCTCGGCCCTGCTGGTCGTCGGGATCGGCTGGCTCTACCTGCTCCCGCAGATGCAGGGGGCCGGCGTCGCGCTGCGCTCCATCACGGGCGCACCCGTGGCGGCCGGTGCCGCGCTCGTGGCAGCCGTCGTGGTGCTCAACGTCGTGGCCGGCGGCATGCGCTCGATCACCCTGGTGCAGGCGTTCCAGTACTGGCTCAAGGTCACCGCGATCGCCACGCCGGTGCTGTTCCTCGTCCTCGCCTGGCACGCCGACGGGGCGCCGGACCCGTCGGCCCCGGGCAACCCGGTCGCCCGGGAGACCACGGTCACCGTGCTGACCGACCCGGTGGACGTCGTCGCGGGCGAGGCGGCGACCCTCGGGGTCATCGGCACCGTCGACGGCGTCACCACCTCCGGCCCGCTCGTCCTGGCGGCGGGTGATCGCGTGCGGTTCGGCGCCCGCACCGAGATCACGATCGACGCCGGGACGCACGTGCCGCACGCGGAGGCCGTCATCGTCAGCGAAGGGCCGAGGTGGGCGGCACCCCTGTCGGGCGCCGGCGGCCGCGAGCACCCGCTATACGCCACGTACTCGCTCGTGCTGGCGCTGCTGTTCGGGACGATGGGACTGCCCCACGTGCTCGTGCGCTTCTACACCAACCCAGACGGACGGGCCGCTCGCCGGACCACCGCGATCGTGATCGGGCTGCTGGGCCTGTTCTACCTCTGGCCGCCCGTCTACGGGGCCCTCGGACGCGTCTACGCCACCGACCTGCTGCTCACCGGCCGGACCGACACGGTCGTGCTCGAGCTCCCGGGCAGGCTGCTCCCCGCACCGTGGGGCGACCTCGCGTCGGCGCTGCTCGTGGCCGGCGCCTTCGCCGCCTTCCTGTCGACCTCGTCCGGGCTGGTCGTCTCGGTGGCCGGGGTGATCTCGCGAGACCTGCTGGGGGGCGTGGCGTACCGCCGCGATTGGCACGCCGTGGCACTGTTCCGGGCCGGTGCGGTCGTCGCGGTGCTGGTCCCTCTCGCCCTGTCGCTCGTGGCGACGTCGACCTCGCTGGCCGGGACGGTCGGCCTCGCGTTCGCGGTCGCGGCCTCCACCTTCTGCCCGCTCCTGCTGCTCGGCATCTGGTGGCGTGGGCTCACCGCGCCGGGGGCGCTCTGGGGCCTGGGCGTCGGGGGTGCCACGTCGAGCACCGCCGTGCTGGCGACGATCGTGGGGCTCCCCGTCCCGGACCTCGTGGCCGTGCTGCTCCAGCAGCCGGCCGCCTGGACGATGCCCCTCGCGTTCGGCGTGATGGTCGTGGTGTCGCGACTGACCCGCGACCGGGTGCCCTCCGACGTCGGCCGGGTGATGGTGCGGCTGCACACGCCCGAGGGCGTCCAGGTCGAACGCCGCGAGCCCCAGCCGGGCGACGACCGGGGCTGAGGCCGGCGCTAGCGTGGGTCGCATGCGGATCCTGTCCATCCAGTCGTCGGTGGCGTACGGCCACGCCGGCAACTCCTCCGCCGTCTTCCCCCTCCAGCGGCTCGGCCACGAGGTCTGGGCCGTCAACACCGTGCACTTCTCGAACCACACCGGCTACGGCTCGTGGCGCGGCCCCCTGCTCGAGCCGGCCGAGGTCGCCGACGTCGTCACCGGCATCGAGGAGCGGGGCGTCTTCCCCACCTGCGACGCCGTGCTCACCGGCTACCAGGGCGCCGAGGCGGTCGGCGAGGTGGTGCTGGACGCCGTCGCCCGCGTCCGGGCCGCGAACGGGGCTGCCGTCTACTGCTGCGACCCCGTGATGGGCGACGTGGGACGCGGGTTCTTCGTGCGGCCCGGCATCCCCGAGTTCATGCGCGACCGGGTGGTCCCGGCGGCCGACGTCGTGACCCCCAACCAGTTCGAGCTCGAGTTCCTCACCGGGCGCGACCCCGGTGACATCGTGTCCGGCGCGGACCTGCTGGCCGCGGTCTCCCAGCTGCACGCGATGGGTCCTCGCACCGTGCTGGTCACCAGCGTGCACACCGATGGCGCCGACGAGAGCACCGTCTCGATGCTGGCCTCGGACGGCGAGCAGGTCCTGCAGGTCACCACGCCGTTGTTGCCGCTCAGCGTGAACGGGGCCGGTGACGCCACGGCGGCCCTGTTCCTCGCCCACCTGATGACCGACGGGCTGGAGGCCGCGCTCGGCCGCACGGCCGCCAGCGTCTTCGCCGTCATGCAGGCCACCGCCGACAGCGGTCACCGCGAGATCCGCCTGATCGACGCCCAGGACGAGATCGCCGACCCCTCACGGCACTTCGAGGTCACGTCCCTCGTGTGACGGATGCTGGTCACGGCCGCCCAGCAGCAGGTCCGGCCGGTCCGTGATGACGCCCGCCACGCCGTCGGCCATCAGGACCGTGGCCCGCACCGGGTCGTCCACCGTCCACGCCACGACGTCCAGGCCCAGGTCGGCCGCCGACCCCACCACCCGGCGCCGCAGCACGGGGTCGGCGAGCAGGTCGCGGGCCCGGAGCCGCCAGGGCAGGTGGACGAACGACGCGTGCCCGGCCAGTGCACGCGGGGGGCGGGTGCCGAGCCGCGCGCAGGCGACGAGGGCGGTGGCGGCCCGCCAACCCAGGGCGGTGGTCAGACGCGGACCGGTCTGGTCGCGCACCGCCGTCAGCCAGCCGTCCCACGCCCCCGCCACGCACACCCGGTGGGCCGCACCGTGCCCGCGCAGCGCAGCCGCCAGGGGGCGCACCGCGCCGGCGGTCTTCACGTCGACGGCCAGGAGGGCGTCGCCGGTCGCGTCCAGGAGGTCCTCGAGCCGCACCACCCGGCCCGTCCCGGGCACGCCGTCGACCCGGACGCGGGCACGACTCAGGGCCTCCCACGTCGTCGCGGCCACGGGTCCCACGAGGTCGGTGACCCGCCCCAGGTCGTCGTCGTGGAAGGCCACCACGACCCCGTCGGCGGTGACCCGGACATCGGTCTCGAGCACGCCGACACCGAACGCCGACGAGCGGCCGAACGCCTCCAGGGTGTTCTCCGGCGCGAGGCCGGCGCCACCCCGGTGGGCCGCGACGAACGGGCGGGCGACGTCCCGGTAGCTCCTCACACCCCCAGCGTGGGGCTCGACCGGGACGCCGACGACCCCGCTGCCCGGCTCCGCACCGGTCGTCATCGGTTCTTCACCCGCCGTCGACGTCCAGGACCCCGACCGTTCGCCGCACCAGGACGACCGCACGGCGAACGACGCCGACCACCTGCCGCGCCGCGCCGCGAGCCTCTCCCGCTGCCCCCCGTCGCGACGGCACAGTGGCGGCGCCCCCGACGACGTGGCCGGGGCCGCTGACGCCCTGGAGGTCTCGTGTCCGACACGTTCGCCAAGCCACCGCCCGCACACGGGTCCCAAACCGCGCACGAGGAGATCGCGTCGAGCGCCGAGTTCGCTGCCCTCAAGCGGACCTTCAGCACCTTCATCTTCCCGATGACGGCACTGTTCCTCGTCTGGTACTTCCTCTACGTGCTGCTGGCCGCGTTCGCGCCCGGCTTCATGTCCACCAAGGTCTTCGGCAACATCAACATCGGCCTGCTGTTCGGCCTCGGTCAGTTCGTGTCGACCTTCGCGATCACGATGACCTACCGCAGCTGGGCCAACAAGAAGTACGACGCCGCGGCCGAACAGCTCCGCGCCCGGCTCGAGGGAGGTGCGGCATGAACGGCCACCTGCTCGCGGCCCCGGCGGTCGACATCGGCAGCCCTGCCCTGAACATCACGATCTTCGGCCTGTTCGTCGTCGTGACGCTGACCGTCGTGATCCGCGCCTCGCGCAACAACAGCACCGCCGCCGACTTCTACGCCGGTGGCCGCTCGTTCACCGGCCCCCAGAACGGCACCGCGATCGCGGGCGACTACCTCTCGGCCGCGAGCTTCCTCGGCATCACCGGGGCGATCGCGCTGAACGGCTACGACGGCTTCCTGTACTCGATCGGCTTCCTGGTGGCGTGGCTCGTCGCGCTGCTCCTGGTCGCCGAGCTGCTGCGCAACACCGGCAAGTTCACGATGGCCGACGTGCTGTCGTTCCGGCTGCGGCAGCGGCCGATCCGGATGGCGGCCGCTCTCTGCACCCTGGCCGTCTGCTTCTTCTACCTGCTGGCCCAGATGGCCGGCGCGGGCGGCCTGGTCGCCCTGCTGCTCGGCATCACCGGCACCGGTGCGCAGTACGCGGTCGTGGCCGTCGTCGGAGGGCTGATGATCGTCTATGTCCTCGTCGGCGGCATGAAGGGCACCACCTGGGTGCAGATCATCAAGGCCGTCCTGCTCATCGCGGGCGCCGGCGTGATGACCGTCTGGGTGCTGGCCAAGTACGGCTTCAACCTGTCGGACCTGCTCGGCGCCTCGGTCGCGACCGCGGCTGCGGCCGGTGACACGGCACCGGAGACGCTGCTCGAGCCGATGCGCCAGTACGGCCTGAGCACCCTCACCAAGGTCGACTTCATCTCGCTCTCGCTGGCCCTGGTGCTCGGCACCGCCGGCCTGCCGCACGTCCTGATGCGCTTCTACACGGTGCCCTCCGCCAAGGAGGCCCGGCGCAGCGTGGTCTGGGCGATCTGGCTGATCGGCATCTTCTACCTGTTCAGCCTGGTGCTGGGCTACGGCGCCGGCGCGATCGTCGGCCCCGAGGCGATCAGGGCGGCTCCCGGCGGGGCGAACGCGGCGGCACCGCTGCTGGCGTACGAGCTCGGCGGAGCGATCCTGCTGGGGGTCATCTCGGCGGTGGCCTTCGCCACCATCCTCGCCGTGGTGGCCGGCCTCACGATCACCGCCGCGGCCTCGTTCGCGCACGACATCTACGCCAGCGTCATCAAGAACGGCGAGGTCTCGCCGGACGCCGAGGTCAAGATCGCACGGCGCACCGTGCTGGTGATCGGCGCGCTCGCGATCGTGGGCGGCATGTTCGCCCTCGGCCAGAACATCGCGTTCCTGGTGGCCCTGGCCTTCGCGGTGGCCGCGAGCGCCAACCTGCCGACGATCATCTACTCGCTGTTCTGGAAGCGGTTCAACACCCGCGGTGCGCTGTGGTCGATGTACGGCGGCCTCATCAGCTGCATCACGTTGATCGTCTTCTCGCCGGTGGTGTCCGGGAAGCCGGCCAACCCGGAGACGGGCCTCAGCGCGTCGATGATCAAGGACGCGTCGGTTGACTTCAGCTGGTTCCCGCTCGACAACCCGGGGCTGGTGTCCATCCCGCTGGCGTTCTTCCTGGGCTGGCTCGGCACCATCACGAGCAAGCCCGAGGCGGACCACGACGCCAAGTCGGCCGAGATGCAGGTGCGGTCGATGACCGGGGCCGGCGCCGAGAAGGCGGTCTCGCACTGACCTGCTGACCGGTCGACGGACCGGCCCGGACCACGACGCAGGTGTCGCGGTCCGGGCCGGTCCGCGTCCGTCCCCGACTGCGTCGTCCGGCGCCCGGGGAGACCGTCCACCGGCTCGGGGGAGCCGCTCGCCGCACCGGTCGTGGACGGCAGGTGCCGTCGCGAGCGGCACTCGTTAGGGTCGGCGTGGGGCGAGCGGCCCCGCGCAATGGAGCACGCCCGACCGGAGGGACGACGACGATGTCCGACCAGAAGTCCGACGCAGCCAGCAGCCAGGCGCTCGAGAACCTGTCGACCGAGGACCGGCGGTTCCCGCCGACCAAGGACTTCGCCGCGCAGGCCGTGGCCAAGGCCGACCTCTACGACGAGGCCGCCACCGACCGGGAGGCTTTCTGGGCCAGGCAGGCTCGTGACCTGATCAGCTGGGAGACCGACTTCGACCGGACCCTGGACTGGAGCGAGGCGCCGTTCGCGAGGTGGTTCGTCGGCGGGAAGCTCAACGTCGCCTACAACTGCGTCGACCGGCACGTGGAGGCCGGCAACGGCGACCGGGTCGCGATCCACTTCGAGGGCGAGCCGGGCGACACCCGTACGATCACCTACGCCGACCTCAAGGACGAGGTGAGCCGCGCCGCGAACGTGCTCACCGACCTCGGCGTCGAGGCCGGCGACCGGGTCGCCATCTACCTGCCGATGATCCCCGAGGCCGCGATCTCGATGCTGGCCTGCGCGCGCATCGGCGCTGCGCACTCGGTGGTGTTCGGCGGCTTCTCGGCCGACGCGCTCGCCTCCCGCATCGACGACGCGGAGGTCAAGGTCGTCATCACCTCCGACGGTGGATACCGCCGAGGTGCGCCGTCCGCGCTCAAGCCCGCCGTCGACGGTGCCGTCGCCAAGGCCAGCAAGGGCAGCGTCCAGAAGGTGCTCGTGGTCAGGCGCACCCAGCAGGAGGTCGCGTGGGACGACTCCCGCGACGTCTGGTGGCACGACGCCGTCGGCTCCGCCTCGACCGAGCACACCCCCGAGGCGTTCGACGCCGAGCAGCCGCTGTTCATCCTGTACACCTCCGGCACCACCGGGAAGCCGAAGGGGATCCTGCACACCTCCGGCGGGTACCTGACCCAGACCGCGTACACGCACAGGAACGTGTTCGACCTCCAGCCGGAGACCGATACCTACTGGTGCACAGCGGATGTCGGCTGGGTCACCGGCCACTCCTACATCGTCTACGGGCCGCTCGCGAACGGCGCCACGCAGGTCATGTACGAGGGCACGCCCGACACCCCGCACCAGGGACGCTGGTGGGAGATCGTCGCGAAGTACGGCGTCACCATCCTGTACACCGCCCCCACCGCCGTGCGGACGTTCATGAAGTGGGGCGAGCAGATCCCGGCTGAGCACGACCTCACCTCGCTGCGCCTGCTCGGGTCGGTCGGCGAGTCGATCAACCCGGAGGCCTGGATGTGGTACCGCCGGGTCATCGGCGGCGACCGATGCCCGATCGTGGACACCTGGTGGCAGACCGAGACCGGCGCGATGATGATCAGCCCGCTGCCCGGTGTCACCGTGACCAAGCCCGGCTCGGCGCAGGTGCCGCTGCCCGGCATCGGCGTCGACGTCCTGGACGACGCCGGCGAGCCCGTCCCGAACGGTTCCGGCGGGTACCTCGTCCTCACCGAGCCGTGGCCCTCGATGTTGCGCGGCATCTGGGGTGACCCCGAGCGGTACAAGGAGACGTACTGGTCGCGGTTCCCGGACATGTACTTCGCCGGCGACGGCGCGAAGAAGGACGCGGACGGCGACATCTGGCTGCTGGGCCGGGTCGACGACGTCATGAACGTCTCCGGCCACCGGCTCTCGACCACCGAGATCGAGTCGGCGCTCGTGTCGCACCCGAAGGTCGCCGAGGCCGCCGTCGTGGGCGCGGCGGACGAGACCACCGGCCAGGCCGTCTGCGCGTTCGTCATCCTGCGCGGCGGCGCCGAGGAGGGCGACGACATCGTCAAGGAGCTGCGCGACCACGTCGCCACGGAGATCGGCGCGATCGCCAAGCCCCGCCAGATCATGGTCGTCCCGGAGCTGCCCAAGACCCGCTCCGGCAAGATCATCCGCCGCCTGCTCAAGGACGTCGCCGAGCACCGCGAGGTCGGCGACGTCACCACGCTGGCCGACAACACGGTGATGGAGCTGATCAAGACCGGCCTCGGCCCCGGCAAGACTGACGGGGCCTAACCCCTCCCGCTCCACCGTGCCGGCCGCCCGCCCCCTGCTCTGCGGGGGCGGGTGCCGGTGCGTCCCGGCGGGTAGGGTGGACGCCAGGTGCGCCGGGAAGTCTGGTCGGCAGTCGCTGCGGCGACACCGCCAGCAGGTCCACGAGCCAGAGCAGGAGCTCCTCCCTCATGAGCACACCCCAGCCGAGCGTACGAGCCCTGTTCGCACGCGCCGAGACCTGGCGCGAGGCCAAGTTCGTCGCCGACGTGCTGCGCACCGAGACCGTGGGCGGGGCGCTGCTGCTGGTCGCGGCGGTGGCCGCCCTGGTGTGGGCGAACTCGCCGTGGAGCGAGGCCTACCAGGGGCTGCGCGACACCACGGTCGGGCCGAGCGCGCTGCACCTGGACCTCACCCTCGGCACCTGGGCGGCTGACGGGCTGCTCGCGATCTTCTTCTTCGTGGTCGGGCTGGAGCTCAAGCGCGAGATCGTCGACGGCGACCTGCGGCGGCCCGCGCGGGCCGTGGTGCCGATCGCGGCGGCGGTGGGCGGCATGGTCGTCCCCGCCGTGCTGTTCACGGTGATCAACCTGAACACCGGCGGGGACGCGCTGCGCGGCTGGGCGGTGCCGACCGCCACCGACATCGCGTTCGCCCTCGCGGTGCTCGCCGTGATCGGCTCGCACCTGCCGAGCGGGCTCCGGGCGTTCCTGCTCACCCTCGCGGTGGTCGACGACCTGCTGGCGATCACCATCATCGCGATCTTCTACACCGAGGAGATCGAGGTCCTCCCGCTGCTCGGTGCCTTCGCGCTGGTCGCCGTGTTCGCCCTGCTCACCCAGCGTAGGATCACGGCCTGGTGGGTGCTGATCCCGATCGGCGTGGTCGCCTGGGTGCTCATGCACGAGTCCGGGGTGCACGCGACGGTCGCCGGCGTCCTGCTCGGGTTGGTGGTCCCGGCCGCACGGGCGTCCTCGGACGAGGAGTGCCTGGCCGCACGGCTCGAGCGGCGCTGTCGTCCTGTGTCGTCCGGCATCGCGGTCCCGGTCTTCGCGTTCATGGCGGCGGGCGTCACGGTGGTCGGCTCCGGTGGCATCGGCGAGGTGCTGGGCGACCGGGTCGCCATCGGCGTGATGGTGGGCCTCGTGGTCGGCAAGGTGGTCGGTGTCCTCGGCACGACCTTCCTCGTCGCCACCCTCACCAAGGCGAAGCTGGACGCCGAGCTGACCTGGACCGACCTGCTCGGCGTCAGCCTGCTGGCCGGGATCGGGTTCACCGTGTCGCTCCTGGTGGGCGACCTCGCCTTCGGCCCCGGCTCCGAGCGCGACGACCACGTCAAGGCCGCCGTGCTGGCCGGGTCGGTGGTCTCGGCGCTGCTGGCCAGCGCCGTGCTGGTCACCCGCAACCGGGTCTACAAGCGGCTGCACGAGGAGGAGAACCGCGACGACGACCAGGACGGGATCCCGGACTACTACCAGCGGCTCATCGAACGGGCATCGGGCGAGGCCACCCCCTAGAGTCGGGCGGGCGTCCTCGGGAGCGTCCGGACGACCCGGGCCGCGGGACGACACGACAGCAGCACGAGCCGAGGAGGCGAGCGGTGGACCTGAACAAGAGCACCGGAACAGGCACCACCGACGGCGGCGAGCGCACCATCGGGCAGCTGGTCGCCGACATCAGCAACCAGATGTCGGGGCTGGTCAAGGCCGAGATCGAGCTGGCCAAGGCCGAGGTCAAGGCCGACGTCACCAAGGGCGGGATCGGCGCGGGCCTGCTGGCCGGAGCGGCGTTCTTCGCCCTGATCGCGTTCATCCTGCTGTGCTTCGCCCTCGCCTACGGCCTGGTGGCCGCCGGTCTGGCCCAGTGGGCCGCGTTCCTCGTGGTCACGGGCGTCCTGCTCGTCCTGGCCGCCGTGCTGGCCCTGGTGGGTCGTGGCCGGCTGCAGCAGGTCAGCGCCCCGAAGCGCACGATCGACACCGCGAAGGACTCGGTCGAGGCGATCAAGGGTCACGACCGCACCAGAGCGTGACCTCGTGACCTCGTGAGCACCGACGCCAGCGCCGTCCTGGTCGAGGGACCGTGGACGCACCGCTTCGTCGCGGCCAACGGCAGCCGCTTCCACGTGGCCGAGTGCTCGCCCGAGGGCGTCGACGACGCCCCGCTGGTGCTGCTGCTGCACGGCTTCCCCGAGACCTGGTGGGCCTGGCGGCACCAGCTGGTCGCCCTGGCCGCCGCCGGTCATCGCGCCGTGGCGATGGACCTGCGCGGGTTCGGCGGCAGCGACAAGCCACCACGGGGGTACGACACCTTCACCCTCGCCGCGGACGTGGCCGGGGTGATCCGCAGCCTCGGTGAGTCGCGGGCCGTCGTCGTGGGGCACGGCTTGGGCGCCTGGATCGCGTGGGCGATGCCGACGATGCAGCCGCGCACCACCCGGGCGGTGGCGATCCTCGGTACGGCGCACCCGCTGCGCACCTTCACCGCGCTGCACGACAAGGACACCCTCTCCGGCCTGTCGCACGTGCTCGCCTTCCAGGCCCCGGTGCACCCCGAGCGGCAGCTGGTGGCGGGCGGGTTGGTCACCGAGCTGCTGGAGCGCTGGTCCGGCCCGGGCTGGCCCTCGACCCAGGAGGCCGAGCACTACGAGCGGGCGATCGCGATCCCGTCGGCGGCGCACAGCGCGATGGAGTACTACCGCTGGGCGTTCCGGTCCCGCTGGCGCGGCGACGGCTGGCGCTTCTCCCGGACGATGCGCCACACGATCGGCGTACCGGTGCTGCAGCTGCACGGCTCGCTCGACGGCCAGGTGCCGGCGGCCCAGGCCCGCGGTTCCTCGCGGTGGGTGCGGGGCGACTACTCCTGGCACCTGCTGGAGGGCGCCGGCCACTTCCTGGCCGAGGAGGCACCCGACCGGGTCGACGCGCTGCTGACCGAGTGGCTCGACGGGCTGGGCCGACCGGAGCGCTGACGGCGTCAGTGCCGCGAGCACTCCCCCACGCCGACCGCCTCGGTGGCGGCCCGGGCGGCGTCGAGCACCGGTGCGGACTCGGCCAGGGTCAGCGCGTACCCGGTGTCGGGGTCGTCCAGCGAGGCGGCGAACACGACGCCGACGAGCCGGCCACGCCGGTCGACGACGGGGCCGCCGGAGTTGCCCTGCCGCACCGTGGCGTACAGCGAGTAGACCTCTCGGCTGACGCTCCCCTCCCCGTAGATGTCCTCCCCGGTGGCCTGTATCAGCTGCCGCACCCGCGCGGGGCTCGAGGTGTACGGACCGTCGAGCGGGTAGCCCAGGACGGCGGCCGCGGCGCCGCGGCCGAGCTCCTCGCCCCGCTCGAGCGGGGCGGCCCGCAGCCCGGGCACCGCCAGCACGGCCAGGTCGCGCTCGGGGTCGAACAGCACCGTGACGGCGTCCAGCCGCTCCCCCCGGCCCGCCACCTGCACCTGCGGACGGGGGACGCCCTGCACCACGTGGGCGTTGGTGACGACGCGCTCGCGCGCCACGACGAAGCCGCTGCCCTCCTGGGTGGTGCCGCACACGTCGGTGGCCCCGGTGACCTTGACGGTGCTGCCGGCGACCCGGGTGGCGACGTCACCGAGCTCAGCGGCCACCGGCGGGTCGACCGGGACGATGACCTCGGCCCCGACCCCCTCGAACACCCGGGGGAACCCACCAGCGAGGCTGCGGGCCAGGCCGTCGGCGGCCCCGGTGATGCCGTCGGGCACCACCCGGTCCAGGCCCTGGGCCACTGCGGACGCCGCGACCGCCCGCGACAGGCGCGGCACAGCGGCGGCGCGCACGGCCGAGAGCATCACGGTGAGGAGCACGAGGACCACCAGCACGGCGGCGACGCCTCCCAGCGCCGAGTCGAGCACCCGCAGCGGACCCTCCGGCAGCGAGCCGCGACCCCGGCGACCGAGGGTGCCGCCCACCGCCTGGCCACCGGCCGCGAGCGCCAGGATCCCGGCCAGCACCAGCAGCGCGCGTGCGGGGCCGGCATCGAGCTCGGCGGCGACCAGCGGCAGCAGGAGGGCGCCTACCACGGCGCCCACCAGCAGCCCCGCCACTGACAGCACGCCGGCCAGCGCTCCGCGGCGGATGCCGTTCACGAGGTACGCGACCAGCACGAGCACCAGCACGGCGTCGACGAGCAGCTCCGGTCTCACGGCTCCACCTGGGGTCGCCAGTCGCGCAGCTGCTCGGACGGGATCGGCCGCTCGCGGGTGTCGTCCCAGGGCGCCCCGACGCCCGCCAGGTGCAGCAGCCGGGACAGGAGCCCGGCGGTGAAGCCCCACACGAACAGCCCGCTCGCGGCGAACGCCGGCCCGCGGAAACCGCCGGACAGCACCGTGGTGAACCGGTTCTCGGGGTCGAGCAGCTCGGGCAGCGGCACGCGCTCGACGCGGGCCACCTCGAACGGGTCGCGCGCCGACAGCGGGTGCGGGCGCTCCCACCACGCCACCACGGGCGTGACGGCGAACCCGGACGGCGGCAGGAACAGCGCAGGCAGCTCGCCGACCACCCGGACCGATGCGGGATCGAGGCCGGTCTCCTCCTCGGCCTCGCGCAGGGCGGCCCGCTCGGCGTCCTCATCGGGCTCGGCGGCGCCGCCGGGGAAGGCGACCTGCCCCGGGTGCGAGCGCATGTCGGCGGCGCGCTCGAGCAGCACGACCTCGCCCGCTCCCTGCTCGCCCGGCCCGAACAGCATGAGCACGGCCGCCTGCCGGTGCTCGGCACCAGGTGGCGGGGTGAACCGCGACAGGTCGTCGGCCTCGACGGTGGGGACCACCTCGACCAGCCGGACGGCCCAGGGAGGCAGGCTCACGCCGCAGGCCCGGACTTCACCAGCTTCTGCGCCCTCGCCGGATCGGTCTCGCCCTCGCCGAACGAGGGGCAGTCGGCCGCGACGGGGCAGGCACCGCACGCCGGCTTGCGGGCGTGGCAGGTACGCCGCCCGTGGAAGATCACCCGGTGCGACAGCATCGTCCAGTCGCGCGCGTCGAACAGGGCGCCGACCTCGTGCTCGACCTTGACGGGGTCGTCCTCGGTGGTCCAGCCGAGCCGCCGGGACAGCCGTCCGACGTGCGTGTCGACCGTGATGCCCGGAACGCCGAACGCGTCGCCGAGCACCACGTTCGCGGTCTTGCGCCCCACGCCGGGAAGCGTGACGAGGTCGGCCAGCCGGCCGGGGACCTCGCCGTCGAAGCGCTCGACCAGGGCCGCACCGAGGGTGATGATCGAGTTCGCCTTGGCCCGGAAGAAGCCGGTGGAGCGGATCATCTCCTCCAGCTCCTGGCGGTCGGCGCCGGCGTAGGCCGCCGCATCGGGGTAGCGGGCGAACAGGGTGGGGGTGACGAGGTTGACCCGCACGTCGGTGGTCTGGGCCGACAGCACGGTGGCCACCAGCAGCTCGAGCGGGTCGGTGAAGTCGAGCTCGCAGTGGGCGTCGGGGTACCGCTCGGCCAGCGCGCGGTGGACGCGGCGGGCCTGCCGCTTGCGGCCGGTGAGGGTGGGGGGGACTGCTCGCACGAGGGCGAGCCTACGGTGCGCCACCGACAGGGCGGGGGCCCGACGAAGCGGACCGATCCACCGCACGGGTGATCCGCGTCCGGCGGGCTCAAGCGAGCGCCCCGCCAGGACGATCCCAGGCTCGTGACCACGACCAGCCTGGCGGCCCGCACCGCCCCCGCGGCGCTGCCGACGGCGCCTTCGACGCTGCCTCTTCGGGAACTGCCCCGGTTGCGCGACCTGCGCGAGCGGCGTCTGGAGCTGCGCGCCGAGCAGGTCCGCAGCCGCTACCTCAGCCGGCTGCTCCAGGCCCGCCTCGACCTCAGCGTCGCGGCGACCGTCCAGGCCCACGCGCACGAGCGGTCGACCGGCTGGCCCGAGGACCTGCCGGTGCCGCCCACCGCCGACGAGGTCGGTGAGCTGCTGCGCCAGCCGGGCGGCGACCTCGCCGACCACCTGGCCTCGCTGCAGGACGCCCTGTCCAGGATGGCCAGCTACGAGGAGGCACTGGACCGTGAGTGCGACGCGTCCACCGAGCAGCTCGTGCACGCCCTGACCCGCTCGCCGCGCGCCGGCCTCGACCAGGCCCCTGGGCTCCCCGGGCAGCGGCGGCCGTCCACGGACCGATCCGCCGGCTGACCCGTCGACCGAGCAACGGCCCGGCGGGCGGCGCCGGACCGGCCCGGGTGGCAGACTGCCCCCGACCGCCGCCGGACGACCCCCAGCCTGGAGGAGACGTGGACGACGACGTGGTGCGCTCTGCGCCCCTGTTCGCCGCCCTGGACCACGAGGCCTCCGCAGCGCTGTTGGCCTCGATGTCCAGGGTCGACCTCCCGCGCGGCGAGGCCCTGTTCGCCGAGGGCGACGCCGGTGACCGCCTCTTCGTCATCACCGCTGGGAAGATCAAGCTCGGACGCACGTCCGGCGACGGCCGCGAGAACCTGCTCACGGTGCTCGGCCCGGGCGAGATGTTCGGCGAGCTCTCGCTGTTCGATCCCGGCCCGCGCACCGCGACCGCCACGGCCGTCTCCGACGCCGAGCTCGTGGGCCTCGGCCACACCGACCTGCAGGCCTTCCTGACCGGCCGTCCCGAGGTGGCCCGGCACCTGCTGCAGGCGCTCGCGCGACGGCTGCGCCGCACCAACGACTCGCTCGCCGACCTCGTCTTCTCCGACGTCCCCGGCCGGGTCGCCAAGGCCCTGCTCGACCTGTCGCGCCGGTTCGGTCGCCAGACCGACGCCGGGGTCCTCGTGGCGCACGACCTCACCCAGGAGGAGCTCGCCCAGCTGGTCGGCGCCTCCCGCGAGACCGTGAACAAGGCGCTGGCCGACTTCGCCTCGCGCGGATGGCTGCGGCTCGAGGCCCGTGCCGTGGTGCTGCTCGACGTCGACCGCCTGGTGCGCCGGGCCCGCTGAGCCGCTCGATCAACCGGGGGCGGGTACGTCCTCGCCGCGCTCGCGCAGGTGCTCGAGCTGGGCCCGCACGCTCAGCTCCGCTGCGGGCCAGAGCACGCGGTCGACCTCGGCGTAGACCCGCTCCACCACCTGGGCCGCGGTGCTGTCGCCGGCAGCCACCGCCGCGCGCACCTGGTCCAGCCGCTGCCCCCGGTGCACGAGGTACCCGCGCAGCGCCTCGGCGGCGTCGATCAGCACGGGTCCGTGGCCCGGCAGCACCGTGGCGCCGTCCACCGACTCCACCAGGGCGAGCAGTCGCTGCAGCGAGTCCAGGTAGGGGCCCAGCCGGCCGTCGGGGTGGGCGACCACGGTCGTCCCACGTCCGAGCACCGTGTCGCCGGTGAGCAGACCGGGCCTCTGGGCCGGGTCCTGGAGCAGGAACGACAGCGAGTCGGACGTGTGCCCCGGCGTGCCGACCACCCGTAGCAGGCAGCCGCCGACCTCGACGACGTCGCCGTCGGCCAGCCCCTCCCCACCGAGCCGCAGAGCGGGGTCCAGGGCCCGGACGCGCACCCCGCCGGCCAGCTCGGACAAGCGCGCCGCCCCCTCGCTGTGGTCGTGGTGGCCGTGCGTGATCAGCACCTCCCTCACCGGCGCATCGACCGAGAGCGCCTGCGCCAAAACGGCTTCCAGGTGCGACTCGGTCAGCGGGCCGGGATCCACGACGACCGAGCCGCGGCCGGGGTCCGAGACCACCCAGGTGTTCGTGCCGTCCAGCGTCATGGGTCCGGGGTTGGGGGCCAGGACGCAGGTGGCGTGGCCGCCGAAGCGTCCGCCGGACCAGGCCCCCCGCGACCCGAGCGCCGGCCCGCTCACCCCGCGGCCCCGCCCTGGTCGGCCCCGCCCTGGTCGGGCAGCGGCGAGCGCAGCACCAGACCGTCGGCGGTCTCGACCAGGAACGGCATCACGGCCCGGACCACCCGGGGCGCGGCCACGAGGTCGGCCGCCGTGGCCGCGGCGGCGACCTCCTCCAGGGTGACCAGGGTCGGGGGCATCAGCGCCACCTCGCCGCGCACGTGGGCGCGCAGCGTCTCGCGCGCCGAGGCCCACGACGACCGGGAGGCCTCGCCGTCCCCGAGGTGCCGGGCGCCGTCGCCGGAGCCCAGACGGGCCAGGAAGAACCACGTGTCGTAGCGGCGAGGTTCGAGCTCCGGGGTGGTCCAGCGCGCCCAGGCCCGCAGCAGGTCGCTGCGCAGCACCAGCCCGCGCGCCAGCAGCAGGTCCGACAACGCGACCTCGCGGGCGAGCAGTCGGCGCCGCTCGTCCTCCCAGCCCTCATCGTCGACGGTGGGGAAGGTGTCCCAGCCCGGTGCGGTCGCGAGCAGGACGCCGCACTCCTCGAACGTCTCGCGCACCGCGGCGCAGACGAGCTCGGCCGCCGTCCCGGCGTCGACGCCGAGCAGCTCGGCCCACCGCGCAGGCGCCGGCCCGGCCCAGGGCAGCTCCCGGGCAGCGCCGAGGGAGCTGCCGTCGCGGGCGTCGACCCCGCCTCCGGGGAAGACCGCCATCCCCGCCGCGAACGCCATCGTCAGCTGCCGCTGCATGAGGAAGACCTCGGGCCCGTCGGTGCCGTCGCGCACCAGCACCACCGTCGACGCAGCGCGCGCCGGCACCGGCTCCCCGGGCTCCAGGTGCCACTGCCGGGCGCGCTCGGCGAGCGCAGCCGGCAGCGGGAAGTCGCGGTGGATCACGGGCGTCACCCTACGACCGCGGGTCTGCGCCACAGCGGCACCAGCCGCACGAACGGCACCACCGCGCGCGAGCAGGTACGGTCGTGGCCGCGCCGGGGGTCAGAGCGAGGGGTCGTGATGCAGGAGGAACGCCGCGTGGGCGAGCGACGCCGCTCGTCCGGACCGCACTCGCCGCAGGAGCTGAGGATCGAGCAGCTGGCGGACGCCGGCGGGCTCACGGTGCGCAACGTGCGCGCCTACCAGCAGCGGGGTCTGCTGCCCGCGGTGCGCCGCGACGGGCGCCGCGCCACGTACGGGCAGGAGCACCTGGCCCGGATCAGGCTCGTACGCGCGCTGCACGACCACGGTCTGACGCTGCGCACCATCGGCGACCTGCTCGACCGGGGCACCGCCGACGTCGAGCTGGCCCGGCTGTCGCGCCAGTCCCTCACCAGCGGCTGGCGCCAGGGGGTGCGGGCGCCGCTCGCCCCGCCGAACGTCGAGCTGTTCGAGGCCACCCGTCCGGGCGTGATCGAGGAGATGGAGCGGGCCGGCCTGATCTCGCGCCAGGACGGCCGTCCCCACGCCAACGCCGCCGGCCTGGGGCTGATCAGCGCCCTGGCCGCACGGGGGATCGACCTCGACGTCACCAGCCGGCTGGTGCTGTTGGGCGCCTACGCCGCAGGCGACGTCGTCACCGAGCTGGGCGAGATCATCGAGGGCGTCGACGGCGAGCCGGACGAGCGCGCCCAGCTGATGGTCCAGCTGGTCGCCACCGCCTTCGCCGACGTCCTGATGGGGCGCCTCACCGAGAAGGGCTGAGCCTGCTCCTACCTACGGGAGCACCTCGACGACGAGCTCGACCTCGACCGGGGCGTCGAGCGGCAGGGCGACGACGCCCACGGCGCTGCGCGCGTGGATCCCATTGTCCCCCAGCACCTTCCCGAGGAGCTCGCTGGCACCGTTGACGACCTTGGGCTGGCCGACGAAGGACGGGTCGCTGGCGACGAAGCCCACGACCTTCACCACCCGGACGCGGTCGAGGTCGCCGACCTGGCCGTGCACGGCCGCGAGCGCGTTGAGCGCGCAGGTGGCCGCGAGGTCGTAGGCCTGCTCGGGGCTGACGAACCCGTCGCCCTCGCCGACCTTGCCGGTGGCGGCCATCGCGCCGTCGACCATCGGCAGTTGGCCGGAGGTGTAGACGTACGAGCCGGTCGTGACGGCGGGCACGTACGCGGCCACCGGTGGCACCACCGACGGCAGCACCAGACCCAGCTCGGCGAGGCGGTCGTCGACCCGACCCACGGCCCTCAGCCCTTCTCGCGCTTGAGGTAGGCCACCAGCCCGTTGCCGTCGGGCCCGGTGACGACCTGGACGAGCTCCCAGCCGTCCGAGCCCCACTGGTCGAGGATCTGCTTGGTCGCGTGCACGATCAGCGGCACGGTCGCGTACTCCCACGTGGTCATGGCCGCAGGGTACCGGCGTCCGGCCCTCCTCCTGGACGGGCGGTCCGGCGCACGGTCACTACCCTGGAGACGTGCCAGCCCCGTCATCGCGCAGCCGTCGCACGCGGGCGGCCCGCAGGTCGGGCGCCGGCGAGACGGGCAGCACGTTCCCCGACGTCCGGCTGCACGTGGTCACCGGCAAGGGCGGCACCGGCAAGACCACGGTGGCCGCCGCCCTGGCGCTCGCGCTGGCCACCCACGGGCAGCGGATCCTGCTCGTCGAGGTCGAGGACCGTCAGGGGCTGGCCCAGCTCTTCGACGTCCCGCCGCTGGCGTATGGGGAGAGCTCGCTGGCTGTCGGCCCCTGGGGCGGCGAGGTGCTGGGGCTGTCGGTCGAGCCGCGGGCGGCGCTGCTGGAGTACCTGGCCACCTTCTACAAGCTCGGCCGGGCCGGGAAGGTGCTGGAGAAGGCCGGGGCGATCGACTTCGCCACCACGATCGCGCCGGGCATGCGCGACGTCCTGCTCACGGGCAAGGTCTACGAGGCGGTGCGGCGCTCCCGCAAGGGCAGCGGCGCGGTCTACGACGCCGTGGTGCTGGACGCGCCGCCCACCGGCCGGATCACCCGCTTCCTGAACGTCAACAGCGAGGTCAGCGTGCTGGCGAAGGTCGGCCCGATCCGGAACCAGGCGGAGTCGGTGATGCGGATGCTGCGCTCGTCCACGACGGCCGTGCACCTGGTCACTCTGCTCGAGGAGATGCCGGTGCAGGAGACCCTCGACGGCATCGCCGACCTCACCGCGGCAGGCCTGCCGGTGGGGGCGGTGCTGATCAACCAGGTGCGCCAGGACGGCCTCCCGTCCGACGCTCTGGGAGCAGCGGGACGGGGTGACCTGGACACCGCGTCCGTGGCCGCGACGCTGCAGCGGGTCGGGGTCGCCAAGGACTCCAAGCGGGCCGGCACGCTCGCGCGCGGGCTGGCGGACGAGGCCGGTGAGCACGCCCAGCGGGTGGCCCTGCAGCACCGCGAGCGCGCGACCCTCGACGGTGCCGGCCACCCGGTGATGGAGCTCGACCTGGTGCCCACGGGTATCGATCTCGGCGGCCTGTACGCGTTGGCCGAGCAGCTGCGCGAGCAGGGGCTCTCGTGACGCCTCGGCGGGGGCCGGCGGAGGTGCCGCGGCTCGACGTCGACGCCCTGCTGCGCGACCCCGCGACCCAGACGATCGTGTGCTGCGGCGCGGGCGGCGTCGGCAAGACCACCACGGCCGCCGCGCTGGGCGTGCGGGCGGCCGAGCTCGGGCGCCGGGTGGTGGTCCTGACGATCGACCCGGCCCGCCGGCTGGCGCAGTCGATGGGTCTTGAGGTGCTGGACAACACGCCTCGCCCGGTGCCGGGGATCGACGCCTCGGCGGGCGGCTCGCTGGACGCGATGATGCTGGACATGAAGCGGACCTTCGACGAGGTGGTCGAGGGGCACGCCCCCCCGGACAAGGCCGAGCAGATCCTGGCGAACCCGTTCTACGTGGCGCTGTCGTCCTCGTTCGCCGGCACCAGCGAGTACATGGCGATGGAGAAGCTGGGGCAGCTGCGGGCCAGCGCCGATGCCGGCGAGCAGCCGTGGGACCTCGTCGTGGTCGACACCCCGCCGAGCCGGTCCGCCCTGGACTTCCTGGACGCCCCGCAGCGGCTCTCGTCCTTCCTGGACGGCCGGTTCCTGCGGTTGCTGATGGTCCCTGCCAAGGCGGGTGGCCGGGCCTACCTGCGGGCGCTCACCGGGGTGGTCGGCAGCCTCACCGGGCTGATGACCCGGATCATCGGGGCACAGGTGCTCACCGACGTCCAGACCTTCGTGGCCGCCCTGGACACCATGTTCGGAGGGTTCCGCGAGCGCGCCGACGCCACCTACGCCCGGCTGCAGGACGAGGGCACCGCGTTCGTGGTGGTGGCCTCGCCGGACCCCGACGCCCTGCGGGAGGCGTCCTACTTCGTGGAGCGGCTCGACGCCGAGCAGATGCCGCTGGCCGGCCTGGTCGTGAACCGGGTGCAGGTCAGCGCGATCCCGTCGCTGACGGCGGCCCGCAGCGCGGCCGCCGCCGAGCAGCTGAGCGAGGACGCCGGCGCCGAGAGCGCCGAGGGGACCGTGGTGGCAGGGCTGCTGCGGCTGCACGCCGAGCGGATGCTGCGCCGCGAGCGCGAGACCGCCGTGGTGAGAAGGTTCCACGGCGCGCACCCGGGCGTGGCGACGGTACGGGTGGCCGCGATGGCCGAGGACGTGCACGACCTGGCCGGCCTGCGCGCGGTGGGCGAGGGGCTCAGCGTCTCGTCCGGCGGCTGAGCAGGTCGAGCAGGTCAGGCCGAGCGGATGACCCGCAGCGGCGGGTTCGTGGCGGCGTGGTCGGCCCGGGCGGTCTCGAGCAGACGACCCCAGGACCGCACGTTCGGGCGGCGCTTGAGCAGTGCCCGGCGCTCGCGCTCGGTCATCCCGCCCCAGACGCCGTACTCGATCCGGTTGTCCAGGGCGTCGGCCAGGCACTCGGTGCGCACCACGCAGCCCTGGCAGACGATCTTGGCCTCGTGCTGGGCGGCACCCTGGACGAACAGCTCGTCCGGGTCTCCCGTGCGACAGGCACCCCTGTCGTTCCACTCGTGCATCGAACTGCCCCCTGCGTGGTCGTCCCCCGGTTGCGGAACAGGTGCCGGGCCCGGCGTCGCCGCCGGTCAGCACCTGTCCCTCGAAGGTACGGGTCCGTGCCCCGTTCCCCCATCCCCCAGCCGGGCCATCTCTGCCGCCCGGAATGACTAGTCACCCCGGGTCGTCCGCACCACGTCTTCCCGAACCCGACGTACCCTGGGCGCATGGCTCGTGCTGCAATAGGTCCCCCCGGTCTCGGTTCGGTGTTCGGGCTGCTGTCCGGCTTCGTCGCCACCAGCATGCTCGCCGGCGTGCTCGTGGCCGGTCTGTTCATGCCCGCGGTGGGCGCCTCCGGGCAGGTGGCGCGCGGCGGCGTGGAGTTCTTCGACTCCCTCCCCGAGGACCTCACGGTCGGGACGCTGTCGCAGCAGTCCAGGATCCTGTGGGCCGACGGCACGCCGATGGCGACCTTCTACTACGAGAACCGCGTGCTGGTGCCGCTGTCGAACGTGGCGCCGTCGATGCGGCAGGCCGTCGTCGCGATCGAGGACTCCCGGTTCTACGAGCACAACGGCGCCGACCCGCAGGGGATCGTGCGCGCGTTCGTGAACAACGCCTCCGGCGGCGACACCCAGGGCGCCTCCACCCTGACCCAGCAGTGGATCAAGAACGTGCTGCTCGACCAGGCGATCGCGTCGAACGACAAGGAGCAGATCTCGGCCCTGCAGAACCCCGACAAGGGACGCAAGGTCCGCGAGATCAAGCTCGCCCTGGCCGCGGAGAAGGAGTACACCAAGGACCAGATCCTGGAGAACTACCTCAACATCGCGTTGTTCGGCGACGGCCAGTACGGGGTGGAGACGGCCGCGCAGCACTTCCTGTCCAAGAGCGCCAAGGACCTCACGCTGCAGGACTCGGCGCTGCTCGCCGGCGTGATCCGCTCGCCCTACGGCTACGACCCGGTCGACTTCGCGGACCGCGCGTTCGAGCGTCGCAACGTCGTCCTGCAGCGGATGCTCGACCTCGAGATGGTCACGCAGGAGGAGCACGACGCCGCCGCCGCCGTCCCGCTCGCCGAGCAGCTGGCCGTGCGCGAGGTCAAGAACGGCTGCGAGGCCGCCGCCAGCGCGGCGTACTTCTGCGACTACGTCGTCAAGACCGTGCTCAACGACGCAGCCTTCGGCGACGACGTCGGCGCCCGGCAGCGGCTGCTGTACCGGGGCGGCCTGACCATCACCACCACCCTGGACCGGAACCGTCAGGAACTGGCCCAGGAGGCCGTCAACGACCGGGTGCCGCCCACCGACTCCTCCGGGGTCGGGGTCGCGCTGTCCTCGGTCGAGGCGGGCACCGGGAAGATCGTGGCGATGGCGCAGAACACCATCTACTCCCCGCAGCAGACCGAGGAGCCGGTCCCCGGCGGCACCGCGATCAACTACAACGTCGACAAGGCGATGGGTGGCGGCGTCGGCTTCCAGCCCGGTTCCACCTACAAGCCGTTCACGCTGGCGACCTGGCTCGCGGCCGGTCACAGCCTGAACGAGTCGGTGAGCGCCAACTTCCGCAAGTACGACCAGGACGACGACTTCACGCACAGCTGTGGCGACCTCGTCGGAATCTACGAGCCGCGCAACAGCGAGGGCCAGAACCGGGGCAACATCTCGGTGCTCCAGGCCACCTACGGCTCGGTGAACACCGCCTACGTCGACATGGCCACCGAGCTGGACCTGTGCGCCATCCGTGACACCGCGGAGGCCTTGGGCGTGCACCGGGCGGACGGCACCGAGCTGAAGACCGGCCCGTCGTCGGTGCTCGGCGCCAACGAGGTGGCTCCCCTGACGATGGCCGCCGCCTACGCCGCCTTCGCGAACAACGGCATCTGGTGCAAGCCGATCGCGATCGCGTCGGTCACCGACGCCGCGGGCAAGGCACTGCCGAAACCCGAGCCGGCGTGCGACCAGGCGATCGAGGCGGAGGTCGCCAACGGCGTGGCGTTCGGCCTCACCCAGACGCTGATCCGCGGGACGGCCCGGGGTACCGACATCGGCCGGCCGGCGGCCGGCAAGACCGGCACCACCAACAGCAGCTCGGAGACCTGGTTCACCGGTTTCACGCCGCAGGGGCTGTCCACCGCGGTCTGGGTCGGCACTCCGAACGAGTCGCCGTCCTCGCTGAACAACCTCACCATCGACGGCAAGCGCAACGGCCGGGTGTACGGCGCCACGCTCGCGCTGCCCACCTGGGACCGGTACATGACCGGTGCGGTCAAGGACATGCCCGAGGTCGACTTCCAGCGTCCCTCGAACTCGGTGCAGAACGGCCGGCAGAACCGGGTGCCCCGGATCTACGGCATGTCCGTCGAGCAGGCCGAGGAAGCGATCAGCGCGGCCGGTTTTACCCCGGGATCGGTCACGCCGTCCCCGGCGAACTCCTCGGCCGGGACCGTGATCGGCAGCTCGCCGCGCTCCGGGGCCAGGGCCTCCCAGGGCACCACCATCACCATCTACGTCAGCAGCGGGTCGGGCGGCGGCGGTGACGACGGCGGCGGAGACGCCGGCGGAGGCGGTGACAACGGGGGCGGTGACGCCGGCGGCGGCGGTGACAACGGGGGCGGAGACGCCGGCGGCGGCGGTGACAACGGCGGGGGCGGTGGAGACGCCGGCGGCAGGAACGGGGACAGGCCCGAGCCGCCACCGGGCGGGGACGACTGACGCACCGGCTGA
>JBBQSN010000035.1:0-24573 GCA_038213835.1 Actinomycetales bacterium
ACCCTCGCGCTCGAGCTTGTCGGCCTGGCTGGTGAGCTCGTCGAGCTGTGCGCGCAGGTCGCCGAGCCGGTTCAGACCGGCCTTCTCCCGGTCCCAGCGGGCAGTGAGGCCGGACAGCGTCTCCTGCTTGTCGGCGAGGTCGACGCGCAGCGCCTCGAGCCGCTCCTTGGTGGCGTCGTCGTCGGCCTTGACGAGAGCGAGCTCCTCCATCCGGAGCCGGTCCACGGCACGGCGGAGCTCGTCGATCTCGACCGGGGAGGAGTCGAGCTCCATCCGCAACCGGGAGGCCGCCTCGTCGACCAGGTCGATCGCCTTGTCCGGCAGCTGTCGCCCCGAGATGTAGCGGTCGGAGAGCGTGGCCGCGGCGACCAGGGAGGCGTCGGTGATGGTGACGCGGTGGTGCGCCTCGTAGCGCTCCTTCAGCCCGCGCAGGATCGCGATCGTGTCGGTGACGTCGGGCTCGCCGACGAAGACCTGCTGGAACCGCCGCTCCAGCGCCGGGTCCTTCTCGATCCGCTCGCGGTACTCGTCCAGGGTGGTGGCGCCGACCATCCGCAGCTGCCCGCGGGCCAGCATCGGCTTGAGCATGTTGCCGGCGTCCATGGCGCCCTCGCTGCCGGCGCCGGCCCCCACCACGGTGTGCAGCTCGTCGATGAAGGTGACGACCTGGCCGTCACTGGCCCGGATCTCGGCGAGGACGGCCTTGAGCCGCTCCTCGAACTCGCCGCGGTACTTCGCGCCCGCGACCATGCCGGACAGGTCGAGCGAGACCAGCTTCTTGCCCTTGAGCGAGTCGGGGACGTCGCCCGCGACCATCCGCTGCGCCAGGCCCTCGACCACGGCGGTCTTGCCCACGCCCGGCTCGCCGATGAGCACCGGGTTGTTCTTCGTGCGTCGGCTGAGCACCTGCACCACGCGACGGATCTCGGCGTCCCGACCGATGACGGGGTCCAGCAGGCCCTCACGGGCCTGCTCGGTGAGGTCGATGCCGTACTTCTCCAGGGCCTGGAACGTGCCCTCGGGGTCGGCGCTGTCGACCGTGGCGGCGCCGCGCACCTGCGGCAGGGCGGCCCTCAGGGCCTCGACCGTGGCACCGGCGCTGCGGAGCAGCTCACCGGCCGGTCCGCGGTCGGCCGCCAGCGCGAGCAGCAGGTGCTCGGTGGAGACGAAGGAGTCGCCGAGCGCGGTCATCTCCTCCTGGCCGCCGATGAGCACCCCCTGCGCCGCCCGGGACAGCTGCGGCGCGGCGACGTTGCTGCCGCTCGCGCTGGGGATCCCGGCGACGAAGCCCTTGGCGCGCTCCAGCACGGTCGGGGCCCGGACGCCGACCGCCTCCAGCAGGCCCGCCGGGACGCCGCCGGGCTGGGCCACCAGGGCGGCCAGCAGGTGCACCGGCTCGACGTGCGGGTTGCCGTTCGTGGTGGCGGCCTGCACGGCGCCCGCGAGCGCCTCCTGGCTCCTGGTCGTGAGCTTGAGCTCCATCCGTCCCCCTCCTGGTGAGAAGCCGAGTCTGCTCGGCTCAGCTTCGTCGGATCACTGCGTTGTTCCCACCATCGCGGTAGGACGTGTCAGCGCTGGGGACGCCAGACCACCAGGGCCTGACCGGTGAGCTGTCCGGAGAACGACGACCGCTCGGGGCGCCGCCCGGGGGCGACGGGGACGGTGCCGGACGGGCCCGCCGCGAACACGCGACGGGAGCGCTGGGCGGCCACCAGGGCCTGGTCGAGCGTGGCCATCAGCTCGGACACCTTGTCCTGCAACGCATCGACCTGCAGCTCGAGCTCGAGGATCCGCTTGATGCCGGCGAGGTTCACGCCCTCGTCCTGGCTGAGGCGCTGCACCTCGCGGAGCACGACGATGTCGCGCGCCGAGTAGCGACGGCCGCGACCGGCCGTGCGGTCGGGTCTGACCAGTCCGAGCCGGTCGTACTGGCGCAGCGTCTGCGGGTGCATGCCGGCGAGCTGCGCCGCGACGGAGATGACGAAGACGGGGGCCGAGTCGTCGACTCCCACGAACTGGCCGTTCATCGCGACATCACCCGCCCCTGGCGCGAGACACCTTCTCGCGCAACGAGGTCCGGGGGTCGTCGTCGGCCGTGGCGGCCTGGAAGGCCTCGACCGCCTCGCGAGCCGCGCCCTCGAGCTTCTGCGGCACGACCACCTGCACGGTGACGAGCAGGTCACCGGGACCCTTGGCTCCCTGGATGCCGCGCCCACGGACCCGCAGCGTGCGTCCTGACGGCGTGCCGGCGGGGACCTTGAGCTGGACGGTGCCGCCGTCGAGGGTGGGGACCTCGACGGTGCCGCCCAGGGCCGCCTCGGCGAACGTGACGGGGAGCGTGAGCCGCAGGTCGTTCCCCGTGCTGCTGAAGACGGGGTGAGGCGTCACCTGGACGGTGATGACGAGGTCGCCGACGGGTGCGCCGGCGTCACCGGGGCGGCCCTTACCGGCCAGCTTGATCTTCTGGCCGTCGCGCACGCCGGCGGGGATGCGGGCGCGCACCTGGGTGCCGTCGGCCGAGCGCAGCGTGACGGTGGACCCGCTGGCGGCCTCGGTGAACGGCAGCGTGGTGGACGCCTGGACGTCGGCACCGCGGCGGGGACCGCGGGTGGAGGTGAAGCCCCCGGCGCCGCCCTGCTGGTTGAACATGCCGAGGAGGTCCTCGAAGCCCGGTGGCACGCCACCGGTCTGGGGGCCGCCGGAGCGGAACCGCGTGCCCTGCCCGGCACCTTGGTTGAACAGCCCGCCGAGGAGGTCCTCGAAACCACCGGCACCGCCCCCGCCCGGGCCGCCGGCGCCCGCGGTGAAGCGGGCGCCGCCGGCCATCGAGCGGATCGCGTCGTACTGCTGACGCTTCTCGGGGTCGGAGAGCACCGCATAGGCCTCGCCGACCGCCTTGAACCTGTCCTCCGCCGCTGCGTCGTTCGCGTTCGCGTCCGGGTGCAGCGTGCGGGCCTTCTTGCGGTAGGCCTTCTTGATGTCGGCCGCGGAGGCCGCCTTGTCGACGCCGAGCACGGCGTAGAAGTCCTTCTCGAACCAGTCCTGGCCGGTCACGGCGCCTCCTCTCCCGTCCTTGCTGCTGCCGGTCCTGCTGGGGCTACTGCGGGGCGGTGACGGCCACGCGCGCGGCGCGGAGCACCTTGCCGTTCACCGTGTACCCCGGCTGCAGCACCTGCGTGACCGTGGACACCGTGACGTCGTCGGACTCCGCGTGCATGAGCGCCTCGTGCACGCCCGGGTCGAACTCCTCGCCCGCCTCGCCGAAGCGCGCGAGCCCGTGCCGCGTCAGCACGCCCTCGAGCTTGTCCGCGATCGACGCGAACGGCCCGCCCTCGAGGTCGCCGTGCCGGCGGGCCAGCTCGACGTCGTCGAGCACCGGCAGCAACGACTCCAGGACGCCCGACACCGCCTGGTCGCTCGCGACGGACCGGTCGCGGTCGACCCGCTTGCGGTAGTTGACGTACTCGGCCTGCAGTCGCTGGAGGTCGGCGAGCCGCTCGGCAGCCAGCGCCGACGCCGCACCGCCGAGCCCGTCGTCGGCCTCGGGAGCGGCATCGGCCTCGGGAGCGGCGTCGGCATCGGCCGCGGCCGCCTCGGCAGCCACCTCCTCGACGACGTCGTCGCGCACCGAGGACTCGCCGGGCGGGGGGCCGCCCGGCGAGGCTCCGGCCGCCGGGACGGCCGGGTCCTCACCACTGGCCGTAGGGGTGGGCTCAGTCACTTGGACTCGTCCTCGTCGACGATCTCGGCGTCGACCACGTCGTCGTCGGCCGAGCCGCCCTGGGAGTCGGACTCCTTGGTGAAGGACGGGCCCTCGCCGGTCCCGGCGTCGGCGTCGGTCGCCTGCTCGGCAGCCTGCGCCTCGTACAGCGCCGACCCGAGCTTCTGGCTGGCCGCGGAGAGCTTCTCGTGACCGCTCTTGACGGCCTCGATCTCCTCGCCCGCCAGGGCGGTCTTCAGCTCGTCGACCGCGGTGCGGACGTCGACCTTGCCGTCGTCCGGGAGCTTCTCGTCGTTGTCGGTGAGGAACTTCTCTGTGGAGTAGACGAGCTGCTCGGCGGTGTTGCGGGTCTCCGCCTCCTCGCGGCGCTGCTTGTCCTCCTCGGCGTGCTCCTCGGCCTCGCGCACCATCCGGTCGATCTCGTCCTTCGGCAGCGCGCTGCCGCCGGAGATCTTCATCGACTGCTCCTTGCCCGTGCCGCGGTCCTTGGCGTTGACGTGCACGATCCCGTTGGCGTCGATGTCGAAGGTGACCTCGATCTGCGGGACCCCGCGCGGCGCGGGTGCGACGCCGGTGAGCTCGAAGTTGCCGAGCGGCTTGTTGTGCGCCGCCAGCTCCCGCTCGCCCTGGAACACCTGGATCATCACCGACGGCTGGTTGTCGTCGGCGGTGGTGAAGACCTCGGACCGCTTGGTGGGGATGGCCGTGTTGCGCTCGATCAGCTTGGTCATGATCCCGCCCTTGGTCTCGATGCCGAGGGACAGCGGGGTGACGTCGATCAGCAGGACGTCCTTGCGCTCACCCTTGAGCACCCCGGCCTGGAGCGCGGCGCCGACGGCGACGACCTCGTCCGGGTTGACGCCCTTGTTGGGCTCCTTGCCGCCGGTGAGCTCGCGGATGACGTCGGCCACGGCGGGCATCCGGGTGGAGCCGCCGACCATGACGATGTGGTCGATGTCGCCGACCTTGACGTCGGCGTCGGCCATCACCTGGTTGAACGGCGCCTTGGTGCGGGCCAGGAGGTCCTTGGTCATCTCCTGGAACTGGGCGCGGGTGAGCTTCTCGTCCAGGTGGACCGGACCGTTCTCGGTCATCGACAGGTACTGCAGCGAGATGCTCGTGCTGGTGGCCGAGCTGAGCTCCTTCTTGGCCTGCTCGGCGGCCTCACGCAGCCGTTGCATCGCGATCTTGTCCTTGGCCAGGTCGACGCCGGACGAGCTCTTCACCGTGGTGACGAGGTGGTCGACGACGCGCTGGTCCCAGTCGTCGCCGCCGAGCCGGTTGTCACCGGAGGTGGCGCGCACCTGGATGGTGGAGAAGCCGTCCTCGGCGTCCTTGCCCACCTCGAGCAGGGAGACGTCGAAGGTGCCGCCGCCGAGGTCGAAGACGAGGATGAGCTCGTCCTCCTTGCCCTTGTCCAGGCCGTAGGCGAGCGCGGCCGCGGTGGGCTCGTTGATGATGCGCAGCACGTTGAGACCCGCGACCTTGCCGGCCTCGGTGGTGGCCTGGCGCTCGGCGTCGTTGAAGTACGCGGGCACCGTGATCACGGCGTCGGTGACGGGCTCGCCCAGGTACTCCTCGGCGTCCTTTTTCAGCTTCTGCAGGATCCGCGCGCTGATCTCCTGCGGGCCGTACGTCTTGTCGTCGATCTCCACCGACCAGTCGGTGCCCATGTGGCGCTTCACCGAGCGGACGGTGCGGTCGACGTTGGTCACCGCCTGCCGCTTGGCGATCTCGCCGACGAGCGGTTCGCCCGACTTGGCGAAGGCCACGACGGACGGCGTGGTGCGCCCGCCCTCGGCGTTGGCGATGACGGTGGGCTCGCCACCCTCCAGGACGGCGACCACCGAGTTGGTGGTGCCCAGGTCGATCCCGACCGCACGTGCCATGTCTGTCGTTCCTCCTGTGGTGCGCGGTGAAGCGCGGTGATGAGCAGGGTTGAGTCGTTGCCACTCAGGTTACGTCGTCGGAGCCGGATTGTCACGTCCGGGCTACGAAGACCTGAGTGTGTCTGACTCAACTCTCGACCCGTCCCCGGTGTTCCCGGCAGCGGCGGCCCGCTGCGGCGGGCGTGCACGGCGAGGTCGCCGGGGAGCTCGTCGCGGACGAGCCACCTACCCTGGACGCACCGGGGGCACCGCGCTCCCTCCTGCCGAGGAGCAGCGCCCGTGCGCCAGCCGATGTCCGTCCTGTCCGTCGTCGCCGTCCTGACCCTGGCCGCGTGCGGGGGCGGGGGCGACACGGAGCAGGCCCGGGACGACCCGGGCGCGCCCCGGGCGAGCTCGACGTCGTCCGCGCCGCAGACCTCGGCACCCCCCTCTGCGGCGGCCACCCCGGGCGACCCCGCGTTCTGCGCGGTGGCGGCCGACGACTCCCTCGACACCGCCCAGCCCGGCACCCAGGAGTACGCCGACGGCACCGCCGCTCTTGCCGACGCCGCCCCGCCGCAGCTGCGGGAGTCGACCGAGGTGCTGCGCACCCTCGGCCGGGTGCAGCTCGGTCTCGGCACCGACGGCACCCCCGAGGAGCTGCAGGTCGCGATGGACGCCCAGGGCATCCAGGGCCCGGCGCTGATCGCCGCGTTCGCCGACGTGGGCGCCTACATCGACACCTGCGACCTCTGAGCCCTGCTGGTCGCCGGTCAGCCGGCGGTCGCGGCCTCGACGTCCATCCACATGACCTCCCAGACGTTGCCGTCCGGGTCGGTGAAGCTGCGGCCGTACATGAAGCCCTCGTCGGTGGCGTCGCGCCAGGGGGAGCCGCCGTTCGCGAGCGCGGCGTCGGCGACCCGGTCGACCTCGTCACGGTCCGCCGCGGAGAAGGCGTTCAGCACCTGGGTCACAGCACGCGGGTCGGCGACCTGGGTGCTGCCGGAGAGGAACTCGGCGAACCGGTCGCGCAGCAGGGCCATCACCCAGATCGACTCGGTCAGCTCGAGGCCGACGGCGGTGTCGTCCGAGAACGTGTCGTTCCTGGTGAAGCCGATCGCGCCGTAGAACTTCTCGGTGGCGGCGAGGTCGGTGACGGGCAGGTTGACGAAGATCATGCGCGACATGGGTCGCTCCTTCTGGCTCGGTCGGTGGTTTCAGAGGTCAGACCCTGGGCTGCGGGACAACTCATCGGTCGGCCGATCGGTTCCGGTGGCGGCTCAGGTGAGGACGAACGACCAGGTCCCGGCGAGCACCGCCGCGGCAGCGACGATCGTGGACCCACGCACGATCTCGGCGGCCGGTGCTGACGCCTTACGCGCTCCCGACGATGACGAGCTCCCACGTACCAACTGCGATGCCGACGGCAGTAGCAGTAGTCGTCAAGGCCGCACCACACATGACGACGAAGACGTCGAGCCACGACATGCGGCTCGGCCGAGCCCAGGTGCGCTCGCCGCCTGCGCCGAAGCCCCGCGACTCCATCGTGGTAGCCAGCACGCCGCCGCGGCGCAGCGCCAGCACGAGGAGGGCGAACGCCTGACCGCCGAACGTGCCGACGCGACCGAGGAGGCCATCGTCGCCGAGGCCGCGCGCTCGCCGGGCCAGGGTCAGCTGCTCCCACTCGCCCGCCATCACGCCGAGCAGCCGCGTGGCTGCCAGGGCGCCGAGGACGAAGCGGTGCGGTAGCCGCAGGACCTGGGCGAGGGCGTCGGCGAGGTCGGTCGGGTCGGTGCTCAGCACCAGCAGCACGCCCGGCAGGCCGATCGCGAGGACGCGCAGGGTGATCCCGAGTCCGGCCGACGCCGAGCCGGCACTGACGTCGACCGGTCCCAGCCCGAGCAGGACGGCGCCGTCGTCGACCCCGAAGAACGCGGTGAGGACGCCGGTGGGGACCGCGGCGAGCAGCAGGATCCAGGACCGTCGCCAGGCACCTCGGAGCGGCACGCCGGTCAGGGGCAGGCAGGCCAGCTCGAGTGCGAGGGCGACGCCTGCGGTGACGGGGTCGACGCTCAGCAGCAGGCCCAGGGCGATCACGGTGGCCACCGCGAGCTTGGCCACCGGGTTGGCCCGGGCCAGGACGGCGCCCGGGTCGACGTCGTCCCGGACGCCCAGCTCCAGCGCGCTCACGCCGGCACCCTCCGCGGGGCGCGTCCGTCGCCGACCCGGTGGACGTCGTCGGCGAGCGCGGCGACGAAGGGCTCGTCGTGGCTGGCGACGACCAGGCCCGCACCGTCCTCCAGCAGGTCGGCCAGCATGTCCACGAGCTCCGCCCAGGTGCGAGCGTCCTGCCCGAAGGTCGGTTCGTCCAGGGCGAGCACGCGCGGTGCGGTCGCGAGCGCGGTGGCCACCGAGAGGCGGCGCTGCTCGCCCCCGCTGAGGGTGAACGGGTTCGCCTCCGCGAGGGCGGCGAGGCGGAGCCGCTCCAGGAGCCCGTCCACCCGGCGGGTGGTGTCGGTCTCCGGGACACCGGCCCGGCGCGGTCCGAGCGTGAGCTCGGCGCGCACCGTCGAGGTGACGAACTGGTGCCGAGGGTCCTGGAAGACCGAGCCGATCCGGGTGACCAGCTCACGGGGACGCCAGCGGTGCGGGTTCGGCGACGCCCCGGAGGCGAGCGCCCGGTCCGCCAGCACCTCCCCCGCCGCCGGGCGGGACAGCCCGGCCAGCGCCAGCAGGAGGGTCGACTTGCCTCCGCCGTTGGGTCCGACGAGGGCGGTGCAGCGTCCCGTCCCGACCTCGAGGTCGACCTCGGACAGGACCGGGGGCCGGGACGTGTCGCGCGTGACCGCCAGCGAGCGCGCCGTCAGCAGCCCGTCGGCGGGCAGGGCAGCGCGACGCGGTGTCCGGGACTGCCGTCCAGGAGCCCAGACCCCCTGGGCCGCAAGGGCTTCGGAGTGCCGGTCGAGCACCGCGCCCGTGCAGCCGTCGGCGACGACGCCACCTCCTGGCTCGAGCACGACCACCCGGTCGACGAGGTCGACCCAGGCCTCCACCCGGTGCTCGACGACCAGGCAGGTGGCTCCGGACGACGCGAGCACGTCGGCCACGACGTCGCGCACCTGCGCCGCGCCCGGCGGGTCCAGCATCGCGGTCGGCTCGTCGAGCAGGAGCACGCCCGGCCTCAGGGCCAGCACCCCCGCGAGGGCCAGACGCTGGCGCTGCCCCCCGGACAGGTGCGTGGTCGACCGATCCAGGGCGACGCGCAGACCGACGTCGTCCAGCGCCTGCCGGACCCGGTCCCAGATCTGGTCCGCGGGGACGGCGTGGTTCTCCAGGCCGAACGCGACGTCGTCGCCGCACCGCGAGAGCACCGTCTGGGCCGAGGGGTCCTGCAGCAGCAGACCGGTCGCTGCCTCGCCCCGCCCTCGTCGCACCGCCCGGGCCCGTGCGTCCCTGGCCAGGGCGCCGTCCAGGGTGAGCTCGCCCTCGTCCTCGCCCGTCCCGTTCTCGCTGCCGTCGAGCAGACCGGCGATCCCCGCCAGCAGCGTCGACTTGCCGGCCCCGCTGGGCCCGAGGAGCAGGACCCGCTCCCCCGGCTGCACGTCGAGGTCGACCCCGCGCACGGCCCAGGCCAACCGGCCGCCGTGCCGCCAGCCCCAGCCCCTCGCCCGGATCCTCGGAGGTGACGTCACACCCGTCGGGCATCCCGGGCCGATGCCAACGGGGCGAGGGCGCCTGCACGTCCGAGGGCGCGGGTCAGGGCCCAACCACCGACGCCGGCGACGACCACGCCCGACAGCAGCGCGAGCCCGACGTAGACGAGCTTGTACGTGGGCGGGAACTCCGGGTAGTAGACGAACGCGTCGAGCAGGCCGACCACGACCCCGGCCCCGGCTCCGGCGAGCAGTGCGCTCGGCAGCCCCCAGCGGCGATAGAGCAGGACGGCGAAGACGATCTCGGCACCCAGTCCCTCCAGCAGCCCGTACCAGACCGTGGCGAACCCCCACTGGTTCCCGATCAGGGCGCTGAGGGTGGCAGCGACCAGCTCGGTGTAGACGGCTGCGCCCGGCCGGCGCACGACCAGACCGCCGAGGACGGCCGGGAGCAGCCAGACACCGGCGGCCACCGCGGACAGCGGCGGGAAGAAGGCCAGGCCGTTGCTCAGGGTCGCCCAGGACAGGTTCCAGACCACGAACAGCAAGCCGCAGGCCACCCCGAGCACGCTGGCCGTGACGATGTCGACGACGCGCCACGGCGGTCGGGCGCTGGAGGTCCAGCCCGCTACCCACACCCCCGCCAGGACCAGCAGCAGGGCCGTGGGAAGGGTCAGGTCGGCCAGTGGCGTCCCGAACAGGCTGGCGGACGCGGGGAGCCCCGCCAGCAGCACCATGACGCCGGCCACCACCCCGACCGCCGCGACGAGGAGAGGAGCGCGACCTGCCGTGCGCCCGGGTGGCCCCGGGGGCGCGACCTCCTGGGCGGGGGTCTCCCGATCAGGGTCGTGGTGCTGGGTGGTGCTCATGGTGGTGGTCCTCCCGTGGTCACAGGAGGGGAGGTGCCCCCGGACGCGACGGGAGGACCGCCGTGCTCGAGGGGACCCGAGATGTGCCCGACTTCCTCCACCGGTGCTAACCGGATCAGGTTCGAGGGTCTGCGGTCTCCCGCACTCTCAGCGCCATCTCGGCGCTCCCCTGTCGTTCGGTGCCGACATTACACCTGGCGGGCGGACCTCGCTGCCCCCGCTTGCCCCGCGGCAGCGGGTGGGAGACCGTGTGCGCATGGGTCCATTCGTGTGGAAGGTGCTCGGCACGGGCGCGGCGGTCGGCGCCGGCGTGCTGGCCAAGAACGTGCTGGCGAAGGCGTGGGAGAAGGGCACGGGGAAGACGCCGCCGGCGAACCCCGAGTCGGCCACCACCACCTGGGGCGAGGCGGCCGCGTGGGCCGTGGTCTCCGGCGCCCTGATCGGGCTCGCGCGGATGGTCGCCACGCGCCAGGCGGCGCGGTACTACAAGAAGAGCAGCGGCCACCTGCCGAAGGGCCTCGAAGAGGTCTCGTGACGGCACGTACCGTGGGCGCATGATGCTGAGGGCCACATGATGCTGAGGGCCATGTGCTGCTGAGAGCCATGCGCCGGCCCGAGCGCGGTGGGCCGTCCGTCGCGGCCCGCCTGGTGGCCGTGCTGATCGTGCTCGGCCTGGTGGCGACGGTGTCGCCGTGGCTGCTGCGCGCGGGCTACTGGCTGGTGTCGGGCTTCGTCGAGGTCGTCCTGTGACCCGCTCCGCCCAGCAGGGCACCGAGGTCGTCGCGCTCGAGGATCCGGGCGGTCTCGCGCGCTGAGGGCGCCCCGAGGTCGGGGTCTGCGCCGGCGGCGAGCAGCGTCTCCAGCACCTCGAGCTCGCCCTGGGACACCGCTGCGGCCAACGGCGTCCGGGCCCGGTCGTTGACCCGGTCGACGTCGGCCCCGCGCTCCGCCAGCTCGCCGACCATGGCCGCGTGGCCGTGGTAGGCGGCCAGCATCAGCAGCGAGTTGCCCTGCGGGTCGACCAGGTCCACCGGTGCACCCGCGTCCAGGAACTCCCCGAGCAGGGCCGAGTCGCCCGAGCGGGCGGCGTCGAGCAGGCGGTGGGCCAGCTCGACGACCTCGGGGTCGGGGCCGGATCCGGGCGAGGTCATGCGTGCGCCGCCGCGAGCTCGGCGTCTCGGGCGTCGTCCTCGGCGTCGGCCGGGTCCACCAGCGGCAGGGTCCACGGACGCACCAGCATCACCAGGACGATCCCCGCGGTCCACATCACGACTGCCATGACCGAGGCCATCGGCACCGAGCTCGCGCTGCCGAAGAACCCGACGACGGGCGTGATGACGCCGGAGAGCCCGAACTGGGTGGCACCCAGCAGCGCCGCTGCGGTGCCGGCCGCCTCGCCGTGCCTGGACAGCGCCAGGGCCGGCGAGTTCGGGAACGACAGGCCGCAGCTGGCGATGGTGAAGAACAGTGGCACGAGCAGCGCCCACAGCGGCGCGTCGGCCAGCGCGACGACCACCAGGGCGACGGTGGCGACCATGCCCATGCCGATGCCCGCCGACAGCACCTGCTGGGGGGCGAACCGCTTGAGCAGCAGCGGGTTCAGCTGGGTGGCGCCGATGAGGCCCAGGGCGTTGAGGCCGAAGACCAGCCCGTAGGTCTGGGCGTCCAGTCCGTAGAAGTCCTGCATCACGAACGAGGAGCCGGACACGTAGGTGAAGATCACAGCCATCATGAGGCCGGCCACCAGCACGAGGCCGACGAAGGTGCGGTCGCGCAGCAGCGACCCGTAGGTGACCGCCGTGGAGCGCAGCGCCAGCTTGCGGCGCCGCTCCTTCGGCAGCGTCTCCGGGAGGCCGAAGAAGGCGAGCGCCACGAGCAGCACCGCGGCGCCGCCGAGCACCCAGAAGATGCCGCGCCAGCTGGTGACGTTGAGCATGAACCCACCCAGGCTCGGGGCCAGCACGGGGGCCGCGCCGAGCACGAGGATGAGGTGGCTGAGGAGCTTGGCGGCCTTGCGTCCGGAGAACAGGTCGCGGACGACAGCCATCGCGACCACGGAGATCGCGGCACCGGCGACGCCCTGACCGACCCGGACGACCGACAGCATCTCGATGCTCGGGGCGAGCGCGCACAGCACCGACATCAGGCCGTGCACCACCACCCCGGTCAGCAGCACCTTTCGGCGGCCGACGGCGTCGGACACCGGACCCAGGACCAGCTGGCCCAGGCCCAGGCCGATCATGATGCCGGTGAGGGTGAACTGGGCCTGCGGCTCGGTGGCACCCAGGTCCTCGCTCAACTGCGGCAGCGCCGGCAGGTACATGTCGATCGTCAGCGGACCGATCGCGATGAGCAGGCCGAGCACGAGGACCAGGCGCAGGTAGGCCCTCCCGACCGGGGCCGGCGTGCGCACCGGCTGCGGGTCGTCCTGGGTGCGGGTGCCGGAGGCGAGCGGCGCCCGGACGGCAGACCCGGTCGCCGCCTCGTCCGAGGTGACGTCCACGGCGGCGGACACCTTCTCGAGCTCGGCGCCGGACCGGCGCTGGTCGGAGGTGAAGGCGGACACGGGTCTCCCTGGACAGGTCGTACGGACGGGTCGGTGGGGCTGCGAGGTCCCGCCGGTACAAGGACACCACGTCGCGCGGCATTCCCGCGAATCGTTTCGATCCGTCAGCGGGAGGTGGCTCAGAGGTCCAGCGCGCGGGCCAGCGGGACGCCCGGACGATAGGCGACGTGCAGGTGGCTCGGGGCGTCCAGCACGGTGAGGTCGGCGGGGTCGCCCACCCGCACGTGGCCGACGTCGGAGCGTCGCAGGGCGGCCGCGCCACCGGCGGTGGCGGCCCAGAGCGCCTCGGCGGGGGTCATCCGCATCTCCCGGACGGCGAGCGCGATCGCCAGCGGCATCGACGACGAGTAGCCGCTGCCCGGGTTGCAGTCGGTCGCCAGCGCGACGATCGCGCCGGCGTCGAGCAGCCGCCGTGCGTCCGGGTAGGGAGAGCGGGTGGAGAACTCGACCGTCGGCAGCAGCGTGGCGACCGTGGTGCCGGTCGCGAGGGCATCGACGTCGGCGTCGGCGAGGTGGGTGCAGTGGTCGACGCTGGCGGCGCCGAGCTCGACCGCGAGCCGCACCCCGGGACCGGCCGAGAGCTGGTTGCCGTGCACGCGCAGGCCGAGCCCGGCCGCCGCACCGGCCTCGAGGACGGCCCGGGCCTGGTCGCCGTCGAAGGCACGGGACGCCGCCGGTTCGCAGAAGACGTCGATCCAGCGTGCCCGAGGGGCGCAGGCGGCGAGCATCGGTCCGGTGACCAGGGCGACGTAGTCGTCGGTGCGGCCCTCGAACTCGGCCGGCACCACGTGCGCACCGAGGTAGGTCGTGTCCGTCGTCACCTCGCGGGCCAGCCGCAGCGAGCGCACCTCGTCCTCGACCGTGAGTCCGTAGCCGCTCTTGACCTCGACCGTCGTGGTGCCCTGCGCGCGCATCTCGGCGACGAGCCGGTGCAGGTTGTCCCGCAGGGCCCCGTCGGTGGCCGCCCGGGTCGCCGCCACGGTCGAGCCGATACCGCCGCCGTCGTAGGGCGTCCCGGCCATCCGGGCCTCGAACTCGGCGGCCCGGTCGCCGGCGAAGACGAGGTGGGCGTGCGAGTCGACGAACCCGGGGACGACGGCCCGCCCCCCGAGGTCGGTGCGCGTGTCGGCCGTCGGGGCGTCGCGCCGGCGGCCGACCCAGGCGATGCGCCCGTCGGAGACGACGAGCGCCGCGTCCCGGACGATCCCGAGCCGGTCCGGGGTCGAGCCGTCGTTCGTGACGAGCTCCGCGATCCCGGTCAGGAGGGTGCTGGTCATGGGTCCACCCTCCCGCAGCGGGCAGGGCGCTCGGAACCGTCGCGTCCCGGGCGCCGGACGGCCGGCCGGGCGGGCGCGGTTCCGAGCGGTGTGCTCAGGAGGGCGGTGCTCAGGAGAACGGCGGGCGGGAGTCCAGCGCGAGCGAGCGCCGACCGGCCCAGCGCCAGAGGCGGGCGGACCGGTCGCGGTCCTCGTCGGTCACCAGGTTGCCCATCCACCGCAGCGCCAGGGTCATCAGCCACTCCGAGCGCATACCGATCGGGCCGAACCGCGGGAGCACCCACGGCACGGTGATCAGGCCGGAGAGGCGGCGGGCGATCGAGAACGACTCGCCGTAGTGCTCGAGCAGCACCGCGGGCCACGCGGTCGCCAGGTCGGCACCCTCGGCGATCGCCTCGGCGACCAGACGCCCGGTCTCGAGCCCGTAGTCGATGCCCTCGCCGTTGAGCGGGTTCACGCAGGCGGCGGCGTCGCCGATCAGGGCCCAGTTGGCGCCCGCCACGTTGCTGACCGCGCCACCCATCGGCAGCAGCGCCGACGTCGGCGCCCGCAGCTCGCCGGACAGCTCGAACTCCTCGCGCCGCAGCCCGGCGTAGTGCTTCATCAGCGGCCTGATCGCGATGTCGGCCGGTCGCTTGCTGGTGGCCAGGGTGCCGACGCCGATGTTCACCTCGCCGGTGCCGAGCGGGAAGATCCAGCCGTAGCCGGACAGCACGGTGTCGTGCTCGTCGCGCAGCTCGAGGTGCGAGCTGATCCACGGGTCGTCGGACCGCCCCGACGTGACGTAGGCCCGCCCCGCGACGCCGTAGACCGTGTCGCGGTGCCACTCGCGGCCGAGCAGCTTGCCGAGCGGCGAGCGGACGCCGTCGGCGACGACCAACGAGCGGCAGGCGATCTCGTGCTCGCCGTCGTCGGTGCGGAAGACGACCGCCGACACCCGGTCGCCGTCGCGACGCACGCCGACCGCGCGGAAGCCGTCGAGGGCGGTCGCCCCGGCCTTCACCGCCGTGGTGCGCAGGTGGTCGTCGAGCTCGATGCGGGCGACCGCGGACCCCCACGCCGGGAGGGTGCCCCCGGGCCAGGGCAGGTGCAGCGTCTGCCCGAAGCCGTGCGCCCGCAGGCCCTGGTTGACAGCGCGGGCGCGCAACCAGTCCTCCAGGCCCAGCCGCTGCAGCTCGCCGATCGCCCTCGGGGTCAGGCCGTCGCCGCAGGACTTGTCCCGGGGGAACACGGCCGCGTCGGCGAGGACGACGTCGAGCCCCGCCTTCGCCGCCCACGCCGCGGCCGCCGACCCGGCCGGACCGGCTCCCACGACCAGCACGTCGGTACGGCTCGGGAGGCTCACCGCACCAGTGTCTCAGGGGGGTCGGGACCACGACGAGCCGGAGGGACCGGGCGCAGTGGGACGGGGGTGTCAGGCCCAGAGCGGCGTGATCGCCTCGTGCAGCATGCGGCCGACGTCGCCGAGCCGGTGCACGCCGTCGTTGACGACCTCGACGCCGTCCATGACGACGGTGCGGACGTCCTCGGCCGTCGCCACCAGGACGGCCTGCGCCGGGTCGCAGCCGGCAGTACGCGGGCCCCGCAGGTCGACGGCCACGAGGTCTGCGGCCCCGCCGACCTCGATCCGGCCACCGCGCTGGCCGAGCGCGTCGAAGCCGTGCTCCCCCAGGACCTGCAGCAGGCCGGCCGGCCCGAAGGTCGCGCGAACGCCGGAGCGCAGGCGCTGGTGCTGGTCGAGCCGCTGCGCCTCGACGAGGAGGTCGCTGACCACGTGCTGGTCGGTGCCCAGGCAGATCCGGCTCCCGGCCGCGAGCAGCTCGGGGAACGGTCCGATGCCGTCGGCGAGGTCGGCCTCGGTGGTCGGGCACGCGCAGACGCCGGTGCCGGAGCCGCCGAGCAGTGCGACGTCGTCGTCGGTGAGGTGCACCGCGTGCACGGCGGTGGTGCCGGGCCCGAGCAGTCCGTGGTCGGCCAGCAGCCGGGTCGGCGTGACCCCGTGCACGGCCAGGCAGGCCTCGTTCTCGGCCGGCTGTTCGGACAGGTGGACGTGCAGAGGTCCGGCACCGACCTCGACCTCGGCCAGCTGCTCGGCGGGGACGGCCCGCACCGAGTGCACGGCGGCGCCTGCCGAGGCGTGGTCCCACTCGTCGCCGAGCCGGTCGAGCGGCTCGGTCCGGTGCCGCCACGCCTCGACCGAGCCGTCCGAGAACCGCTGCTGCACGGGATCCAGCGGCAGGTAGCCGTCCGGGCCGAGCCCACCGGCGAGGTACAGCGTGTCGAGGAGGGTCAGCCGCACGCCGGCGTCCGAGGCCGCCTGGAGGAGTGCCGTCCCCATCGCGTTCGGCTCGTCGTACGGCACCCCGCCGGGCCCGTGGTGCAGGTAGTGGAACTCGCCCACCGCGGTGATCCCCGCCAGTGACATCTCGGCGTACGCGGCGCGCGCGAGCCGGAGGTAGGAGTCCGGGTCGAGCCGTTCAGCGGCGGCGTACATCCGCTCGCGCCAGGTCCAGAACGTGCCGCCGTGGTCGTGGGTGCGCCCGCGCAGCGCACGGTGGAAGGCGTGCGAGTGCGCGTTCGCCATGCCCGGCAGGACCAGGCCTACGAGCCGGACGTCACCGGCCTCGGCCGGGGCACCGGGGTGCACCGCGCGGATGCCGGTGAGCGGTTCGACCTCGACCCTGACCGAGGCCGCGAGACCGTCCGGCAGCCAGGCGTGCTCGCACCAGTAGGTCATCACGCCAGCTCCTCGACGACACTGGCGAGGGCGCGGACGCCGGCCAGGCAGTCGTCCTGCTCGGCGTGCTCGGCAGGGGAGTGGCTGATGCCGGTCGGGTTGCGCACGAAGAGCATCGCGGTGGGGACGCCTGCGGCGGAGAGGATCCCGGCGTCGTGGCCGGCACCCGTCGGCAGGACCGGGACATCGCCCAGCAGCGAGGCCAGCCGGTCGCGCAGGCCGGCGTCGAGGTCGGTCGACGCCGTCCACGACTCCTCGACTGCCTGGCTGGCGACGGTCTCGGACACCTCGGCGACGACGGCACGGACGGCGTCGGCATTCGGGCCTCGTGCGTCCAACCAGGCCGTGACGCGCGACGGGATCGCGTTGACGCCGTTCGGCTCCACCCGCACCTTGCCGACGGTCGCGACCGTCCCGTGCCGCTGCGCCGCAGCACGCGCGGTGGTGATCGTGGTGGCCAGCCGCAGCATCGGGTCGTCGCGGTCCTCCAGCCGGGTGGTGCCTGCGTGGTCGGCGCGGCCGACCAGGTCGAACCGCCAGCGCCCGTGCGGCCGGATCGAGCTCGCCACGCCCACGGGGGCCTCGAGGTCGACCAGGGCCCGGCCCTGCTCGACGTGCAGCTCGACGAACGTGCCCACCCGCCGCAGCGTCTCGTCGTCACGACCCACCTGGCCGGGGTCGTGGCCGGCAGCCGACATCGCCTCGGCCATGGTGACTCCGTCGGCGTCCCGCAGGCCCCGGGCGTGGTCCGCGTCGAGCACGCCGGTCAGCAGCCGGGACCCGGCGCAGGCGATGCCGAACCGGGCGCCCTCCTCGTCCCCGAAGCAGACGACGCCGATGGGCCTCGCCGGTTCGAACCCGTTCTCCCGCAGCAGGTCCAGGGCGGCGAACGACGACACCACCCCGAGCGGCCCGTCGAAGGCGCCGCCGTCCGGCACCGAGTCGAGGTGGCTGCCGAGCACCAGCCCCGGCGCGCCGGCGGCGACCGCGGCGTCCGGGTCCCCCGTCCAGGCCCACAGGTTGCCGGCCCGGTCGGTGGTCACGTCCAGGCCGCGCGCCTGCGCCTGCCCGGTGAACCACTCGCGCAGCACGGCATCCTCGGCGGTCCAGGCGTACCGGCGGTAGCCACCGGTGCCGCCGTCGCGCCCGAGCGGGACGAGCCCCTCCCACAGACCGGCGAACGAGATGGCTCAGCCCTCCCGCATCGGGACGCGCACGCCGCGCTCCTCGGCGACCTGCTCGGCCAGCTCGTACCCGGCGTCGACGTGCCGGATCACGCCCATGCCGGGATCGTTGGTGAGGACGCGCTCGAGCTTCTGCGCGGCGAGGTCGGTGCCGTCGGCCACCGAGACCTGACCCGCGTGGATCGAGCGACCCATCCCCACACCGCCGCCGTGGTGGATCGAGACCCACGAGGCCCCGGACGACGCCGCCGTGAGCGCGTTGAGCAGCGGCCAGTCGGCGATCGCGTCCGAGCCGTCGAGCATCGACTCGGTCTCGCGGTAGGGCGAGGCCACCGAGCCGCAGTCGAGGTGGTCGCGCCCGATCACCAGCGGCGCGCTCACCTCGCCCGAGGCGACCATCTCGTTGAACCGCAGTCCCGCGAGGTCCCGCTCGCCGTACCCGAGCCAGCAGATCCGCGCGGGCAGCCCCTGGAAGGCGACCTTCTCGCCGGCGGCACGGATCCACCGGTGCAGGTGGTCGTTGTCCGGGAACAGGTCCAGCACGGCCCTGTCGGTCGCGGCGATGTCCTTCGGGTCGCCGGACAGCGCGGCCCAGCGGAACGGTCCCCTGCCCTGGCAGAACAGGGGACGGATGTACGCCGGCACGAACCCGGGGAAGTCGAACGCCCGGTCGTACCCGCCCTGGCGGGCCTCGTCGCGGATCGAGTTGCCGTAGTCGAACACCTCGGCGCCGGCGTCCTGGAACCCGACCATCGCCTCGACGTGGCGCGCCATCGAGGCCTGCGCGCGGTCGGTGAACTCCTCCGGCTCGGCCGCCGCGAGGTCGTGCCAGTCACCGAGGTCGACGTCGTCGGGCAGGTAGGAGAGGGGGTCGTGCGCGGAGGTCTGGTCGGTGACGACGTCGATCTCGACGCCCCGACGCAGCAGCTCGGGGAACACCCGGGCCGCGTTGCCCACGACGCCGACCGAGAGGGCGCGCCGCTCCTTCCTCGCCGCGAGGCACTGCGCCACCGCGTCGTCCAGGTCGCTCGCGACGACGTCGAGGTAGCGGTGGTCGACCCGGCGCCGCAGCCGGCTCTCGTCGACGTCGACGACCAGGCAGACCCCGCCGTTCATCGTGACGGCGAGCGGCTGCGCACCGCCCATGCCGCCGCAGCCGGCGGTGAGGGTCAGCGTCCCCGCGAGGGTGCCCCCGAACTTCTTCACCGCGACCGCGGCGAAGGTCTCGTAGGTGCCCTGCAGGATCCCCTGGGTGCCGATGTAGATCCACGACCCGGCGGTCATCTGCCCGTACATCGTGAGCCCGAGCTGCTCGAGCCGGCGGAACTCGGGCCAGGTGGCCCAGTCCCCGACCAGGTTGGAGTTGGCGATCAGCACCCGCGGAGCCCACTCGTGCGTGCGCAGCACCCCCACCGGTCGTCCGGACTGGACGAGCATCGTCTCGTCCTGCTCCAGGGCGGTGAGCGTGCGCACCATGGCGTCGAAGGAGCCCCAGTCGCGCGCCGCCTTGCCGGTGCCGCCGTAGACGACGAGCTCGTCGGGGTTCTCGGCCACCTCGGGGTCGAGGTTGTTCATCAGCATCCGGAGGGGGGCCTCGGTGGCCCAGCTCTTCGCCGTGAGGGTGCTGCCACGCGCGGCCCGCACGGGTCGGGGGCCGGACAGGGCGGTGGTGGGGGTGGTCATGCGAGCTCTCCTGTCACGCCAGATCTCCTGTCACTGACTGCGCGACGGCGAGGACGGAACCGTCCAGCACCGCCTCGACGACGGTCTCGATCTCGGGCGCGAGGTAGCGGTCGGGTCCGGGCCCGCCCACCCCCCGCGCGCGGATCAGGTCCCGGACCGCACCTGTCGCCGCAGCAGGCTGCAGCGGGGCACGCAGATCCAGTGCTCGTGCTGCGGTGAGGATCTCGACGGCGAGCACCCGGGTCAGTCCGTCGACGGAGCGCCGCAGCTTGCGGGCGGCGTGCCAGCCCATCGACACGTGGTCCTCCTGCATCGCCGACGACGGGATGGAGTCGACCGAGGCCGGGGCGGCGAGCCGCTTCAGCTCCGAGACGATGCCGGCCGCGGTGTACTGGGCGATCATGTGGCCGGAGTCGACCCCGGCGTCCTGCGCCAGGAACGGCGGCAGGCCGTGGTTGCGCGAGACGTCGCAGAACCGGTCGGTGCGGCGCTCGCTCATCGAGGCGACGTCGGCGGCCGCGATGGCGAGGAAGTCGAGCACGTAGCCGACCGGTGCGCCGTGGAAGTTGCCGTTGGACTCGACCCGTCCGTCCAGGGTGACGACGGGGTTGTCGATCGCCGCGGAGAGCTCGCGACCGGCAACGGCCGCGGCGTGGTCGACCGTGTCGCGCGCGGCGCCGTGCACGGCCGGGGCGCAGCGCAGCGAGTAGGCGTCCTGCACCCGGGTGCACCCCGGGCCCTGGTGGCTGGCCACCACGGGCGACCCGTCGAGGAGCGCACGGAGGTTCGCAGCGCTGGCGGCCTGGCCCGGGTGCGGACGCAACGCCATCAGGTCGGCGGCGAAGGCCGACTCGCTGCCCAGGAGACCCTCGACGCTCATGGCGCAGGCGACGTCGGCCACCGCGAGCAGGGCCCGGAGGTCGGCCAGCGCCAGCACCAGCATGCCGAGCATGCCGTCCGTGCCGTTCACCAGCGCGAGGCCCTCCTTCTCGGCCAGCTCCACCGGCTCGATCCCGTTCTCGCGCAGGGCTATCCGCGCGTCGATCAGGGTACCGGCGGAGTCGCGGACCTTGCCTTCTCCCATCAGCGCGAGCGCGCAGTGCGACAGGGGCGCGAGGTCGCCGGAGCACCCGAGCGAGCCGTACTCGTGCACCACCGGGGTGAGGTCGGCATCGATCATCGCGGCGTAGGCCAGGACGGTCGCGGGACGCACTCCGGTGCGTCCGGTCGCCAGCGTGGAGAGTCGTAGCAGCATCAGGGCTCGGACGACCTCACGCTCGACCTCGGGCCCGGAACCCGCGGCGTGCGATCGGATCAGGCTGCGCTGCAAAGCGGCTCGCTGGTTCGTCGGGATGTGCGTGGTCGCCAGGGCACCGAACCCGGTCGAGATGCCGTAGTGCGCCTCGGTGTCGTCCGCCAACGCCTCGACCACCGACCGGGTGGCCGCGACGGCAGCGACCGCCTCGACCGACAGCTCGACCCCCGCACCGCCGCGCGCGACCGCCAGCACCTGCTCCGGGGTGACCGGGCCGGTACCCACCACGACCCTGCTCTGCTCGTCCACGTGCTCATCGGACACCCTCGGCAGGGGCCGGCGCCAGCGCGCCCGACCCGGTTCTGTCTGAGATCTCAGACTGTTGGGATCAGTCCTGCGCGGGGTCCTCGCCCCCGGGGAGGGCCAGCACACCCTCGCCGCGGCGCTGGCCCGGGAGTCCGTTCGTCGTCCGTCGCTCCCCCAGCCAGTGCAGGACGCTGCCGAGCGGCATCGGCCGCGCCAGCAGGTAGCCCTGGGCCAGCGCGCAGCCGCGCTCGGCCAGGAAGGTCCACTGCTCGGGCTCCTCGACGCCCTCGGCCACGACGGTCAGCCCGAGCGCGTGACCCATCAGGAGCACCGCTTCGACCAGTCCGCGGGCGCGCGGGTCGTCGGCCACCGACATCAGCAGGCTGCGGTCCAGCTTGAGCACCTCGACCGGCAGCCAGCGCAGGTACCCGACGGAGGAGTAGCCGACGCCGAAGTCGTCCATCGCCAGGGCCGCCCCGGCCGAGACCAGCTCGGCCAGCCGGCGCCGCACCTCGCGGTCCTCGCCGATCACGACCGACTCGGTGAGCTCGAGCACGAGGTCCACGCCCGCGGTGTCCGCAGCCACCACCTCGCGGACGACGTCTGCGAGCGAGCTGTCGGCAAGCTGGCGAGCGGACACGTTGACGCACAAGGTGATCGGTCGTCCCGCTGCCTCGACGAGCGCGGGCGCGTCCAGCATGACCCGGCGCAGCACCCACTCGCCCAGCTGGCCGATCAGGCCGGCCTGCTCGGCGACGTCGATGAAGTGACCGGCGGTGAGCAGCCCCCGCTCGGGGTGCTCCCACCGCGCCAGCGCCTCGAGCCCGTGGACCGTGCCGTCCGGCAGCCGCAGGATCGGCTGGTAGTCCACGCGGAGCTGGTCCTGCGAGCCCAGGGCACGGCGCAGGTCGTCCTCGAGCTCGGCGCGGTCCACGCTGCGCTCACGCAGCTCGGGCCGGTACAGGGCCGGGACGGGACGCCGTCGGCTCTTGGCGTCGTACATCGCCATGTCCGCGTTGCGCAGCAGGTCGTCGGCGGAGGTCGACGCGTCCGCGACGGCCAGCCCGACGCTCGCGCCGACGGTGAGCACGTTGCCGTCGACCACCCGCTCGACCCGCAGCAGGTCCAGGATCCGTTGGCACAGGCCGACCAGGGCGTCGGTGTCGTCCAGGCCCTCGACCAGGACCGCGAACTCGTCTCCCCCGAGCCGGGCGACGACGTCGCTCGGGCGGACGCACGCCCGGATCTGGTCCGCCACCTCGCAGACCAGCAGGTCGCCCACGTGGTGCCCGAACCGGTCGTTGATCTGCTTGAAGGCGTCCAGGTCCAGGTACACCACCGCGGGCGGGCAGCCGCCCGGGGCGCGGGTGCCGGCCACGGCCCGGGCCACCTCCTCGGCGAACACGCTGCGGTTGACCAGGCCGGTCAGCGCGTCGGTGCCCGCCAGCCGCTCGAGCTCGTGGATCAGGCGCGACCGGGCGAGCGACTCGGCGGTGTCGCCGGCCAGCGCCTCCAGGGCCTGCTGGTCGAGCGCGCGCCCGTGCTCGCGGTCCGCCGTGAGCGTGCCCACCAGCCACCGGGTCTGGCCGCCGGTGTCGAGCAGCGCCCCGATCTCGCCCACACCGGGGGCGGTCGGCCGCACCGCCACCTGGTCGGTCTCGAGCAGCGTGCCCGCGTGCCTGACCGCCGCCTCGAGGATCCGCGGCGCGTCGTCCAGGTCGCGGCGCTGCCGGGCCGAGTCGAGCAGCACCCCCAGCCGCCGCTGGTCGCTGCGCGACCTGCGGGCCGCCCGCGAGGCGACCACGACCGCCAGGACGGGCAGCAGGACCAGCACCAGCAGCCACCGGGTCTCGCTCTCGGCGAGCAGCGCGGCGAGGTACCCGAGGCTGGCGACGCCGAGCAGGACGCCGACCGCGACCAGCACCTCGTTCGCCGAGATCATCTCGCCGAGCGGCCGGCGGGTCTCCAGCGACGCCCCCACCCAGGAGAGGACCAGGTCGATGGTCACGTAGACGGCGCAGCCGAGCAGCACCGCGAGCGCGGTGCGTCCGCTCGTGCTCGCGCCCCCGTCCAGCAGCACGTGCACAGTGGCCATCGCGCTGCCGCAGACCAGCACGAGGGCGGCGTTGAAGAGCCGGATCGGCCAGCGCTTGCGAACCGACATCGCCGCGACCGGGCCTGCCAGCACCCAGAGCGCCATCGCGTCCAGGGGGTCGAGGTAGACCAGGAGGAAGACCAGGACGGCGGAGTCGAAGCTGATCTCGACGCTCTCGCTGTTGCTGGTGACGATGAGGTGGAACCGGGTCAGCACCGGGGCGATCGCGGCAGCGAGCACCGCGGTCCAGGTCAGACGGGGTTCCCAGACCGTGACGCAGAGTCCGACGACGACGAGCGCGACGACGGCCCCGACAGCGACGACGCCCAGGTCGAAGGCGCGCGACGGCCGCGACAGCACCTGACCCTCGGGCATCTGCGCTCCCTCCCTCCCTGGTGTCTCGGCATGCTGGGCCACGAGGTGTAGCGGTGTGTCCGTCCGAGCACAGCCGCGGGCAACGACGTCGCGCCACGGGCGCACGGCTGTGCACAGGTCGTTGTTCCCCGCCGCTGTGTCCACAGATCGTCGAGACGGGGCGACGGCGGACGGTTGGCTCTCGCTCGGCGCTGGACCGCGACTGCCGTCGGTAGGACGAGCTGGTCCGGGACCGGTGGGTGGTCCTCAGGTTCTCGGGGGAGCAGGTGATGTTCGACCGAGGGTGGATCGCCGAGGGCGTGCTCGACACCGTCGCCTGGGGCAGGCACGAGCACCAGCGCGGGCAACGAGGGGACCTGGGAGCGCCACAGCCCCTGCAGCGATGACACTGCCCTCACCTGTGCCCGCTGCCTCGACCGCCCTCCCCGGTCAGTACGGCTAGCGTGACTCCGTGGCCGCCTCCACCGTCCCCGCCGCCGAGCAGACGCTGGCGGTGCTGATGCACCTGGCCGCCCAACCCGGGCCGGTGCCGGCGGCGAGCATCGCGCGGGCGCTCGAGCTGCCCCGCTCGACCACCTACCACCTGCTCGGGGTGATGACCCGGTCCGGCTTCGTCGTGCACCTGCCCGAGGAGCGCCGGTACGGGTTGGGGGTCGGCGCGTTCGAGCTCGGCACCGCCTACACCCGGCAGGCGCCGCTGGCCCGGCTCGCGCGCCCCGTGCTGGCGCGCCTGGTCGACGACGTGGGCCGCGGCGCGCACCTGGCGGTGCTGCACGGACGCGAGGTCCTCTACGTGGTGGAGGAACGCGCCCCCGGACGGCCGCCGCTGGTCACCGACGTCGGCGTGCGCCTCCCCGCCCAGCTCACCGCCAGCGGTCGCGCCGTCCTGGCCGCGCTGCCCGCGGCCCAGGTGCGGGCCCTGTTCCCGGACCCGTCGGCGTTCGTCGACCGGCACGGCACCGGGCCACGGTCGCTGACCGCGCT
>JBBQSN010000036.1:0-24492 GCA_038213835.1 Actinomycetales bacterium
GCAGCCGGTGACCGCGACGTCCGGACCGTCCACGGGACGGTTCTCGCGCTTGCCTCGGGGCTGCGGCGACTCGGTGGTGCAGCCCGTCGTCCCCAGACGGGGCTGCTGCACCAGTACTACTTCCAGCTCGCTGCCGGGGCCGGTGTCCTGCTCGTCCTGCTGCTGCTGGTGCCCACGTGACCGGTGTCCGACGTCCGAGGACGTCCGCCCGACCGACCTGGCCCACCCGGCCCGATCCGACCTGGAGCGCTCCATGCTGCTGACCGCCACCGTCTTCGTCCCGCTGGTCGCCGCCGGCATCGTCCTGCTCCTCCCGGCGCGGTGGGCGGCCCGGGTGGCGTCGACCGCGACGGCCACCACCGTGCTCCTTGGTGTGCTCCTGTGGGTCACGCTCCCCGACGACGCCGGATTCGCCACAGGTTTCGGCTCCGAGGTCGACGTGCAGTGGATCCCGTCGGTGGATGCCGGCTACCACGTCGGCGTCGACGGGCTCTCCGTGGCCCTGATCGTCATGACGACCGTGCTGTTCCTCGCCACGGCCGTGTGGTCGTCGCGACAGGCTGAGCGGCCACGCACCTGGGTGGCGCTGTTCCTGTTCCTGGAGACCGCCAGCCTGGGGACGTTCGCCGCCCTCGACCTGATCCTGTTCTTCGTCTTCTTCGACCTGACCATCGTGGCGATGTACTTCATCATCGCCGGGTGGGGCCATGGCGCCGCCCGGTCCAGCGCCCTGCTGTTCTTCCTCTACACCTTCCTCGGCTCGCTGGTCATGCTGGTCGGCTTCATCGTCGTCTTCGCCGGATCGGCGCCGCGCACCTTCGACATCGTCGAGCTGGTCCGGCAGCAGCCGCTTGACGGTGAACCGGTCACGGCTGCGATCGCGCTGCTGCTCATCGGCATCGGCCTGGCGATCAAGACGCCGACCGTGCCGTTCCACACCTGGCTGCCGCCGGCGCACACCGACGCGCCGGCCGAGGGGTCGGCCGTCCTGGCCGGTGTGCTGCTCAAGCTGGGGACCTACGGCTTCGTCCGGATCGCGATGCCGATCCTGCCGGAGGCGTGGCAGCGCTGGGCCTGGGTCATCGTGGTGGTGGGCGTCGTGAGCGTGGTCTGGGGTGCCCTGGTGGCGCTCGCCCAGCGCGACGTGAAGCGGATGATCGCCTACACGTCGGTGAACCACATGGGGTACGTCCTGCTCGGTCTGGGTGCGGCCGGCCTGGTCGGCGCCCCGGCCGCGGCACGCGAGCTGGCCACCACCGGGGCGGTGCTGCAGATGGTCAGTCACGGCCTGCTGACCGGTGCGCTGTTCCTGCTCACCGGCTACCTGTGGGACCGGGGGCGCGACTACCGGTTCTCGCAGTGGGGCGGGCTGGCCCGAACGGCACCGCGGTTCTCGGTCCTGCTCACCGTGGCCGCGGTGGGCTCGCTGGGGCTGCCCGGTCTGTCCGGCTTCCTGGCCGAGTTCCACGTCTTCGCCGGCGCCTACGAGGGTGCCCCCGTCGCGGTGATCATCTCCGTGACGGGCGTCCTGGTCACCGCCGGCCTGTTCCTGCTCGCCCTCCGACGCCTCCTGACCGGGCCCGAGCAGTCACCGACCGGTGGGAACGGCACAGGGCACGACGCGGCCGGCGGGGTCGACCTGACCTGGCGGCCGGCGGTGGTCGTGGGTGCGCTGCTCGCGCTGTCCGTGCTGCTGGGCCTGCTCGCCCCCGGCCCGGTGCTCGATCTGATCGGGTCGGCCACCAACGAGCTGATCTCGGTCATGGGGCCCTGACGTGGGCCCGGAGATGGCAGAGGACCCGCTCGCCCTGCTGCCCGAGATCGCGGTGCTGGCAGGCGTTGTCGGCACGCTGCTGCTCTCACTGTGGACGCCGCGACTGGCTCAGCACCGGGTGCGCAACCTCGGGCTGGCCGCGCTGACCGTCTCGGCCGTCCTGGCCGTCCCGCCGTTGCTCGAGGCGCCACGAGCGGTCTACGACGGCACCTGGGTGATCGACCCGCTCACCGGCGCAGTGCGTGTCGCCGCGGCGTTCGGCGCGATGATGGTGCTCGCGCTGAGCGCACCGACCTTCCGTCACCACCCCCGTGAGGGCGAGGTCACCGTCCTGGTCCTGCTGGCAGTCCTCGGGGCGAACGCGTTGGCTGCCGCCGGGGACCTGCTGATGCTCTCCGCCGCGTTCCTGCTGGCCAGCGTCCCGCTCTACGCGCTGGTGGCTTACCGCAAGGACGCGGCCGGGACCGAGGCGGCGCTGAAGTACTACCTCGTCGGCGCCCTGTGCGGTGTGCTGCTCCTGGTCGGCACCGCGGCGGTCGTGCTCGCCACCGGGGCCACCGGGTACGACGCCGTCGCGGCCGGCATCTCGAACGCCCCGGCCCCCCTGGTCGCCGTCGGCGTCCTCGGTGTCCTGATCGGCGTGCTGTTCAAGGTCGGTGCCGTCCCGGCGCACTTCTGGGTGCCGGACACGGTGGCCGGCACCACCACCACCATCGCGGCACTGGTCACGACCGTGCCCAAGCTGGGCGGCGTCGCCGCCGTCCAGCGCCTGGCGACCGGCCCGTTCGAGCAGGCACCGGTCGACCTCGTCCTGGTGCTGGCCGTGGTCGCGACCGCGTCCATGACCCTCGGCAACCTGGCCGCGTTCCGGCAGACCGACGTCCACCGGCTGCTCGCGTACTCCAGCATCAGCCAGGTCGGGTACCTGCTCGTCATCGCCGCGGCCGCTCCGGCCTCGGTGCTGGCTGCTCCGGCGCTGGTGGTGTACCTCGCCGGGTACGCGGTCACCAACGTCGGCGCCTTCGCCGTGGTCGCCGCAGCGCCGGGGGCCCGCTCCCTGCCTGACTGGGCGGGCCTGGCCCGTCAGAATCCCTGGCTGGCAGCGGCGCTGGTGGTCCACCTGCTCGGTCTGGTCGGAACTCCGCCGACCGTGGTGTTCGTCGGGAAGCTGCTGGCGTTCGGGGCCGCTGTCGAGGCCGGCCTGGTCTGGCTCGTCGTCGTCGCTGCACTCAACACCGTCGCCAGCCTGTACTACTACCTGCGATGGCTGGCTCCGGTGTACGCCGCCGCTGTTCGCACGGGGTCTCTCGACACCGGCCCGGCCCGCGTCGCCGTCGGCAGCGCCGCCGCCGTGGTGGTGCTCGGCGTCGCGTCCGGCGCGGTCGCCCTGGTCACCTGAGTCGTGGCGGCTACGCCGTCGGGCCGGTCGACGGTGCTCCCCGTGGCGCGATGAGCCCCTGGGAGCAGAGTCAGTGGTCGACCGGAAGCGGGTCGGTCGCGGCTCGCGGCGAGCGGTGCAGGGGGCACTCTCGGCAGTAGTGGGCGTCGTAGCGGGACTGCCACCACTGGCAGCAGGTGGTGCGGCGTGCGCGCCAGCACGGCGGATCCCCGTCCGGGTCGTCCTCGGTCGAGGTGAGCTCACCCCGTCCGGTGACGTCCGCGAGCTCCTCGGCGAGCCGCCGTGCCCCTTCCACGCCTGCCTCGGCGAGGGTGTGGCAGGCGACGGTGGCCAGTCCGACCGGCTCGCCCCAGGCGACCGGAGGGCGCACACCGTGCTCACCGGCGCGCAGCACCAAGGGTCGCATCGTGGCCTCCAGCTGCGCCCACCACCGATCCACCAGGTCGGCGCGGGTCCCCGTCCAGGCCGGGGCCGGATCGTCCAGCACCAGACCTGAGGCACGCGCCGTGCCCGGCCCGGTGTCGCGCAGGCGGACTCGAAGGCCGCTCAGGTCGAGGACGCGGTCCGTGAGCAGCAGGTGAGCCACGGTGGCGTGGGTGAGCTGGTGCGCCAGCCCGAAGACGGTGAGCACCCAGGGTCGGCGATGATCGTCGAAGCCTCCGCGCTCGGCCCAGTCGGCCGCGAGCTGATCGAGCCATCCAGCCTCGGGGTCGACCAGCTGCTCCCAGGTCTGGACGCTGGTGCCCGGTACGAGGGTGTCCGGCGCACCGGCCGCCAGGGGCAGCGTCATCCGGCCGCGCGCGGGCGCGAGCAGCGGGTCGTCCAGTGGGGCCTCGACGGTGCTCACCCCCGCATGGTGCCGGATGGCGCGACCAGACCGACCAGCCACCTGGGCAGACGTGTGGGGGAGTCGGCGTCCCGGACGAAGCACGTCCCGACCGACTGCCACGCTCTAGAGGTCGACCAGGCCCAGGAGGACGGCGAGCCGGTGGACCTCCTCGGCGAAGAAGGCATCTCGGTGGTTGTCGCCGATGACGTTGTGCCGCTGGCCGAACAGCTCGAAGGACACCGCGCCGAACAGGTAGGTCCAGGCCATCACCCCACGGACCAGCAGGTCGGTGGGGACGCTGTCGTGGGTGTACGCGGCGACGGGGGCGACCGCTGCCGCGACCGCCCGGGTGGACGGCCGATGAGATGACCGACGTCGCCGCCCAGGCCCAGGGCCGGGCCTCGCGCCTGCGACGCCCGTGCCGGACGCGGCGGCGTCGACCAGGATGTCGGCCAGCACACGCGTCACCCTCGTCGCCGGGCCCACGGTGTCCTGCGGTGCGGCGTACCCGGGAACGGGGGAGCCGTAGACCAGCGCGTACTGGTGCGGGTCGGCGAGCGCCCACGACCGGGTCGCCGTGGCGACGGCCCGCCATCTGCCCACCAGGTCGTCGCGGGCCACCGCTGCCTCGGCGTCCCCGACCTGGTCCGCGAGCTGGTCGTACGCGTCGATGATCAACGCGGTCAGGAGCGTGTCCCGGCTGTCGAAGTAGTGGTAGAGCGCTGAGGAGACCATCCCGACGTCGCGGGCCACGGCCCGCAGGGACAGGCCGGCAGCGCCCTGCTCGGCGAGGTGCGCGCGGGCGGTGTCGAGGATCGCTGCCCTCATCTGGTGCCTGGCCTGCGCTCGGATGTCCTGTGCGGGACTGCTGCTCGTCACGGCTCCATACAAGCACCTCGGTGATCGGTGGACACCCTTTCGAGCACCGCTCTTGCGCTCGGGCGCGGCGTGGTGTTCACTGACCCTCGTCCAGAGCATCGCTCTATAGGGAGATCAGTGATGCACGAACGACACGTGATCATCGGCGGTGGGTCGGTCGGCGCCGCCGCGGCCCTGCTGCTCGCCGAGGCCGGCCACGAGGTGCGGGTGGTGAGCCGGTCGGGTGGCGGCCCGGACCACGCCCGCGTCGAGCGCGTCCGGTTGGATGCGGGGGACGCCACGGCTCTGGCTCAGGTGGCTGCCGGGGCGACGGCGATCTACAACTGCGCCAACCCGCCCTACCACCGCTGGCCGGTGGACTGGCCCCCGCTGGCGTCCTCGATCCTGAGGGCCGCCGAGACGGTCGGGGCGACCCTGGCCACGGTCAGCAACCTCTACCCCTACGGACCGGTCCGTGGGTCGATGGCCCCCGGGATGCCGGAGGCTCCGGCCGACGCCAAGGGCCGCACCCGGTCCTGGATGTGGGCCGAGGCTCTCACGGCGCACCAGGAGGGCAGGGTCCGTGCCGTCGAGGTCCGCGCCAGCGACTTCCTGGACGCAGGCTCACAGTCGGCCATCGCCCGGCAGGTCCCTGCCATCCTCGCGGGCAAGCACGTACGCACCGTGGGCGATCCCGACCAGCCCCACTCCTGGACGACGACGCGCGACACCGCGGCGACCCTGGTCGCGGCCGCAGCGGATCCCGCGGCATCAGGCCGGCTCTGGCACGTGGTCACGACCCCACCGCGGACGCAGCGCGAGGCCCTGGGTGACGTGGCGCGCACCGCCGGGGTGCCGCTACCGCGGGTCACCGGGACAGGGGCCGCCGCACTGCGGCTGGTGGGTCTGTTCGACCCGGTGGTCCGCGAGCTGAGAGGCACGCTCTACCAGTTCACCGCCCCGTTCGTCATCGACGACTCCGAGACCAGGACCCGGTTCGGCCTGGAACCCGAGCCGTGGGACGAGGCGATCACGCGGGTCGTCGCCGAGGGGCGTCGCACGCTCGCTGAGGGGAGGGCCGCCTGATGCGACGGTTGCCCGGCACCGGTGCGCTGCTCATCGGCTCCGCCGTCCTCAGCCTGGTCGGCTACGCGATCCTCGGCACCCAGTTCGGCTGGCCGGCCGTGCTGGACGAGCCCGGCACCTCCGCCCTCGACCGCTTCGTGGAGGCCGAGGTGTGGGTCCGTACCGGCTTCTACGTCTTCCTGATCTCGAGCCTCCTGCTCATCCCGGCCGCGGTCGCGGTCCAGGACGGCCTCACCCGGGGACAGACGACCGCCCGCGCGGTCACCACCTTCGGGGTGCTCGGCGCCTTCGCCCAGATGCTCGGCTGGGTCCGCTGGCCGATCACCGTGCCCGGCATCGCGGACCGGTGGACCGACCCCTCGGCGACCGAGGCCGAGCGGGCGGCCACGGCAGCGGTGTACGACCTCGTCAACGGCTACGCCGGGGGCGCGCTCGGTGAGCACCTGGGCTGGCTGCTGCAGGGCGTGTGGGCGGTCGGGGTGTCGGTGTTCGTGCTGCGCTCGCACGGCCTGCCCCGGTGGTTCGCCGGGCTCGGGGTCGTTCTCGCTACGGTCTGGGCCGTCGTGGTGCCCCTGGCGACGGCCATCGAGGCCGCGACCCTGGAGTTCTGGGGTCTGAACGTCTACACCGGCTGGTACCTGTGGCTGCTCGCGCTCGGCGTGCTGCTGGTGGTCCGTCCCGTCGAGGCCGCAGACGCACCGGTACCGGTGCTGGCGGCGATGCGCTCATGAGCGCGACGATGGCCAACCCTGCCGCCGGCGCGTCCACCTGCCTGGGTGGACGCGCGGACCGCACCAGCTGGCGGACCGCCACGGTGTAGGCCCAGGTGCTGAAGCGCGAGCGCCCCTCGAAGGACGACAGGTGAGTGACCAGGAGCACCAGGACCTCGTGCGCTGCGTCCTCGGCGTCAGCCGGCTGTCCGGTGAAGCGCAGCGCCAACCGGCACATCGGCCCTTGCAGGCGCCGGCAGAGCTCCTCGATCGGGGCCCGGCGTCGACGAGCAGGTGGGGCACCACGGAGATCGTCCGCGCGACCTCCTCGCCGACCCGAAAGCGCAGGCGGAGCACCCGGGCGACCGGGACGACCGGAACTGGCCCCAGGTGCCGCACCGCAGGCCCGGCCAGGTCGACGAGCTCGGCCAGAACCGGGTCGTCCGGGTGGCGCGCGGCGTCGGCCTGCGGTCGGACCACGGCTGCTGGCGCGACCTCCGACCGGTTCGGCGATCAGCTCCCGCCACGGGCCATGTCCCGGCTGGGTCGGTACCGACCGGTCTCCAGGAACGACAGGTGTCGCGCCACGTGACTAAGAATGGTTCCGCTCGCGCGGTGCGCCGTCCGTCCCGGGGCCCGAGGCGTCGGTCCGATCGGGACCGGTGTCAGCGGGACGAGGCTGACGTCGCCACACCGAGGTGGCGGTCGACATCTCGGCCTCGTCGGCCACGTGGAACGGCGGGGTGCCGGCCTCTGCTGCGGGGTCGGTGCCGTCCGGCTGGTGGCTGGTGGCGCGCAGGGAGGCGATGACGGCGACGCTCAGGATCGTGGTGATGACGGCCAGCGAGATGGTGGTGGGGATGTAGAGGAGGTCCACCTTGAGCAGCATCTTGATGCCGACCCAGATCAGGACCAGGGCGAGGCCGATCTTGAGGTAGACGAAGCGGTGGATCAGGTCGGCGAGCAGGAAGTACATGGCGCGCAGCCCGAGCAGGGCGAAGGCGTTGGCGGTGAAGACCAGGAAGGGTTCGTCGGTGACGGCGAAGATGGCTGGGATGGAGTCGACGGCGAAGACGACGTCGGTGACCTCGATGAGGACCAGGACGGCGAGCAGCGGGGTGGCCAGCAGGACGCCGTCGCGGCGGATGAGGAAGCGTTGGCCGTGGTAGGCGTCGGTCATGGGGACCCAGCGACGGAACAGGCGCAGGGTCAGTGATCGTTCGGGGTCGATGTGCTGGTCGCGCTGGCGGATCATGCGGTAGCCGGTCCAGATCAGGAACGCCGCGAAGAGGTAGAGCACCCAGCTGAAGTTGGCGATGAGGACGGCGCCGGCGGCGATGAACGCTCCGCGCAGGATCAGGGCGCCGAGGACGCCGAGGAACAGGACGCGGTGCTGGAGCTGGGGTGGGACGCCGAAGAAGCTGAAGATGATGGCCCAGACGAAGACGTTGTCGACGGCCAGGGACTTCTCGATGAGGTAGCCGGCGTAGTACTGCTGACCGAGCTCGGCGCCGAAACGGACCCAGACGTAGGCGCCGAACCCGACGCCGATGGCGACCCACACGGCCGACCAGGTGGCGGCCTCGCGGACGCCGATGAGGTGTGCGGTGCGGTGCGCGACCAGGTCGACGGCCAGCATGAGCAGGATGCCGACCAGGACGGCGGCCCACAGGCCGGTGGAGACGTCCATCATCGCAGCGTGAGCGCGACGCCGTCGTGGGAGGCCAGTGCGCCGTCGCGGGCGAAGGCGACCCAGCCGCCTCTGGCCAGGACGAGCTCGATCAGCTCGTCGACGATGTCGTCGACGACGTCGGGCTCGCCGACCCGGTCGACCGGTCGCAGGGTGTCGCCGTCGGCGGACAGTCGTGCGGGCACCATCAGGCCCGGCTCGACCACCAGCATCTCCGGGCGCTCCCGTCGCGCAGCGGCCCAGGCGGCCTCTACCCCGGTCGCGATCCGGAACTCCGCCTCGCGGCGGGCCAACAGCTCCAGGGCCTCACGCTCGCGGGTGCCGAGGTAGGCCGCGATCACCGGGCGGATGCGGGATTGGAGGCCCGCCACCGAGGTCGGGACGTCGCTGGTGTTGAGGACGCCGGCCAGGCGTCCGGCGTGCCGTGCGAGGCGCAGGTAGTCCCGCACGACGGTGCGCGCTCCGAACAGGACCAGCGGGGAGGGGTGCAGCTGCCGGTAGGTGCCCAGCCTGCGGTCCACGGTCTCGAGGAACGTGTGCCGGTCCTCTTCTCGGCTGCGCGCGGACAGGTCCACCGGTGAGTGCATCGGGAATCCACCGGTGGGTGCCGGGCGCAGCTCGCCGTCGGAGCCGTCCAGCAGCCGCGCCCGGTGCGTCTCGAGCACCAGGACGAGGTGCCGGGGGGTGCGATGCAGGGCCCGGACCAGGTCGCGGGTCGCGAAGGTGTGGTCGACCACAGCGCGGTCCTGCACGTCCACGCCCAGGCGCACGACCCGTCCCAGTGCCTGCGAGGCGAACAGGGCCAGTGCCGTGCCGGTGCGGTCGTGGGCTGCTGCGTCGACCAGGTCGTGCACGGTCCGCGACAGCTCCGACTCCGGGGCGGCGTGACCGGAGTCGTGCAGGCGGTCCAGTGCCTCGCGGGCCAGGTAGCGCAGTCGCCCCAGGTCGCCGTCGTCCATCCGCTCGGCCGCCCGCGTCTGCAGCAGCAGGGAGACGCAGGGGTAGCCGCGTACCGTCTGCAGGGCCAGCACGAGCGAGGGCGTGGGTGCCGTCGCCGTCAGCACGACGCGAGGGTGCGATGTCGTCGCGCCGGGCCCGGCGGGCGGGCGGCCCGTCCCGCCGGCCACGGGTGACGCGCTCACAGCCACGACCGGTAGTCCTGAGACCGGCTGCTGCCCGCCCGGGCCAGCACGGTGATGACGGTCGGAGTCGTGTCGGCAGGGGTCAGGGTGCGGTCGCTCCCGTCGGTCGTGGGCATCTGCTCGGACACGATGACGCAGGCGGCGGCCCGCTCGCGCGCTGCCACCAGGACCCGGTCCCACAGGTCGGCAGGCCGCTGCGAGATCCGGCGGGGCACGCTCAGCTCGTCGATCTCGACGTGCGTCTGCGATCGGGTCGACAGCCACGCCATCACCTGGCGGCGGCGTTGCCGTCGCGCCGCCACGACCGGGGCGTCCGTGCTGAACCCGAGTCGCGGCCGCACCAGCAGCACGCGCAGCGGGCGCCCGTCCACGACCGAGACCATCTGCGCGTACGCCAGCACGGCCTGGGCGTGCGACGCATCCAGCTGCGAGGCCCCATCCAGGACGGCCAGCACAGCGCCGCGATCGCCACCGGCGAAGGCCCCGTGACCCGCCGTTCCTCTCTGTTGCAGCACCGTGGACATGGTTCCTCCTCGGACTAGATACGAAGTTCAATTAGAGAAACACAGTTCGTATATTGCTGTCAAGGGCGCCGGCGTTCGGCTACGGTCGGGGTCGTGGACAAGCCGCGATGGACCTTTCTCACCAACCATGCTCACGTGCTGGTGTGCATCGCGCGCGATCCCGAGGTGCGCCTCCGCGACGTGGCGGAGCAGGTCGGGATCACCGAGCGCGCCGCGCAGATGGCGGTGGCCGACCTCGAGGAGGGCGGGTACCTGCGCCGAGAGCGGGTCGGCCGGCGCAACCACTACCACCTGACCGGGCGGACGAGGCTGCGGCACCCGCTGGAACGGCACGTCAGTGTCCGCGAGCTGCTGGATCTCGTGGTGAATCGCGCTGCGCGGTAGCACCAGGGCACGGCGTCACGCGTCGGTCGATGTGGCGATCGGGTGGCCAGCGGCACGAGCGCTCAGGGTCGGTGGGCGCCACGTCGACAAGGTCGGATGGACACGAAGGCGCCGGCGGTGGCGGCTGGGGTCGCCGTCGCCCTGATGTGCGCCTTCTTCCTCACCGGCGGTGTGGCGCAGCAGGGGGTCTACCACCTGCTGTCAGGTGCCTCGGCCGCCGCCGTGGTGTGGGGCGTGCACCGGAACCGCCCCGAGCGCCGCACCCCCTGGGCTCTGCTCGCGTCCGGGCTGGTGGTGATGACCGCCGCCGACGTCTGCGGGGACCTGCTGCGCGCCGGTGTCGCGCTCACGCCGGCGGCTCCCTCGGTCCTGTACCTGGCGGCGTGGCTGCTGCTCATCCAGGCGGTCCGCGGCTTCGCGCGGGCCAGGGTCCCTGGCGGCGACCGCGACGCCATGCTGGACGCCGTCGCGGTGGTGATCGCCGTGGCCCTGGTGCTGTGGGGGGTTCTGCTGGACCCCGCCCTGCGCGAGCAGGGGGCTGCGGCGGTGCCGTCCGCGTCCATCGCGGTCTTCCCCCTGGCCCAGGCCGGGCTGCTCGCGCTGTACCTGCGGCTGCTGTTCGCAGGAGCCGGACGCCTGTGGTCGGCGTGGCTGCTGTGCCTGGGCGGAGGAGTCGGCGGGCTGCTGGGCAGCTCGGCGTACGTGGTGCTGACCGCCACCGGTGGGTACCACGCCGGGGCGTGGAACAACGCGTTGTGGATGATCGCCTACGCGGCGCCCGGCGTGGCTGCCCTGTGTCGGGACATGACCGAGCTGACGCGTCCGGTCGAGACGGGAGTCCCGTTGTCGACCCCGCGCTGGCTCGTCCTGGCGGCCGCGTTGATCGCCACCACGGCGACCGCGTGCTTCTCCGCGACGCACGTCAGCGACCTGCAGCTGTTCGCCGTCGCCATCCCCGTCCCGCTGCTGGTCCTGTGGCGCCTTCGCCGGGTCCTGGACGACAAGGACGCGGCCGTCGCCCGGGCCGAGCAGGAAGCGTCGCGGCACGCCCTGGTCGCGGACATCGGCCAGCAGGCCATCGCCCAGGACGCCGGCGTCGACCTGGTCGCGGACGCCTGCGCCCGTCTGGGCGGCGTCTTCGGAGTCGCGGTCACGGTCGTCGACGAGGACCACTCAGCGGTGCAGGAGGACGGCGAATCCCGGGTCCTCAGCGTCGCTGTGGGGGCCGACCACGAGCCACGGCGATGGCTGCGGCTGGAAGCCCCTGAGGGGCGGAGCTGGACGGCCAGTGACCTGGCGCTCGCGCACAGCATCGCGAACATCCTGACCACGACCTCGGCCCGATACGCGTACCACGAACGCGTTCGGTGGACGGCCGGTCATGACCAGCTGACCGGACTGGCCAACCGCCGCGAGCTGATGACCCAGCTCCACGACCGGGTCTGCGCTCCAGCCGCCGGCCCGGTGACCCTGATCTTCCTCGATCTCAACAGGTTCAAGCAGATCAACGACACTCATGGCCACGCGGCCGGCGACGCCGTCCTCATCGAGGTCTCCCGTCGCCTCGAGCGCGCCGTCCGGCAGGACGACCTGGTGGCGCGGCTGGCGGGCGACGAGTTCGTCATCCTCTGCTCGGCACCGCGCATGGCCGGCTGCGAGGACCCGGCACTGGTGGCGGCCCGCGTGCGGAAGGCCCTGACCCGACCCATGCCGTACGCCGGCAAGAGGCTGCACGTCACGGCCAGCATCGGGGTCGCTGTCCACCGCCCGGGCCAGGGCCCTGACGAGCTCCTGCGCTCCGCAGACTTCCTGATGTACCAGGACAAGGCCGGCGACCAGGGCATGCAGGCCCGCGCCTGAGCTCGAGGAGCTGCTCGGCGTGGCGAGCATCCGCGCGAGGGGGCGACGTCGCCGTGACCAGGGTGGTCCCGTCCCGCGCGACCTGCGCCGATGGACTGCTCCCCGACCAGATGTTGCCACCTGCCTGTCGACGACCCGTTACAGGTCCTTGCGGGCGAACGACGTCGCTGCCAGGCCCCACACCATCGCCACCCACAGGGCGGCCCACGCCAGGTACGCAACGGTCAGCGGTGCCGAGGCCAGGAAGGGGAAGGCCTCGACGTCGGTCGCTCCGAACGTGGCGAAGACGGAGGGGTCCTGCAGCCCGTGCATCGCGCCCTGCCACAGCCCGTCGGTGGGCATCAGCACGCGCGACACCGTCCCCACGCGGCCGACCGCCTCGTTGCCGAGCCCCTGCCCGACCCCGCCGACGACGCCTGCGACCCAGGTGGTGCAGAACAGGCCGACGGCCACGACCCCTGAGGCCATCGGCGACACCGTGGTGGACAGCAGCACCGCGAGGGTCAGCAGGGCGGTCGTCTGGGCCGCCAGCAGCGCCAGAGCGGCGACCGGGTCCGGCGGCCAGTAGTCGACCGTCGCCCGGACGACGAGGATCTGTGCCGTCCCGGCGATGACGACGAAGCCGGTCCCGAACGCCACCAGCCCCAGCCACTTCCCCAGCAGGAACGCCGATCGGCGCACCGGGCGGGCCAGCACCGCCAGGGCGATGCCCGATTCCGTCTCGCCGGCGACCGACGGGCCGGCGAGGAAGGCGGTGCCGAGCGCGGCGATGAGGCTGTATCCGAACATCACCAGGTTGAGCACGATGGACGCCGTCAGGCGAGCCTCACCGCTGGTCAGGGCGCTGCCGTCGGACTCAGCCGCGAGGCGCGAGAAGCCCCAGCCGCTCAGGGCGAGCAGCACGAGGGTGAGGGCGCCGAGGGCCAGCACCACGCGTCGGCGGTACGCCTCGCGCACGGTGAGCGCGGCGATCGTCGTGACGGTGCGGACGGTGGTCATCGGGTCTTCTCCGCCCGGGCGTCCGCGCCCTCGCGCAGGATGCCGAGGAGGCGCTCCTCCAGGCTGATCCTGCCCGGGACCACGGCGTGGACCTTGGTGCCGTGGGAGACCAGGGCGCGGACCAGGTCCGGGACGGCGGTGCCGAGGTCGTCTGCCGGGAGCGCGACCGCGTACCAGTCGCCCTCCCGCTCGGACCTGCCCGTGGCCTGCAGCAGCTCCTGCGCGGAGGGCGACACGTCGGTGAGCTGCAGTCGGAGCTCGCGCTGGCCGAGGAGCTCGGCGAGCGTGCCCGCCGCGGCGACGCGTCCACGGTCCAGGATGACCACCCGGTCACAGACCCGTTCGACCTCGCCGATGAGATGGGAGTTCAGCAGCACGGCAACCCCCTGCGCCTTCAGCCTGAGCACGATGTCGCGTACGTCGGCGCGACCGAGCGGGTCCAACGCGCTGGTCGGCTCGTCCAGGACCACCAGGTCCGGGCGGCACACCAGGGCGACAGCGAGACCGAGACGTTGCTGCATCCCCTTGGAGAAGCCGCCGAGGCGGTCCCTGGCCCGGCCGCCGAGGCCGACCAGGTCGAGGCACTCGCGCCGGTCCTCGACGGGGACGTCGATCCCGGACAGGCGCACGTGCAGGGCCAGCACCTCCATCGGGGTCAGCCAGGGCTGGTACCGGAACAGCTCCGGCAGGTACCCCACGCGTGCCCGGGCGGACGGGTCGGTCGCGGGCCGTCCCAGCAGCACGACCTCACCGGCGTCGGCGTGGACCAGGCCGAGCAGGACCTTGATCACGGAGGTCTTGCCCGCGCCGTTCGGACCGAGCAGCCCGACGACCTCGCCGCGTCCGACCTCGAAGGACACGTCGTCGACAGCCACCTGCCGGCCGTAGGTCTTGCGCAGCCCGGAGCACCACGCGGCGGGAGCCGTCGGCCCGGTCAGCTGCTGTCCGTCAGCACCGGTGTCGTCGCGCGGGCTGCCGAGCGTCTGGGCCGACGTCACCGCAAGCCCCGCGCCACCGACAGCACCTCCTCTGAGTCCACCGACCCCGCGACGAGGGTGACGAGACCGTCGTCGACCCAGACGACGGCGGCGAACGCCTTGTTGCGGGTCACCAGCAGGGTGGCGGGTGCCGCGCCGACCTCGGTCGCCGTCGCGGTGACCTGGTCCGCCGGGACGGGCAGTGGAAGGGTCGAGCCGTCTGCGGTGAACGTGCGCAGCTGCTCGGCCACGTCGGGCGGCAGGCCCGGCACGGCGAGCAGGTAGTCGCGCAGGTCCTCGAACGCGAGCCCGGTGGAGGACGCCGTCGGCGCCACCACCCGCCCGACGACAAGTGCCGGCGCTCCGGCGTCGGAGGTCCACAGCTGGGCGACACCCGGACCGGCGACCATCCGCACGGAGCTGCCGTCGAGGCCGGGCGGCGGCGGCGGCAACGCTTCCCCGACCTTCGCGGCGGCCTCGGCCGCGCGGTCGGTGGAGAACGTGAACGTGGCGCTGACCTGGTCGCCCACCTGGTAGGTCGGCTCCCCGTCGACCCCGCGCGGGAGGTCTCCGACCGTCGGCACGCTCAGACCGCTCAGCGCTTCTGCCGTCGATGCGTCCCGGGCCTCGCGGAGGTGGGGCTGCTGGGTGATCTCGAGGTCGCCGTACGCGCTCAGGTCGGGCAGGGCCACGAGGTCGGCCGCGCTGATGCTGATCGCCTCGACCCGCTCCGTCCGGAAGATCGTGAACCAGTCGTTGGCCGCCGCCGTGCCCGCACCCCCGAGCACGACGACGAAGGCCAGGGCGGCGACCGAGGGACGCCGCAGGAACGAGGACACCTTCCCCCGCGGGTGCACCGGCGTCCGGCTGGCACTCCTGGGCGTGGGTGCCGCGGACAGGCGGCGTCGTGCCCGCTCGAGGTCGAGGTCGGCGGCAGAGGCGCCCGGGAGCGCCGCCCGGACGAGGTCGGCGTCACGACGCACGACGTCCAGCGTGGCGTGGCACGTGGCGCAGTCGTGCACGTGCTGGCGGTCGGACACCGCCACCCCGGACGGCTCGTCGAGCAGGCGGCGCAGCACACCTTCAGTGGGATGACGCATGACGGTTCAGCTCCTTGCGAAGGGCGGACTCGGCGCGTCGGACGGTGGTGCCGACGCTGCCGGGAGACATGTTCAGGGCTGCAGCGACCTCGTTGTAGCTGAGGCCGCTGTGGCGCAGGACGAGGGCGACGGCCTGCTTGCGGGGGAGTCGGGCAAGGGCAGCCCGCACCCGGGTGCGCTCCTGGCCGGTGATGACGTCATCGGCCACGTCGCCGACGACGGCGTCGTGACTCGTCGTGGCGTCCGACTCGTGCGACGCCCGCCGCCGGCCGGAGCGGAGCAGGTTGAGCGCCGTATGGGCGGCGGCCACGGACAGCCAGCCACGGGCCTCGTTCGTCGGGACGGTGGTGCGGCCGAACGACAGGAACACGTCCTGGGCGACGTCCTCCGCCTCGTCCCGGGAGCCGAGCACCCGCCCGGCCACACCGACGACCATCCGGTAGTCGCGTCGGAACACCTCGTCCAGATCGCCCCGGATGGCGCGCTGCGCCGGTGCCCAGGGGGTCACTCTCGGCCTCATCTCATCGGGCTGCAGGACGCGGGCTGGGGCCGTGGGCCCGGCCGCCGGTACGGCGCGCACCTCCCATCGTCGGTCCATACCTCTTCAGCACCGTCGACGACCTGAATGTGACATCGATGCCGTGTCAGGGCCTGCGGCGTCGCAGCGCGTGCTCGGTGACGTCGGACCCTGCGCTGGGCAAGGATCGGCCTGGAGAGGAACGCGGGGTCTCCCGGGTCTGGTCGGACGTCAACAGTTGACGTCGTCACGGGTGAGCCGGAGCCGGCTGACGCAGCCGTGCGGAACGGCTCGGAGACTGGTAGTGAGCCTTGCGTCAAGCTGTTCGTTCGAACCAGTCGATCGCGAGGTCAGCGATCTCGGCGGGGGCGTCGTCGGTGATGAAGTGCGCTGCGTCGTCGACGTAGGCGAACTCGACGCGATCGGCGTACCGCTCCGGATCGCGGCAGATACGCCCCATGAGCTCCTCGGTCGTGGGGCGGTCGCGGCGGCCGAACACGACCAGGGTCGGCACCGTGAGTCGCTGGCGGCGGTAGACGCCACGCATCATGCGCATGGCTTCGGGCAGGACCATGCGGCGGCAGAGCGGACGCACCGCAGCATCGATGTCGGGTCTACGCATCGGGGCGAGGTGGGCTTGGACGGTTGCCTCCGACATCGGGCGGGCGAGGTACCGATCGGAGAAGGTTCCGCGCAGCGAGGCGCCCGGGCGGTGCCAGACGAACGGGGGCAGGTGCTCGAAGGCCGGCAGGAGCTTCGGACTGAACTTCATGAAGCCCGGCCACACGGAGAGCTGCACTGCCGTTCGAACCCGCTCGGGGTGGTCGTAGGTCAGCTGCATCGCGGTGATGACGCCCATGTCGTGGGAGACGAGGTGGGCGCGCTCGATGTCGAGGACGTCGAGGAGGGCGAGCAGGTCGCGCAGCCGGGTCTCGCGTTCGATCCGCGGATCCTCGGCCACGGTCCAACCGGCCCCGCGCAGGTCGGGGCAGATCACGCGGTAGCCGCGTGCGGCGATGACCGGAGCGATGGCGTGCCACTGCCACCAGTGCTCGGGAAATCCGTGCAGCAGCACGACGGGTTCGCCCTCGCCGATGGTGGCGAGGTGAGTATGCAGGCCGGGCGTCTCGACGACGAGATGGTCGAAGCCGGAGGCCTCTGGCAGCGGCGGCGACCAGGCCGAGACGGGCATGGCGACCCCCTTCGCGCGGTAGACATACTATATTCATAGTAGACCTCGCGGAAGGGGGCGTCCATGCCCGCGGCCACCCGGGAGCGCGCACTCGAGGCGGCCGTGGAGCTGCTCGGCGCGCAGGGCGCACGCGCGCTGAGCCATGCGCGGGTCGATGAACGAGCAGGCCTCCCGCCCGGGTCGACCTCGAACTGGTTCCGCACCCGCCGGGCGCTGCTCAGCGGAATCGTGGACTGGATCGCCGAGCGCGAGCGCGCCGACTTCGACCCAGCCGCGATGCCTGCGATCTCGGAACTCGACGAACTGATCGAGGGCTTGTGCGCCATCACCGAACTGCAGACCGGGCCATTCGCCACGCGCACCCGCGCGCGGTACGCCCTCTTCCTCGAGCTCGCCGACGACCCTGAGCTGGGCGAGCCGCTGCGGCGGCAACGCCGCGAGTTCGAGCGGTGGACCGAGCGGATCGTGATCGCCGTCGGCATCGGCGACCCCGTGCCGGCCACGAGGGCCCTGATGGCGCTCGCCGACGGGCTGCTCCTGCACCGGCTCACCGTCGACCCCACTCTTGACATGCGCCCTGCCATCGAGCGCGCGGTGCGCGCCCTCGCAGAGTCTTGACCTGATCGCTGCGGCACAGACAACCAGACACCGCCACGACGGACCTCCCGTCTGCACGACGGCGCTGCCGTGTCAGCGTGCGAGGACGGCCTCATCGTTGAGCCGACCGGCTTGTGGGGGTTCCGGACCGCGTACATCCGTGAGATCCGGCCGTCGTCGATGACGAAGCTGAGGACGGTGTTGAGCTTGCCGTCCAGAACGATGCGTCCCCCGAGCGCGCCGTTGAGCCACACCGTGTCCACGACGGCGGTCGACCAGCGGAACGCGGCTGGCGTCGGCGTGATCCGGGTGCCTGGCCGCACTGGCGGTCACGAACATGCGTGAGCGAGGCCCCGGCCCGCAACCACTCACCGCGAGCGGTCCCGCCATACCGTCCAGGCATGACCCGTTCTCAGAACGCGTCGACCCTGGAGGGCTGAGGAGGACGCCACTCAGCGGACGGACCTGGGCCGGTTCGTGACGAGGTCGTCGATTGACTGGCCGAGGCGGCCGTACGCCCGGCTGTAGCAGACGTACGGAGCACCGAGGCACGCGTTGGGGTCCGACGATGCCCAGTCCGCGTCGCCGAAGCGGTAGCCGACGTTGCTGTGCACGGCAACCACGTACCACCTGTCGTCCTCTCCGGGCAGTGCCTTCACGATGCCGGTGTCGTTGCCGGAGAACGAGACCAGGCCCGTCTTGTGCGCGAACGTGACTTCGGCGGCTGCGTTGCACGGCCGGACGTCGTACCCGAAGTCCAGCGGCGTGTCCCCGTCGTAGGTCACCACGTGCCCGTTGTCGGGGTCGATCCACCTCTTCGGCACGACAGCCGGGATCCCGGGGGCCGCGTCGTCGGACCCGCACAGGTTGCCGGTGCTCAGTACCTCGTGGAACGACTGGTCCAGCAGCACGGAGCGGAAGTACCGCTGCGAACGCTGGCTGAGGCCGGTGTAGCCGCTGACCTTGTCCCCGTCGGGTGAGCGCCACAGCTGACGGGTTGTGCCGCTGGCCAGCAGCATCAGCCGGGCGGTGTCCAGGGCACCCATGGTCATCTGCCCGGAGGACCAGCCGTTGCCGACCTCAGGTTGGGAAGGGTTCATCCGCAAGGTCGTCAGTCCCAGGTCGGCGAAGTGTGCGTTGGTCTCTTCGAGGCCACCTGTTTCGTGGAGGAGCTGCAGCAGGACGCAGGTGGCGAAGTTGTCCGACACCGTGATCATCTGGTCCAACCAGCTGCGCACCGTGTCCCGGGCCCCATCAGCGGCTGGCGGCGGGGTGGCACCGGTGGGGTTGCTCGGGCCGTATCCGCAGGTCTTGCCGTCGATCTCGCTGTAGGTCACCGGCGTGCCCAGGGTGACGCGACCCTGGTCGACGAGCCGCAGGACGCCGTAGGCCACCATCGTCTTCAGCACGCTTGCCGGGTACGGCACCATGAAGTCCTTGCGCACCTGGCCGGACGGAGCGGCCAGCACGTCCTCGGGGGCGGGGCCGGCGTCCCACAGCGCCTGATCGTCCCAGCGTTCGCTGCGCCACTGGGAGAACCGCACCCCCTGCGGCTGCAGGGTCTTGGGGTCGAGCCTCACCTGGTACCCGCGCGGGCTGTCGCGGTCGTACAGGACGTTCGCGGCGCCGACGACGTGCCCGGTGCGGCTCAGCTCGATGACTGCGACGTCGACGTTCGGCAGCGCGCCGACAGGCTGGGCCACGCCGTCCTCGATGACGGTGAAGTCGACCAGCTGGTCGAAGCCGGCCTTCCGCAACGCCGCGGCGAGGCCCTGCGAGAGCCTGGCCGACTCGCGAGCCGTGCGGCCGCTGTCAGACCCCGGCGCCTTGGACGTGCCTGTTGCACTCAGCGTCGTGCCCGGGCCCGTTGACGCGGCCGGCGCCGACGGGACGGCGCCTGCCGTCGTCAGCGCCACCACTGCGACTGCCGTCCCGAGTGTCGTCATCCACCGTCGTGACATGCCGGCTCCCTGCTCGTGACTTGAACGTCTGCTCAAGTTAGGGCCTGGGCACGGCGCAGGCAATGGTTGGGGCGGGTCAACCGGTACCGGAGGTGTGGAGCCGGTCCACTGGGATCCCGGCCTCGACCGCGGCCGCCTCGCGCACCCAGGTCAGAAGCTGCCGGCGCGTCGTCCGCCCCTGGTGCGCGACGAGCTGCACCGACATGCCGTCCAGCAGCGCCAACAGCCGCCAGGCGGACGCAGCCGGGTCGGCGCACGTGAATTCACCTTCGTCGACGCCGCCTCCCATCAGCTGCGTGAGGATCGACAGCCACTCCAGGTTGAGCGCGCGCGACGACCTCCGCAGATCGCCGTGGTGCCCCGCGGCGGCCCACACGTCGATCCACATGCGGTACTGCCAAGACCGCACTGCCGGCGCGAACTGGTCCAGCAACACCCGGAGTCGAGCGACCGGGTCGGGCGCCGCCTGCAGTGCTCGCCGAACCCGCGCGAGGTCCTGGGTCGCCACCTGCTCGAATGCGGCCACCAGCAGGTCGTCATGCGAGTCGAAGTAGTGGGACAGCAACCCGGTGCTGGTGCCGGCCTCGGTGGCGACGTCCCGGCTGGTCGTCTCCAGCAGCCCCTTGCGGCGGATCACCCGCACGGCGGCGTTCACGAGCTCGCGTCGCCGTGTCGCCGCCGGTTTGTGCACCTGCCGCCGGGTATCGCCAGCCTCATCCACGCGCGGCAGTGTTCCAGATCGGCTCGAGCGGGTTGCCGGACCGTGCATCACGTGCGCGTCGGGTAGTGCGCGGACGTGATGTCCTCACGCGCGGCGCGCAGCATCTCCGCCACGATCGGCACCTGCGACTCGAACGTGACGGCGCGGTCTCCACCTGCTCCTGGACCAACGGCGAGTTCGGTCGCGCCACCCAGCAGGCAAGGGCTTTCGCCCGTCACGCCGGCCCTCGCAGCACCGAGCACCTCGACCGCGGCCGCGGCGAACCTCGACCGGCACGGCGTCCGCTTCCTCACCGCCTACGTCGCCGGGGTCGAGCCCCACCTGTGACGACTCCACCACCATGGGCGCGGCCACTTCGCCCTCGACGACGCCGGTGATCGTTTCGACGTCGGCGGGCACGGTATGCCCTTGTGCTGCATCGGAGAGGGCAACCGAACCGTGCTTCGCCGTACCGACGCCGGCATCGGAGGTGCACACGATGCGCGCCCATCGTGTGCTTCCGCTCGACGTCGACCCGGAACTTCTCGATCCTGGCCTTGATCATCGGCGGCGGGTCGACGCCGGGAAGGGCCGCGCCGGTCGTGATGACGAGGTGCCGTTGTCGATCATCTCGCCGACCACGGCCCTCTGATCCGCAGATCTGCCGCCGCCGCGCGAGCAGGGTCGGGAAGAACGACCCGGTCCCGGGTCTTGGGGATCCGCACCGTCAGGTCGCCGGCGGTGGTGGAGACGGTCTTGTCGCCGCGGGTGCCGTTGCGCTGCGTCGTGCGGCCGCCGCGCGCTCGTGCGGGCCGGCGCCGATCACCGCCGATCACAAGCCCGAGTCACACCACACCAGGGACTCAACCGCTGGCCACCCGTTCCACCGGTCCAGGTTGACGAGTGCGTACTTCGGTCCTAGCGTCTGGGTGACCTCACGGGCGCCGCCCCGTGGTCATGACGCGCGGGGGGACGCACCCCGCGCAGGACCGAACTCGGTGGGGCGCCCCGAGAAGTCGGAAAGTTTGCCTTGTGGCCTCTGACGTTGACCCGCACCCGTCGCTCGTGTCCGTCCAGGTCGGCACCCCACGGGACTATCAATGGCTGGGTCGCCCGCTGCGGTCCAGCATCGTCAAGGATCCGGTCCCAGGCCCGGTCGCGGTGCGGGCAACGCATCTGGAGGGAGACGTGCAAGCCGACCCTGCCCAGCACGGGGGGCCCGACAAGGCGGTATACGCCTACGCGGTCGAGGACCTCGACTGGTGGGCAACCAACCTTGGCCGGACGATGCCCCCCGGGATGTGCGGCGAGAATCTCACCACCCGGGCCCTGGACCTGCGCGAGGCCACGATCGGTGAGCGATGGCACATCGGTACCGCCGTCCTGCAGGTCACCGAGCCGCGCACACCATGCTGGAAGCTGGGGATGCGGATGGGCGACAAGCACTTTCCCCGAGTCTTCACCCAGGCCCGGCGTCCTGGAGTGCTGTTGCGGGTGCTGCAGAAGGGGCACCTTCAAGGGGGCGACGCGATCGAGGTCGGCGGCGTACCCGAGCACGGTGTCAGGGCCGCCGACGTGACCGCGATGTATCTCGGCGACGACGTGGACGTAGCGCGCGTCCTCGCCGCGCCCGAGCTCGCTGCCCACTGGCAGCAATGGGCTGGGCATCGGACGGTCTGGCACCTCGACGAGGAGCGCAAGCGGGGCGAGTCGTGAGCCCCGCCTCGCTCAAGGCAGCGGTCATCGGCGCCGGTTCGACGTACACCCCAGAGCTTGTCCATGGGCTGATCCGCCGGGCAGCGACGCTACCGATCCGCACCCTGGCCCTGGTGGACCCCGACGAGAGGCGTCTCGATGTGCTCGCTGGGTTCGTCGCGCGGATGTGCGAGGCCGTCGACCATGAGGTCGTCGTCGAGCCGACCACCGACCTGCGCGCCGGCGTGCGCGACGCGTCCTTCGTGTTCTCCCAGTTCCGCGTGGGCGGTCAGGCGGCGCGACACGGCGACGAGGAGCTCGGGCGCCGCTGGGGGATCGTGGGCCAGGAGACGACCGGCGTCGGGGGGTTGGCGAAGGGGCTGCGCACGATCCCCGTTGCGCTTGCCGTACAGGCGGCCGTGGCCCAGGTCGCTCGCCCGGAGGCCTGGCTGGTCAACTTCACCAACCCGGCTGGCATGGTGACCGAAGCCCTGCTCCGCCACGGAGCTGGAGACCCACCCCGGGTGCTGGGCCTGTGCAACTTTCCCTGGACCCTGCGAGTCCAGCTGGCCGCGGCCTTCAAGGTGCCCGCTCACGAGGTCGACCTCGACTACGTCGGGCTGAACCACCTCGCCTGGGTCCGCGACGTCGCAGTCGAGGGTCGACCGAGCATGCCTTCGGCCCGCACAGCCTGGCGGGACGGACCCGACGCGCCGTTCGAGACGCAGCTGCTCGACGACGTCGGGCTCATCCTCAACCCCTACCTGCAGTACTACTACGAGACCGCCCGCATCCTGCACAAGCAGACCTGCACCCCCACCCGGGCTTCGGAGGTCGCGGCCCTGGAGACCGACCTGCTGGACAGGTACGCCGACACCACGACGACCTGGGACACCTCGATGCTGGCGGCGCGCGGCGGGGCGTCGTACTCCGAGGCAGCCGCAGCCTTGGCAGCGGACCTGCACGCCGGTCCGGGCGGTCTGCACGTCGTCAACGTCCTGAACGCGGGGGCACTGCCGGGGCTACCCGCAGATGCCGTGGTCGAGACGACGTGCCAGGTAGACGGCAACGGCGCGGTACCCCGCCCCACCGCTCCTCTGTCCGGGCCGACCGCTGGTCTGGCTGCCCAGGTCAAGGACTTCGAGCGGTACGCCATCGACGCCGCCGTTTCCGGTGACCATCGGGCCGCCCGCCTCGCCCTGCTGACCCATCCGTTGTGTCCCGACGCGACCGCGACGGATGGGCTTCTCGAGGACCTCCTCGCCACCAACCGACAGTGGCTGCCGGCCTTCGCGTGACGACGTCGGGCGCGGTCCTGGGCATCGACGTCGGCGGCACCAAGACCGACGCCGTGCTGGTCGCGCCAGACGGGTCGATCCTCGCCCGAGTGCTCGGCCCGGGCGCCAACCACGAGGTCGTCGGCTGGGTCGAGGCGCAAGCACGGGTCCGCGAGGTCGTGCGCCAACTCCTGGCGTCAGCACTCGTTCCGGTCGACGCGGTCACCGCCAGTGTGTGGGGCTTCGCAGGCCTTGACTCCGCGGCGGACGAGGTCCGTCACCGTCGCTTCGTGGTCGCACTCGGCTTCGCACGAGACAGCATCGTTGTCAACGACGCGTTCCTCGCCCTGGACGGCGGCGAGGCCGCCGGGCACGGAATCGCGATCGTGTCAGGGACCGGGGCCGTCGTCGTCGGACGCAGCCCGCACGGGGTCGCCGCGCGCACGCTCGGCATCGGTGCCGGACGGGGGGATTGGGGGTCCGGACCTGACATCGTCGACGCCGCCGTCCGAGCGATCGCCGAGGCCCATCTGGGCACAGGCCCCGAGACGGCTCTGACCGAGATCGCGCTCCGTCGATCCGGAGCCCCCACAGCGGCGGCCTACGCGCATGAAGCGTGGCGCAACGGCCGACCTCACCTGCTGCCCCCCGACGTATGGGAACTGGTCGCACTCGGCGACCCGGTATGCATCCGCATCCGCGACCGGGTCGCCGACTCGCTCGGCGCCGGGGCGGCTTACGTCGCCCGGCAACTGCACCTGGAGGGCGAGGTGGTGCTCGCCGGACGGGTGCTCGACCCCGGCCACCCCGTCCTCCACCAGGCGATGCTCACCACGCTGGCCGGCGAGCTGCCCGGTTGCCGGGTACGCCGGCTCGGTGTGGCACCGGTCGCGGGAGCCGTGATGGCCGCTGCCCGGCTGGCGGGCTGGGGACCCTCGCTCTTGACCCGCTCCCGCCAGGCACTGGAAAGGGACGTCTCTCTCACGTCGTAGGCATACGCAGGTCGAGAACCAGCTGGACCCGCAGCCCGCTTCCGTCCGCGCACTGTGGCGGCCGCGAAGCGAACCGCACCTAGCAGATCTGTGGGAGGTGGAGGCGTCCGCAGCGGGCATGTTCGCGTGGGCAGGTCGCGCGAGGTCGCCTTCGAAGCGGTCACAGCAAGATCAGACCATCAAGGCGGCGGTTCGCCAGTTCCACGCGGTCAGCGACGGCGGCCTACGG
>JBBQSN010000037.1:0-24408 GCA_038213835.1 Actinomycetales bacterium
GGGTCGCCCGCATCAGGATCGAGGTGATCATCGAGTTCACGAACGAGCTCTTGCCGGCGCCCGTGGCCCCCGCGACCAGCAGGTGCGGCATCTTCGCCAGGTTGGCCACCACGTAGCCACCCTCGACGTCCTTGCCGACGCCCATCATCATCGGGTGCTCGTTGCGGCGCGCGGCCTGCGAGCGCAGCACGTCCCCCAGTGAGACGGTCTCGCGGTCGGCGTTCGGGATCTCGATGCCGATCGCCGACTTGCCCGGGATCGGCGACAGGATCCGGACGTCGGCGCTGGCGACCGCGTACGCGATGTTCTTCGACAGCGCGGTGACGCGCTCGACCTTGATGCCGTGGCCGAGCTCGACCTCGTACCGGGTGACCGTTGGGCCGCGGCTGAAACCGGTGACCTGGGCGTCGATCTCGAACGAGTCGAGCACCCCGGTCAAGGCCTCCACGACGCGGTCGTTGGCGGCGGACCGGGTCTTGTGCGGCGACCCCGGCGCCAGCACCTCGTTGGGCGGCAGCGTGTACGTGACGTCGCCCGCGAGCAGCAGCTGCTCGGTGCGCTCGGGCAGCGGCTGGTGCGGCGGCGGCTCGAGGACGGCCTTCTCCTTCTCGCCGGCCCGCTCACCCGCGGCGCGGGCGGCGACCAGGCCGGCCACCTCGCGCCTCTGACCCGGCCGGGGTCCGGACGGACCGTCGCCGTCGCCGTCCGGGGCCTGGTCGGCTTCCGACGTCGTGGCGTCGGGGACCAGGGCGGTGGCGTCGTCCTGCGGCGGCGGCCGGGTCCGGCCGAACCGGCGGGCCGGCTTGTCGGGCACCACGGTCACGGGCGTCTCGAACGCCTCGTCGCCCTCGGCCACGCCGCGGCGGCGACCCCTGCGGACCGCGGGATCGCGCGAGTCCTGCGGGAAGTCGGTGCCGTCGGTGCCGTCGGGGCCGTCTGCACCCTCGGCGTGCTGGCCCGCCGGGTGCAGCGTGAGCCGGTGGTACAGCGCGGTGAGCCGCTGCGGGATCGCGTGCACCGGGGTGGCGGTGACGACCAGGAGCGAGAAGAAGCCGAGCAGCACGAGCAGCGGCACGGTGGCCCAGACCGTCACGGCGGCCTCCAGCGGCGAGGACAGGAGATAGCCGATCATGCCGCCGCCGCCGCGCATCCGGATCGCGCCGTCGGGCGGGGAGGGCAGGCCGGACGCGAGGTGCACCAGCCCGGACGCGGCGACCAGCAGGGTCGTGGTGCCGATGCCCATCCGGCCGTTCGCGGCCGCGAGGTCGGGGTGGCGCAGCAGCCGGACGCCGAACAGCAGCAGCACGAGCGGCAGCACGAGCGAGACCCGCCCGACCGTGCCCGCCACGACGGCGTGCACGACGTCGCCGAAGGTGCCCTCCACGCCCCACCACTCGACGGCGGCGACGACGATCGCGAGCGCGATCAGGGTGAAGCCGATGCCGTCGCGGCGCAGCTCCGGGTCCAGGTCGCGGCTGGTCGTGCCGATCCTGCGCGCGGTGCCGCCGACCAGGTGCGCGGTGCCCATGAAGACGCCGCGGGCGGCCCGCAGCGGCAGCGGGGTGCCCTTGGCAGCACGCGGCGGGGGGGCCTGCTTGCGTCCGGTCGGCCGGGTGGAGCGCTTCGCCGCCGGAGCGGCGGCACGGGTGCTCCCTCGGCCGGCGGAGCGTACGGGAGAAGACGTACGGGTCGCCATGGTCGAAAGATAGACCGTGGTCCCAGGATCCACACGCGTCCCACGCCGCACACTGGTCACGTGGCGGTCCTGCTCGGAGGCGTCACGCCCGGACCCGACGGACCGCGGACGCCTCCACCTCGTACCGGCTCACGGCTGCCCCGCCGGCCCTGAAGAAGCGCCGGCGCAGCGCGCCGCACACCTCGGCGTGGTCGCCCTCGTGCAGCCGCAGCGCGCTGGCGCGGGACCGTCCGGACCAGCACGCGACGTCGATGGTGTCGACGGTCGGCCCCTTCACCCCGCCGGTGGCCCGCACCCTCGCTCGCGGCACCACCAGCCTCATCGTCACCACCTGGTCGCCGCTCGGCAGCTCTTGGCGCACCGGCTCGGCGCTCACCCGCCCGACCAGCCGCACCTCGTTCGCTTCCTGCGGCGTCGTGTCGTCGGTCATCGCCCGTCTCCTGTCCCGACCGGGGCGTCCGCCCGGTCCGTGCGACCCAGGCTGGGAGCCGACGCCGACAGCGGGGGCGGGGTCGCCCTCCGACCTGTGGACAGCGTCCGCCGGGCGGGGCTGTGGACGGCGGGACGGCCGAGCTACGCCGATTCGCCGGCGTCCTGGTCCGGGTCCTGGTCCTGGTCCGCGTCCTGGTCCGGGTCCTGGTCCGGGTCCTGGTCCGGGTCCTGGTCCTCGGCCTGCGTCCGGGCCTCGCGGGTGGCGGCGACCGCCTCGACCAGGAACCGCAGCACCAGGGCCTGCTCGGCGGCGTCGAAGCCGGCGATCACCCGGCCCATCGCGGCACCCAGAGGTCGGAACACGCCGTCGGCGAGGTCCAGGGCCTGCTGGTTGACCTCGATCTGGACCCGGCGGCGGTCGGTGGCCGAGTGCGAGCGCGAGATGTGACCGACCTGCTCCAGCCGACCGAGCAGGGCGGACGTGGCGGGCGGGCTCAGCCGCAGCAGGTCCGACAGCGCGCCGGGGGTCATCGTCGCGCCGGAGCGGGCCGCGCCCAGGACGTGGGTGAGGGCGTCCAGGTCGGTGCGGTGCAGACCGGCGGCACCGCCGCGCTCGTCGACGTAGCGGTCGGTCTCCATCACGTACTCGCGCAGCGCGTCGAGGATCGCGCGGGCGTCGTCACGGGGCTCGTGGACCTCCACCTGCCACCTCCCTCCCCGGTTTGCACATCATCGACGGCGAGCCTATCGTTTCCACCGTCGAACTATTTGTTGATGGAAGGATACACCTCGTGACCGACCAGCCGCTCTCCTCTGCACCCCACCACACCGGCTGGCCGGCCAGGGTCCTGGGTCCGCTCGTGGGTCGTCGGGCCAAGTGGGTCGTGGTCCTCCTGGCGGTGCTGGTGTCCGGCGCCGCCCTCGGGCTGGCCGGCGAGGCCGAGCCCGTCTCGACCACCGCGGCCGCACTGCCCGACTCGGCGGAGTCGGCCCGTGCGGCGGTGGCTCGAGCGCAGCTCCCGACCTCGGGCGTCTCCCCCGCGATCGCGGTCTTCGTCCGTGAGGACGGCGCGCTGGACGAGCAGGACCTCGCCGGGATCCAGGCCGCCGGCGACCGGGCCCTGGCCGTCGCGGCCGAGGTGATGGCGCGCACCGCGGACGAGGGTGGCGCGCCCGCCGGACCCCCGCCCGGCAGCTCCGAGCCCATCCCGCCTCAGGTCTCCGAGGACGGCTCCACCGCTCTCGTGGTGATCCCGCTGCCGGCCGACCTGGCCGACGCCGAGCTCGGCACCGCGGTCGACGACCTGCGAGCCACGCTGCGCGAGGAGCTGCCGGACGGCGTCGAGGTCAACCTCACCGGCGGCCCGGCGTTCGGCGCCGACATCGGGAAGGTCTTCGAGGGCGCCGACATCACCCTGCTCGCGACCACCGCCGGGGTCGTCGCGATCCTGCTGCTGCTCACCTACCGCAGCCCGTGGCTGTGGCTGGTGCCGCTCACCGTCGTCGGCGTCGGCGACCAGGTCGCCAACAAGGTGCTGGCCGTGCTGAGCCGGGTCAGCGACGTCCGCGCCGACGGCGCCGTCACCGGCATCGTGTCGGTCCTGGTCTTCGGCGCGGGGACCAACTACGCCCTGCTCATCATCGCCCGGTACCGCGAGGAGCTGCGGCACGTCGAGGACCGGCACGAGGCGATGCGACGTGCCCTGGGTTCGGCGGCGCCCGCCGTGCTCGCCAGCGGAGGCACGGTCGTGCTCGCCCTGCTCGCCCTCGGCTTCGCGGACGACCCGTTCGCCCGCTCCCTCGGTTACGCCGGTGCCGCCGGCATCGTCGTGGCGCTCGTCTACGCGCTGCTCGTGCTGCCCGCGGCCATGGTGCTGTTCGGCCGTCGCCTGTTCTGGCCGTTCGTCCCCCGCGTCGGCCAGGCCGACCCGACCCGGACCGGCGTGTGGGCCAAGGTCGGCACCGCCGTCACCGGTCGCCCGGTCGTCACGGTCGTCGCCTCCGTGCTGCTCCTCGGGGTGCTCGCCACCGGCGGCATCGGCCTGAAGATCGGCCAGTCCCCGGACGAGCAGTTCCTGGAGCGACCCGAGGCGGTCGTCGGGCAGCAGCAGCTGGCCGACGCCTTCCCGGCCGGCACCGGCGAGCCGGCCGTCGTCATCACCGCGGCCGACACGGCGGACGACGTCCAGGCTGCGGTCGAGGGCGTCGAGGGCGTCGACCAGGTCATGGCCGGCGAGGGTGACGGCGAGATCGTCCCGCTCTCGGTCGTGCTGAGCGCCGAACCCGGCACCGAGGCCGCCTTCGACCAGGTGCGCGACCTGCGCACCGCGGCACAGGGGGCCGACCCGTCCTCGCTGGTCGGCGGCTCCGACGCGGAGGCGCTCGACTCGCGCACCACCGCGGCCCGCGACCGGCTGGTGCTCTTCCCGGTGATCCTCGGGATCGTCCTGGTGGTGCTGCTCCTGCTGCTGCGCTCGGTCGTGGCCGCCGTCGTGCTGGTGCTGACCGTGGTGGCGACGTACGTGGCCAGCACGGGCGCGAGCTGGTTCGCGTTCCAGAACGTGCTCGGCTTCCCGCCGCTGGAGGTCAGCACGCCGCTGCTGACGTTCCTGTTCCTGGTCGCGCTGGGTGTCGACTACAACATCTTCCTGATCACCCGGGCCCGCGAGGAGGCCGTCGCCGGGGCGCCCGCCCGGCGCGCGGTCACCACCTCGCTGGCCGTCACCGGTGGGGTCATCACCAGCGCCGGCATCCTGCTCGCCGCGGTGTTCGCCGTCCTCGGCGTGCTGCCGCTGGTGCAGCTGGCCCAGATCGGCGTCATCGTCGGCTTCGGCGTGCTGCTGGACACGCTGGTCGTCCGCAGCCTGTTGGTGCCCGCGCTCGTCACGCTGCTGGGAGAGAAGTTCTGGTGGCCGAGCCGTCCTGGCCACGGCAAGCACGTGGCCCACGAGGAGCCGGCGACCGAGACCGTGCCCGCCTGATGTGCAGGAGTGGTCCCTTCGACTGCCTCGAAGGGGTCACTTCTGCCATCGGAGGAGACCAGGGCCGGGGCAGGAGTGACCAGCAGGCGCCGCTCAGTCGGCTCCGACGACGAGGTGGACGATCTCCGGTCGGGTGCCTATGCGCAGCGGCAGGATGCTGACACCGAGACCGGCGGACACGATCAGGTGGCGACCGTCCTCGACGACGTGTCCGTGCACGTAGCGGCTCCCGTAGCGCGAGGGGACGACGGGCGTACGGCCGAGGATCTTGATCTGGCCGCCGTGGGTGTGCCCGCACAGGGTCACCGCGTACCGGTCGGGGACCTCGGGGAAGATGTCCGGCTCGTGCGCCAGCAGGATGGCCGGCGCCTCGTCGGCCAGCGTGCCGGTGAGCCCCTCGAGGTCGTCCACACCGACCTCGGGCGGGCCGAGCCGGGCGAGCTGGTCACCCAGGCCGGCGACCCAGAAGGGCTGGCCGCGATGCTGCAGCCGGACGGACTGGTTCTCGAGCACGGTGATGCCGACCGCGCTGAGCTCCTGGTCCGCGATGATCGGGCTCCGGCCGCTCGCCTGGGCCTCGGGATCGTCCCACCAGTCGTGGTTGCCGAGGACGGCGATCACTCCCAACGGCGCGTCCAGCTGCCGCAGGGACGCGCTGAGCGTCCGCATCGCCTGGCGGTGGGACTCACCCTCGAGGTGCGAGGCGCCGTAGTCACCGAGGAGCACCACCAGTTCCGGTGACAGGGCGTTGGCGCGCTCGATCACCTGGTCGAGCCGCGCCAGGTCGAGGTAGGACCCGCCGAAGTGCAGGTCGGCCAGGGCCACCACGCTCAACCGGCGGCCAGGGCGCCAGTCCCGTGGGCATATGCAGTATTCGGCTACCTGGAGGGGATAGCGACCGAAGAGACCGACCCCACGGGCCCGGTCGAGGACGAGCTCTGCGACCCGGCTCGTGGAGCGCTTGAACCCGACCCGACGGCTCAGCCACTGGCGTCCGCGGACCGGGAAGCCCCACACCGGCCATCTGCTCTGCACGACAGGGACGCTACCGAGCCGACGCCTCGGGCGGGTGGCCGGCCATCGGGCCCACGGACGGCCCGGTGTGAGCTCCCGACGCGGCCGAGACGTTCCCGAGGCTCGCACGCCTCGTCAACGACCGCTACGGACCGCTGACGAGACGGACGAGCGACGTCGCGACGATCAGGTCTCGACGACGGTCGGGATGATCATCGGACGACGACGCAGCTTGGTGCCGGCCCAGCGGCCGACGACCCGGCGCACGACCTGCTGCAGCTGCTGGACGTCGGTCGAGCCCGTGGACGTGGCCTCCAGCAGCGCGGCGGTGACCTGCGGCCGGATCGCGTCGAAGACGGCGGGGTCCTCGGCCAGGCCACGGGAGGAGAACTCCGGCCCCACCACGATCTGCCCGGACGAGGAGTCGACGACGACGAAGATCGAGATGAAGCCCTCGTCGCCGAGGATGCGACGGTCCAGGAGGTCGGCGTCGGTGATCTCGCCGACCGAGGACCCGTCGACGTAGACGTACCCGCACGGCACGGCACCGACGACCGTGGCGAGGCCGTCGACGAGGTCGACCACCACGCCGTCCTCGACCACGACCACCCGCTCGGGCGGCACGCCGGTGCGCACCGCGAGCGCGGCGTTCGCGTGCAGGTGCCGCAGCTCGCCGTGCACCGGCATCACGTTGCGCGGGCGCAGGATGTTGTAGCAGTACAGGAGCTCGCCGGCGGAGGCGTGGCCCGAGACGTGCACCTTGGCGTTGCCCTGGTGCACGACCGTGGCGCCGAGCCGGGTGAGGCCGTTGATGACCCGGTTGATCGGGTTCTCGTTCCCCGGGATCTGCGAGGACGCCAGGATGACCGTGTCACCCGCACCGATCCGGACCTTGTGGTCGTTGTTGGCCATCCGCGACAGCGCCGCCATCGGCTCGCCCTGCGACCCGGTGCACATCAGCACCACCTGGTGGTCCGGCAGGTCGCCGACCTGCTTGGCGTCGACCAGGATCCCGGGCGGGACGGTGAGGTAGCCGAGATCGGCGGCCACGCCCATGTTCCGGACCATCGAGCGGCCGACGAGCGCGACCTTGCGGCCGTGCGCGTGGGCGGTGTCGAGCACCTGCTGGACGCGGTGCACGTGCGAGGCGAACGAGGCCACGATCACGCGTCGCTCGGCGGCGGAGAAGACCCGGTCGAGCACCGGGCCGATCTCGCGCTCGGCGGTGGTGAAGCCGGGCACCTCGGCGTTGGTGGAGTCGACCATGAACAGGTCGACTCCCCGCTCGCCGAGCCGGGCGAAGGCGCGCAGGTCGGTGATCCGGCCGTCCATCGGCAGCTGGTCCATCTTGAAGTCGCCGGTGTGCAGGACGGTGCCGGCCGAGGTCCTCACCGCGACCGCGAGGGCGTCCGGGATGGAGTGGTTGACCGCGATGAACTCGCACTCGAACGGGCCGAGCCGCTCGACCTGGCCCTCGGCCACGGTGAGCGTCAGCGGGGCGATCCGGTGCTCGCGCAGCTTGGCCTCGATCAGCGCCAGGGTCAGCTGCGAGCCGAGCAGCGGGATGTCGGGCCTTCGCCGCAGCAGGTACGGCACCGCCCCGATGTGGTCCTCGTGGCCGTGGGTCAGCACGACGGCCAGGACGTCGTCGAGCCGGTCGGCGATGTACTCGAAGTCGGGAAGGATGAGGTCGACGCCCGGCTGGTGGTCCTCGGGGAACAGCACGCCGCAGTCGATGACCAGCAGCTTGCCGTCGATCTCGAGGACGGCCATGTTGCGCCCGATCTCACCCATCCCGCCCAGCGGGACGACCCGCAGGCCGCCCGGGGGCAGCGGCGGCGGGAGGGGCAGCTCGGGGTGCGGGTGGCTCACAGGGCTCCAGGGTCGAGGCGGGGCGTGCTCGATGACGCAGGAGTTCGTGGAGGGGGACGCTCAGGCGTCCTGGACGACCGGCAGGCTCGCGAGCGCGGCCGTCACCGCGGCGACCTCGTCGGCCGTGGCCTCGACCAGCGGCAACCGGACGGAGCGGTGCTCCAGCACGCCGAGGGCCTGCAGTCCGGCCTTGACCATGATGACGCCCTGGGTGAGCGTCATGACCGCCCGCGTGATGGGCAGCAGGGCCCGGTGCTCGGCCAGGGCGGCGACGAGGTCGCCGGCGTCGACGGCGGCGACCATCCGGGCCAACCGGTGCCCGACCAGGTGCCCGGTGACGCTGACCGTGCCGGCCGCGCCCTGGGTGAGGTGCGCGAGGTTCAGCTGGTCCGCGCCGCTGTACCACGCGAGGTCGGTGGCGGCCATCACCTCGCTGGCGGCGAACAGGTCGTCCTTGGCGTCCTTGACCGCGACGATCTGCGGGTGCTCGGCCACCCGCACCAGGGTCTCGGTGCGGATCTCGACGCCGGACCGACCGGGGATGTCGTACAGCATGACGGGCAGCGGCGTGGCCGAGGCGACCGTGGTGAAGTGCTGCACGAGACCGGCCTGCGGCGGCTTGGAGTAGTACGGCGTGACGACGAGCAGGCCGTGCGCCCCGGCGGCGGCGGCCTGCCGCGCGACCTCGCAGGAGTGGGCCGTGTCGTTGGTGCCGGCACCCGCCACCACGTGGGCGCGGTCGCCCACGGCGCCCACGACGGCACGGACCAGGTCCGCCTTCTCGGCGTCGGACGTGGTGGCCGACTCGCCCGTGGTGCCGTTCAGCACCAGGCCGTCGTGACCCTCGTCGACCAGCCGGCTCGCGAGCGCGGCGGCGGCATCCAGATCGACCGTCCCGTCGGTGCCGAAGGGGGTGACCATCGCCGTGAGGACGGCTCCGAAGGGCCGGTGCGGCGCCAGCGTCGTGGGGGGGGTGGGCATGGTCACCACGCTACCGCTGACGGCCGTCGGACCCGGTCCGCCACTCCCGTGACCGGACGCCGCCCCCCGGACGCGAAGGAGCGGCCGCTGCCCGCTCGGGGGTTCGGGCAGCGACCGCGTCCGAGGGGTCCATCGCACGACCCCCGCGAGGCGTTACAGCCCGGGCAGGACTTTCTGCTCCTGACCCCGGTCACCCACCCGGTGGACGGCTCAGTCGTCGATCGCGGGGTCCTCGAGCCCGGTGGCGATCGCGTACCGCACCAGCTCGACCCGGTTGTGCATCTGCAGCTTGCCGAGGATGTTCTGGACGTGGTTCTGCACGGTGCGGTGCGACAGGACCAGGCGCGAGGCGATCTCCTTGTACGACAGCCCCTTCGCGACCAGCCGCAGCACCTCGGTCTCGCGGTCCGTGAGCGCGGACTGGACACCCGTGGCGCGGTCGACCGTGGGCTCGGACGACATCCGCCGGAACTCCCCCAGCACAAGACCGGCCAGCCCCGGGGTGAACACGGCGTCGCCCCGGGCGGTGCGCGCGACGGCGTCGAGCAGCTCGGGGCGTGAGGCGGACTTCACCAGGTAGCCCGTGGCGCCGGCCTTGACCGCCTCGAGGACGTCGGCCTGCTCGCCGCTGGCGGACAGCACCAGCACCCGGACCCGCGGGTCGGCGGCCACGATCTGCCGGGTGGCCTCCACGCCGTCGACCCCGGGCATCTGCAGGTCGGTGAGCACCACCTGGGGCGAGGTCGCCGCCGCCCGGCGGACCGCCTCGGCGCCGTTCGAGGCGGTGGCCACCACCTGGTACCCGGCCTCCTCGAGGTCGCGGGCCACGGCCTCGCGCCACATCGGGTGGTCGTCGGCCACCAGGACCCGGACCGGGCCCTCCTGCTCGGACGGGGGTGCTGCGGCGGGGGGCGGGGCGTCGTCGCTCACCCGGCCAACCCTAGTGACGGGGTGGACGACCGGGCCGCGGCACGCGCATCTCGACCTCGGTGCCCTCGCCCGGCCTCGACCAGACCGAGGTCCGGCCACCGTGGTCGGCGACCCGGCCGCGCACCGACAGCGAGACGCCCATCCGGCCGTCGGCCTCGGCCTGCTCCAGCCGCCCGGGGTCGACCCCGACGCCGTCGTCGCGGACCGTCAGGACGACGGCGGACACCTCGTCCTCGACCAGGACGAAGGCCCGGGCACCCTCCCCCGCGTGGGCCTCGACGTTGTGCAGGCACGCGGTCGCGGCCGCCACGAGGTCGGCGACGGCGGCCGCCGGGAGCAGCACGGGCCCGGCCGGACCGGACACCGTCACCCGCGAGGACGACAGCGACCGGAGCGCGGCGGTGAGGTCGGTCGTGTCGCCCTGGTCGGTGCTCGTCGCAGCGGTCGGCCGCGGCCGGCCGGACACCAGGGCGCGCAGCCGCACCTCCTGCTCCCCCGCCATCCGGGCGAGCTCGCCCGCCTCGCCACCCAGCTCCGCGGCCCGGCGCTGTACGAAGGCCAGCACCTGCAGCACCGAGTCGTGGATGTCGCGGGCCAGGCGCTCCCGCTCCCGGGCCGCGGCGGCCTGCTCCATCGCCTCGGCCAGCTCGCGCCGGCTGCGCTCGTACAGCTCGGCGGCGAAGCCGACCACGGCGCCGGCGAGCAGCAGCAGCACGATGTTGTGCAGCGTCGCGCGGTCGACCGGGTCGATGACGACGAGGTCCGCGGCACCCACGGCCAGGGCGGCGATCACCCCGGTCACCGGCCCGCGCCAGACCGCCCACGACAGCACCGCCGCCGCCGGCCAGACCAGCGGCAGGGTGTTGGTGGCGGCGGCGAGCGCGGTGGTGTCGACCGCGAGGGTCGCCAGGACGCTGCCGCAGGCCAGCACGAGGTCGGTGACGAGCAGCCACACCGCCCGGCGCGGCGCGCGCCAGACGACGAGCGACCACACCGCCATCAGGGCCAGGACGCACCAGCCGAGCACCGGGTTCCGGTAGGGCTCCTCCCGGGTGGCGTACGCGACGACGGCGTAGACGACCGCGACGGCCCGGAACACCTCGACCGCCCGCCACAGGGCGGCGGCGAACCCGAGGTCACGCTGGGGCTGACGCAGGTCGCGCCGCCCCCGGCGTCCCGGCTCGGGGGTGGGTCCGGAGGCCACCTCGGGCGACGGCCCGGTCGGCCGCTCCTCAGTCCCGGGGGACGTCATCGGTCGGGCCGTCGGCACCCTCGGCCGCACGACCGCCCGGGTGGGACGCGTCGTCGCGGGTGTCGACCCGATGGCCCTCGACGTCGCGCAGGTCGACCGAGGGGTCGTAGTCGGGGTCGTCCTCCGGGAACTCGGACAGGTCGACCGAGCGGTGCTGGCGGGCGGCGACGGCCTCGTCGCGGGCCGCCTCGATCCTGGCCCGGGCCTCCGCGGCGCGGCTGGCGGCGCTGGCCGCGGCCGCCTGGGCCCGGGCCCTGGCCGTGGCGATCCGCTCCCGCATCGCCTCGGCCAGCTGGTCCTTCATCGTCGCGGCGTAGACGTCGACGTACTCCTGGCCGGAGAGCTTCATCAGCTCGTACATGATCTCGTCCGTGATCGAGCGCAGCACCAGCCGGTCCGACTCCATCCCCTCGTAGCGGGAGAAGTCCAGGGGCGCCCCGACCTTGATGCCGACGCGGGCGATGTTCGGGACCTTCTGACCGATCGGCTGCACCTTGTCGGTGTCGACCATGGCGACGGGGACGACGGGGACGTGCCCCTCGAGCGCCATCCGCGCGACGCCGGTCTTGCCGCGGTAGAGCCGGCCGTCCGGGCTGCGTGTCCCCTCGGGGTAGATGCCCAGCAGATCGCCGCCGGACAGCACCCGCAGGCCCGTGCGGAGTGCGGCGTCGCCGGCACCGGCACCCGAGCGGTCGACCGGGACCTGCCCGGCGCTGCGGAAGAACCCCGCCGTGAGCCGGCCCTTGACGCCGCGGCCGGTGAAGTAGTCGGCCTTGGCCAGGAACGTGATGCGGCGCGGCACGACGAGCGGGAGGAAGAACGAGTCCGAGAACGACAGGTGGTTGCTCACCAGGATGGCCGGGCCGCTGGTCGGGACGTTCTCCAGCCCCTGCACCCACGGCCGGAAGACGGCGCGCAGCAGCGGGCCGAGGACGATCGACTTGAGCACCCAGTAGAACACCGCACACCCTTCGCCGGACCCGGGTCCGGACGCGTCCGCGCCCGCCGTGACTGCCACCGCGGACGAGACTCTACGGACTCACCGGGCCGGGTGCGCCACGGTCGGGCCAACCGTGCCTCAGGGTGACCGCCGATCGGGCAACGACGTCGCGATCCCCTCGACCCCTGCGGCGGCGCGTGACACGATGACGGCGTGCCACTGATGCCGGGTGCCGAGCCCATCCGCCACGACGGTGGACCCGTCGCAGCGATGCTCTGCCACGGCTTCACCAGCACCCCCGCGAGCATGGCCGACTGGGCCCTGGCCCTCGCCGAGAGCGGCTGCACCGTCTCCGTCCCGCGGCTGCCCGGTCACGGGACCACGTGGCAGGAGATGAACCGCACCCGCTGGCCCGACTGGTACGCCGCGGTGGAGCACGAGCTGCTCGACCTCGCCGGCACCCACGGCCCCGTGTTCGTCGGCGGCCTGTCGATGGGCGGTGCGCTCGGCCTGCGGCTCGCGGTGCACCACCCGGAGCAGGTGGCCGGCCTCATGCTCGTCAACCCGTGCGTCTCCCTCACCGACCGGCGCGAGTTCCCGTCCCGGTCGCTGCAGTTGGTCGGTCTGCCGGTGCTGCGGCACCTCGTCGCAGGGTTGCCCCCCACCGCCAACGACATCCGCAAGCCGGGCGTGGTCGAGCAGGCCTACCCGAGGACCCCGCTGCACGCCCTGCACTCGGCCCAGCAGCTGTTCGCCGACGTCAAGGCCTCGCTGCCGCAGGTCACCGCCCCTCTGCTGGTGCTGCGCTCGACCGTCGACCACGTGGTCCCCACGTCCAGCGCCAAGTACGTGCTGGCGCGGGTGTCGAGCACCGACGTCAGCGACGTCCAGCTGCACGACAGCTACCACGTGGCGACCATGGACGATGACGCGCCGCTGGTGTTCGCACGCAGCATCGAGTTCGTCCAGCGCGTGTCGACGGAGGTGGCGGCATGAGTGAGCGGAGCGCACGAGTCATCAGGCACAGCCCGTCCGGCATGGCGAGGAACGAGCCATGACCGAACGACCCGGTGACGGCGACCTCGACGTCGACGCCGCCTGGGCGGTGATCGTCGCCCACTGGGACCAGGACGACCTGCGGGTCGTGACCGACGACGAGGGCGCGTCGACCAGCGCAGATCCGGACGGCCCCGAGGCGGGCTCGACGATGACGTGGACCGAGGCCGAGGGGTGGTCCGGCGCGCCGGCCGACTCCACGCTTCCGCTCGGCCCGCAGCCCGCGGCCAGCGGTGAGGTGCGCCCGGTCGGTCGCTCCCGCCGTCGTGACGACGAGCTGGACACCGATCAGGATGCCCCCTCCCTCGGGTGGGACGCGATCCGCTCCCACGTGGGCGGCGAGGGCGTGCGCTCGTCGTCCCGCGACGACGACGTGAGCGGTCCGCTGGCCGCCCTGGACGAGCACTTCGTGCCCTCCGACCCGCCGTCGTTGCGCCCCACCGACATGATGAGCGCCCTGGCCTGGCTCGGCGCCCTGGGCGGCCCGGTCTTCCTGCTGGTCGCCGCGCTGGCCTGGCGCGACGCGCCGTCGGTGCTCATCGGTGCCGCCGTGCTGGCCTTCGTGGCCGGCTTCGTCACCCTCGTCGTGCGGATGCCCGACGAGCGCGAGGACGAGGACGACGGCGCGGTCGTCTGACCTGGCCCGACCCGCTCCTCGGGGCACCCCGTCCCACCCGGCCCGGCCCCGGCCCGGTATACCTGCTCACTGGTCCGTTCCACTCGGTCGTCCTCCTGCGCGGGCGGTCGTCGACCGGACCGCACCGGCGCCGTCCAGGACGCGCGCACCGCCCGCCCGAGGAGGCCCGCACATGTCGTCCAGCCGTTCCCAGGAGACCGTGGAGATCCGGGGGCACCTCCTCGACTCCGGCGTGCTCAGCCGGTGCGCCAGCGACGTGCGCGCCCTCGGTGGCGACTACGTCATCGAGCGGCTCGACGTCGGCAAGGACTCCGGCGACGAGTCCTATGCCCGGATCCGGGTGCAGGCCGCGGGCGAGGAGCAGCTCGCCTCGATCCTGATGCGGCTCAACAGCTACGGCATCAACATGGTCGAGCCGGGCGAGGCGGTCGTGCGCGAGGTCGACGCCGACGGCGTCTTCCCCACCGACTTCTACTCCACCACCAACCTGGTGACCGAGGTGCGCCTGGACGGCCACTGGGTCGAGGTGCAGCAGCCCGAGATGGACTGCGGCCTCCTGGTCACCGGCTCCGCCGAGGGCGGTGACCTCGCCGTGCGCACCGTCCCGGTCTCGGACGCGCGGGCCGGCGACCGGGTGGTCTGCGGACCGTCGGGCGTGCGTGTCGTGCGTGCGATCGTGGCGCCCACCGCCGACGACCAGGTCTTCGAGTTCATGAACTCCGAGGTGTCGTCGGAGAAGCCGCAGGCCCTGCTCGTGCGCCAGATCGCCGAGGAGATGCGAGTGACCAAGGCTGCGGGACAACGGATCCTGTGGGTCGGAGGCCCCGCGGTCGTGCACACCGGCGCCGCACCCGCGATGGTCGCGCTGGTGCGCGCCGGCTACGTCGACGTGCTCTTCGGCGGCAACGCGATCGCCACCCACGACATCGAGTCGTCGATCTTCGGCACCTCGCTCGGCGTCGACCTGTCCCGCGGGCAGGGCGTCGAGCACGGGCACGAGCACCACATCCGCGCGATCAACCTGGTGCGCCGCGCCGGCTCCATCGCCGCCGCGGTGGAGCAGGGCGTCATCACGTCCGGCGTCATGCACGCGCTGGTCACCGAGGGCAAGGACTTCGTCCTGGTCGGCTCGGTGCGCGACGACGGCCCCCTCCCGGACGTCATCACCGACGTGATCGACGGCCAGCGAGCGATGCGCGGCCAGCTGGACGGCGTCGGCTTCGCGATCATGGTCGCGACGATGCTGCACTCGGTGGCCACCGGGAACCTGCTGCCCGCCTCGGTGCCGTTGGTCTGCGTCGACATCAATCCCGCCACGGTGGTCAAGCTCGCCGACCGCGGCTCGTCCCAGGCCCGTGGCGTGGTCACCGACATCGGCCTGTTCCTCGAGCAGCTCGCCGACGAGCTCGTGCCGGACCGCCCCCGGCCCTGACCCGGGTGCAGGCATCGTTCATGAGGCCCTGCACGCCTCGTCGACGACCGCTCCGAGTCGTCAACGAGGCGTCCGGGCCGAGGACGGCAGGACGACCTCGGCCAGCACCGGACGGTGGTCGCTCGCGGCCACGACGTCGGCCTCGTCGACGCCGGTGGGGAAGCCGTAGGAGCGCACCCCGAGCGCCGGGTCGACGAGCACGGCGTCGATCCGGTGCCGTGGCCGGTCGGAGCGGAAGGTGGGCGGTGCGTCCGCTCCCGGGTCGACAGCGCGCGAGCGCAGTGCGGTCCAGGACGGGCCGTCCGGCCGCTCGTTGAGGTCGCCGGCGAAGAGCACGGGGACCGCCCCCGGGACGTCGGTCAGAGGCGGTGGCAGGTCGTCGAGCACGAGGCCGACGTGGCGGCTGCGCTCGTCGGGGTCCAGGCCGAGGTGCAGGCAGATCACCTGCACCGGAACGCTGCCCACCAACCGGACCCGGGCCCGGACGTACCCGCGCGGCCGGGTGCGCCACCCCTGCACGGGCAGTCGCGCGGCCACGGCGTCACGCACCTCGGTGCGCAGGCTGACCAGCACGGCGGTCCCGGCGGAGGCGCGTCCGCCGTCGACGAAGAACAGTCCCGCCCGACCGGCCAGCCGCGAGAGCCGGTTGCGCGAGCCCGGCCACCGCGCACCCTCCTGCAGGCACACGACGTCGGCGTCAGCGGCCCGCAGCACCCGGGTGAGGGCGAACGGGTCACCGAGCAGGTCGCGGACGTTCCACGTCATCACCCGCAGCACCTGCCCGGGCGCGCTCACAGGCCGTCGCCCCCCATGTGCCGGGCCAGGTCGGCCATGCCCACCAGGCCGGCGAGCGGACCGAGCTCTGCCTCGACCAGTCGGGCCTGGGGTCGGTATCCCCGACCGGTCAGGTTGTGGGAGAAGGCTTCTCGCGCCGGCTTCAGCAGCAGCTCACCGGCCTCGCTCACCCCTCCCCCGACGACGACCGTGCCGGGGTCGAGGGCGGCGGCCAGGTTCGCGATGCCGAGGCCGAGCCAGTGGCCCACCTCGCGAAACAGGTCGACCGCCGCCGGGTCACCGGCGCGGGCCGCGGCGGTCACCACCGACCCGACGATCGCGGCAGGGTCACCCCCCGCCCGGGCGAGCAGCTCGGTGGCGACCGGCGAACCGGCCCCGGCCAGCTCGCGTCCCTCACGACCGAGGGCGTTGCCGGAGGCGTACTGCTCCCAGCACCCGCGGTTCCCGCACTCGCAGCGCAGTCCGCCGGGCACGAGCACCATGTGGCCGAACTCCCCCGCCATGCCGAACCGCCCCCGTTCGAGTCGGCCCTGGATGACCAGCCCGCCGCCGATGCCGGTCCCGAGGGTGATGCAGACCAGGCGCGACTCGCCCCGGCCGGCACCGAAGCGCCACTCGGCCCAGGCCGCACCGTTCGCGTCGTTATCGATGAGGATGTCGCGAGACAGTCTGTCGGACAATGCTTTGCGCAACGGCTCCCGGCGCCAGGCCAGGTGCGGCGAGAACATCACCAGCTCACGGTCGGCGTCGACGAACCCAGCAGCCCCGACGCCGACCCCCACCACCTCGCGGTCGCCCGCCTCGTGCAGCAGCTCGGTGACGATCTCGGTGATGGTGTCCTCGACCGCGGCGACGTCGCGACCCGGCGTGCTGCGGCGTCGCGTGGCGACGATGGTGCCGTCGGTGTCGACGAGACCGGCGACGACCTTGGTCCCCCCGATGTCGACCCCGACCGCCAGCGGGCCCCCGCTCACCGAGAGGTGGCCCCCGACGCGCCGGGCAGGACGTCGCGGGCCAGGTCGGCCGCGCCGACCATGCCGGCCTCGTTGCCGAGCCGGGCCGCCATCACCGGGGCCTGGGGGCGGTGCCCACGACCCATCAGCTCGGAGGCGAAGCCGTGCCGGATCGGTTGCAGCAGCAGCTCGCCCGCCTGGCTCGCCCCACCCCCGATCACGACGAGCTCGGGGTCCAGGACGGCGACCAGGCTGGCCAGCGTCTCGCCGAACTCGGTGCCGAACTCGGTGATCAGCTCGACCGCGGCGCCATCGCCGGCCTGCGCGGCCTCGGTGACCATCTGGCCCGTCACGTCGTCGGCCGTGCCGCCGGCCAGCCTCAGCAGCGCCCGACCCCGCTGCGGGTCGGTCTCGACCAGCTCGCGCGCCTGCCGGCTCAGGGCGGTGCCGGAGCCGTACTGCTCCCAGCAGCCGCGGTTCCCGCAGCCGCAGAGCAGCCCTCCGGGGACCACCCGCATGTGGCCGATCTCGGCCGCCATGCCGTAGCCGCCACGCAGCAGGGCGCCGTCGCTCACCGCTCCGCCGCCCACACCGGTGCCGATGGTGACGAGCACCATGTCGTCGGCCTCGCGACCGGCACCGAACCGGAACTCGCCCCAGGCGGCGGCGTTGGCGTCGTTCTCGACCACGACCGGCAGGTCGACCTCGGCCTGCAGCAGGTCGCGCAGCGGCTCGTCGCGCCAGGGCAGGTTGGGGGCGAACACCACGCACGCGCGAGCGGCGTCGACGAAGCCCGCGGCGGCCACGCCGACGGCACCGACCTCGTGCTCACCCGCCAGCTCCTGCACCATCTCGGCCACCGTGGCGAGGATCGAGTCGGCGTGGTCGTCAGGCGTCTCGCGCCGGAGCCGGGCGACCACCTCGCCATCGACGTCCACGGCCGCCGCAGCGATCTTCGTCCCACCGATGTCGACGCCGACAGTGATCACGGCGACGAGACTAGTACGCACCTGCAGGAGGTGGCTCCGGCGCTTCCACGACTTGGCACTTGCGTTCAGACAGAACGAGAACCGGGCTGCGGCAGGGGGCAGGACCGGATCAGTCGGTGACCTCGATCCGCTCCGTACGCGGCCGCGATCCGCCCGACCTGCTCGACCCGCCCTGCTCCGCGGAGCCGTCCGACGCCGGCGCCGGGGGCCTGGTCACCGCCGCGAGCGCCGCCCCGAGGGCCTGGACGGCGTCGGTGAGGTGGTCGAGCACCTCGGGTCGGCTGCGGCCGAGCCGGTCCAGCGCCAGGCACAGGGGGCAGGCCCCGCAGGTCGTGGGCAGGTGTCCGTCCCCGCCGTCGGCAACAGACCCGCCCTGCGGCTCCCGGGGCGCACCGTCCCCCCGCGACCAGGCGGCCGCTGCCCCCTCGAGCGCCGCGAACAGCCGCGCCGTCTCCTCGTGCACGCTGCCGACGGGCTCGGGCTGCGGTGCGCTCACAACGGCCGCCACAGCTCGGGGTCGGGTTCGAACCGCACCCGCAGCAGGCCACCGCGCAGCGAGGCGCCGACGACCCGGCACCGACGCAGGGCGCTGGGCAGCGTGAGCACCCTGCGGCTGCCACCGACCGCGAGCACCAGGTCGTCGCCCCGGCGAGAGAGGTCCAGGTCGTCCCGCCCGGCCAGCGGCAGCCGCATCGTCAGCACGAAGTCCTCGCCGCTGCGTTCCACGTCCAGCACCGGCTCGACCGCGACCACCTCGAGCGGGTCGTGCTCGCGGTACAGGTCGTCGCCGAGCCCGGCGAGCGCGGCGGTGCCCACCGGCTCGGCCACGGCGTGCGGCACCTCGAGGAGCGGGACGGTGCCGAAGCTCTCGCGCGCCGAGGCGAGCACCTCGCGCTCCGTCGCGGCACGCGCCGCGCGCCAGGGGTCGGGGCCGTCGGGTACCAGCCGGTTCACGACGGCGGCGTCGACCGGGTAGCCGTACAGGGCCAGCGCCGTCAGCGAGCGCCGCGCCTCGGCGAGCACGACCGTGTCGGGGGTGAGCACCAGCCGCACGGCGGTGGTGGGAGCGGTGAGCACCGTGCGCACCTCGGCCAGCTCGCCGGCGAGTCGGTGCAGGGCGGCCATCACGGGGTCGCGGACGTCGCCGGCAAGGCCCGCCCGCACCGCGCGGGCGACCCGCCGCCCCACCGGCACCGCACGGGACGCATACAGCGCCAACGCCTCCGGCAGCGCGAGCAGCCGCAGCGTCTCGGCGGTCGGCGCGCAGTCGACGACGACGACGTCCCAGCCGCCGTCGCGCACCTGGTCGCGCAGCTCGAGCAGCGCCAGCACCTCCTCCGCGGCGGGCAGGACGGTCATCTCCTCGGCGGCGGCGGCGTCGACACCCAGCTCGTCGAGGGCGGCGACCAGGTGCTCCTGGACCTGCCGCCAGTGCGTCTCGAGCCGGGCGCGGGGGTCGACCTGCAGCCCGAACAGACCCGGCTCGACCTCGGTCGGCTCGGCCCCGAGCGGCCAGGCGAGGGCGTCGGCGAGGGAGTGCGCCGGGTCGGTCGACAGCACGAGGGTCTTCAGCCCGCGACGGGCGCCGTGCACCGCCGTCGCGGCTGCGACGGTGGTCTTGCCCACCCCGCCCTTGCCGGTGAACAACAGGGTGCGCGCGGAGACCGCGGACGTCACGGAGCGGTCGGTGCCGCGTCAGGCACGGGATCAGCCCTCGACCCGCTTGCGCAGGCCCTTCAGCGCGGTGTCGATGATGACCCGCTCGGCCTTGCGCTTGAGCATGCCCAGCATCGGGATCCTCACGTCGACCGAGAGCCGGTACGTGACGCTCGTGCCGGTGCCCTGCGTCGCCAGCTCGTAGGAGCCGTCGAGGCGGGTGATGACCGAGGCCTCGACCAGCGACCAGGAGACGGTGCCCGTCCCGGCCTTGGTGACCTTCCAGGTGTAGTCCAGGACGTAGGTGTCCTTGATCGGCCCGTTGTCGACGACGAAACGCGCCCGCGAGGGCCGTCCGGCGGTGCGGGCGAGCACCTCGACCTCCTTCACCCCGCCGACCCACTCGGGGTATGACCCCAGGTCGGCGATGACGTCGAGCACCTGCGTCGGTGCGGCGTCGACGGTCGTGCTGGACTCGGTGGACTCGGCCATCGGGTGGACTCCTGCGGGGGACGGTGCGCGCGGTCGGTCACCCGGAGGCGGGTGCACGTCGAAGGCTACCGGGCACCGGGCCGGAGCCCGGGTCGGTCCCCGCGACGCTCAGAGCAGGGCGCCGAGCAGGGCCATCGCCCCGAACAGCAACCCGGTGAGCACGAGCGTGCCGACGACCATCGCGACCGTCTTCTGCCCCGTGCCCTGCACCAGGCCCGACCAGGACCGGACCCGCTCGTCGCCGGCACCCTCGCGGGCCAGCCGCGCGAGCAGCTCCTGGGCGCGCGCCTCGACCTCCTCGGGGGCGACCGGCGCCGCCGACGCACCGGCGCGCAGCGGCGCCGACGGCCCGAGGTCCGGCTCGACGACGCCGGCGCCCGCGGCGTCCGATGACCGCTCCTGGACGGCGGCCCGCGGGACGTCGAACCGGGCGTAGCACTGGGTGCACCAGGTGACCGCGGGCGGGCGGAGCGCGCCGCACTCCGGGCAGCGCGGTCCCGCCTCCGACGTCCCCGCTGACACGTCGGCGGACACGTCGGCGGGACCGTCGGCCGTCGGCCCGCCCTGGTGCGTCATCTCGGTCATCGTCCTGGTTCTCGGCACGCCGGGGCCGGTCCTTGACCGGTCGGCGCGTCGCAGACCGCCTCGAGCTCGTCCGTGAGGGACGACCTCCGGGGCCGCGGCGACGGAGGTGTCGTCGACGAGGTCCAGCACGGGCCCCGGCCCACCGTGGCCGAGCCCGCCCCGACAGGGGTTGCACGGGCTCTGCTGCGGCAGAGGGGTGAGCACCCGTGACCTGGGGCTTACCGACAAGTAGGGTTCCAGGACCGACGCCACCTCACGGATCGCAGGAGCTCCAGTGCGCGAGAGTCACACGCCAGCGCTGGTGGAGGTCAACGCCTCCGCCAACATCACCGACTTCGTCGTCCGCAACGCCACCGACCGGCCGGCCCTGGTGGTCTACCGGCGCAAGGTGGGTGAGCAGTGGCAGGACGTCACGGCCGCCGACTTCCTCGCCGAGGTGCAGGCCCTGGCCAAGGGGCTGGTCGCGGCCGGGGTCGGCCCCGGCGACCGGGTCGGCCTGATGTCGAGCACGCGCTATGAGTGGACCCTCACCGACGCCGCCATCTGGTTCGCGGGCGCCGTCACGGTCCCGATCTACGAGACCTCCTCGGCCGACCAGGTGCAGTGGATCCTCGGCGACTCCGGGGCGGTCGGCGTCGTGGTCGAGACCGTGGGGCACCGCGGCTCGGTCGAGCGGGCCAGGGGCGAGGTGCCCGGCCTGGAGCACGTCTGGACGATCGAGGACGGTGCGCTCGACGACCTGGCGGCCGGTGGCTCCGAGGTCACCGACACCGCGCTCGAGGAGCGTCGCAGCGCCGCGGGCCTGGACGACCTCGCCACGATCATCTACACCTCTGGCACCACGGGCCGCCCCAAGGGCTGCGAGCTCACCCACGGCAACTTCGTCGTGCTCACCGAGAACACCGTGAAGCGGATCGGGCAGGTCGTCTCGGCCGATGGTGCGAGCACGTTGCTGTTCCTGCCGCTCGCGCACGTGTTCGCACGCTTCATCCAGGTGCTCTGCATGGCGGGCGGGACCACCCTCGGCCACAGCGGGGACATCAAGACCCTGCTGCCCGACCTCGCGGCCTTCCAGCCCTCGTTCCTGCTGGCCGTCCCGCGGGTGTTCGAGAAGATCTACAACTCGGCCGAGCAGAAGGCCGAGGCCGGCGGGCGCGGCACGATCTTCCGCCGGGCCGCCGACACGGCGATCGAGTACAGCCGCTCGCTCGACACCGGCAGCCGCGGGCTCGGGCTGAGGGCCCGCTACGCCCTCTTCGACAAGCTCGTGTACCCCAAGCTGCGGGCGGCCCTGGGTGGCCGGGCCGAGTACGCGGTCTCCGGCGGCGCGCCGCTGGGCGAACGGCTCGGCCACTTCTTCCGCGGCATCGGGCTCACCGTGCTGGAGGGCTACGGCCTCACCGAGACCACCGCGCCGCACTCGGTCAACCTCCCGGAGAAGACCAAGATCGGCACGGTCGGCCCGTCCCTGCCGGGAAACTCGGCCCGGATCGGTGACGACGGCGAGATCCTGCTCAAGGGTCCGCACGTGTTCCGCGCCTACTGGAACAACCCGAAGGCCACCTCCGAGGCCATCGTCGACGGCTGGTTCCACACCGGCGACCTCGGCGAGCTCGACTCCGACGGCTACCTGCGGATCACCGGGCGCAAGAAGGAGATCCTGGTGACCGCGGGCGGCAAGAACGTCGCGCCGGCCGTGCTGGAGGACCGGCTTCGGGCGCACCCGCTGGTGAGCCAGTGCATCGTGGTCGGCGACGCCAAGCCGTTCATCGCGGCGCTGCTGACCATCGACGACGAGATGCTCCCGGCCTGGCTGGCGAACAACGACCTGCCCGCCATGAGCCCCGCCGAGGCCGCGAAGGACGACACAGTGCTGGCCGCGCTGCAGGGCGCCGTCGACGACGCCAACCAGGCCGTCTCCAAGGCCGAGTCGATCCGCAAGTTCGAGGTCCTCGACATCGACTTCACGGTCGAGTCGGGCCACCTGACCCCCAGCCTGAAGCTGAAGCGGAACGTCGTGATGGACGACTACGCCGACGCCGTCGAGCGCCTCTACGCCTGAGGCCGCAGGGACGAACCCGGAGGTTCGCCCCGCGCCGTCGCACCTCCTCGGCGAGACTGGGACGGTGCACCCAGCCACGCCCGCGTCCTCGGCCACCGCCGCGAAGGCGCCGACCACCGCCGCCCTGGTCAGCGTGCACGGGCTGCGCGTGGTGTTCGGCGACCTCACCGCCGTCGTGGGCCTCGACCTGAGCGTCGGCGCCGGCGGGTCGGTCGCGCTCATCGGTCGCAACGGCGCCGGGAAGTCGACCTCGCTCAAGGTGCTGGCGGGCGTGCTGCCGGCCTCGTCAGGCTCGGTGCACCTCGCCGGCGTCGACGCCGTGCGGCACCCGCTCGAGGCGAAGCGGATCACGGGCTACTGCCCGGACGTCGGCGGCCTCGTGCCGCGCGCCACACCGTGGGAGCACCTGCAGCTGGCCGCGCGGATGCGGGGTACGGGACCGCACTGGCAGGACCGCGCCCGCGACCTGCTCGAGCGCTTCGACCTCGGTGACGCCGCGCACCGGGTGTGCGCGGGCTTCAGCCACGGCATGTCGCGCCGGCTCTCGGTGCTGCTGGCCGGCTTCCACCACCCGCAGGTGCTGCTGCTGGACGAGCCCTTCGACGGTGTGGACCCGCTCGGCGTCGACGCCACCCTCGACCTCGTCCGCGAGGCCCGCGAGGGCGGCGCGGCCGTGCTGGTCTCCACCCACCTGCTCGACCTCGCGGTGCGGTGCTGCGAGGGTGCGATCGTGCTGCGCGGCGGGCAGGAGGTCGCCTCGCTCCCGGCCGGCGAGCTCACGGGCGAGCAGGGTGCTGCCCGGTACCGCGAGCTGCTGCGGTGACACCGGTCCGCCAGGTCTGGCAGCTGGTCGGCCTGCGCTGGTCCATGACCGCGCCGGTGACCCGGGTGCTGGCCCTGCTGACGATGGCCGGCGCGCTCGGCCTGGGCCCGTTGCTCGCCGTCGCGGCCGCCGGGACGGCCTACCGGCTCTCGCCCGACGTCCGCTCGCAGAGCACCGAGCTGCTCGCCGGCGCCTACCTGCTGCTGCTGCTCGGGCTGGTCACGGCCGCCGTGGCGTCGGCCGGTGGCCGCGAGGTGGTGCCCCGCAACCAGCTCGTGGCCTACCCGCTGGCGCCGGCCACCGAGCACCTCGGGGCGCTGCTGCTGGCCCCGCTCAACCTGGCCTGGCTGCTGCAGGTGCTCGGCCTCAGCCTGGTCACCGGGGCGGGGGCGGGCGTCACTGCCTCGTCCGTGCCGGGCGCCGTGCTCCCGGACGGCTCGCTGAGCCCCGCCGCGACCGGTGCGGTGCTGCTCGCGGTCGGCGTCACCTGGGCATGGGCGTTCGTGTCCACGGCCGCCGCGCAGGTGCTGGCGTGGGTCGTCGAGGTCGTGCGCACCCTGCCCGGGGGACGCTGGTGGCTGCGGGGAGCCATGGCGGTCACCGCGCTGTGGGCGCTGCTGGTGGTCGACCAGCAGGTCCTGGTCGACGTGCTGGACCGCACCCCGACCACCCTGGTCTCCGACCGCGCGCTGGACGCCGTGAGCGGAGCCGTGCTGCCCGCGGCGCTCACCGTGCTGGTTCTGCTGGCGATCGGGCTGCTGCTGGTCCGGCTCGGTGCGTCGGTGCACGGCGTGCTGGTCCGGCGCCCGAGCCGCGACCAGGCCAGGCAG